>DATCJO010000071.1:0-6854 GCA_036562765.1 Tissierellaceae bacterium | reverse complement strand
AACCTTAGGTAGTGTAGGAGTACCATAATTAACATGATTAAAGATACGAATAACAGTAGAAACAGAGACGTTGGCCACTTTAGCTACAGAAGTTAGACTAGTTAGCTTGGTAAGCTCTTGGCAAATAAAAAATGCTAAACGGTTAGTCATGCGGTGATAGCGAGGTAGAAAGTCATAAGACTCATAAAACCTCTTTCCACAAGAGCAAGCATACCTTCTTTTTCGAAGTACAAGATATGTGTGCTTAAATTGAAAAGGTAAATCCTTAATTGTCTGTTCTCTGTAGTCATGAATTTTAGAAGTTTTAGCACCACAAGCAGGGCAAATATGCTCTTTTGGATCAGTTGTAATGTAGATTTTAACGAAAGAATCCTCATGCGATATTTTAGTTACTTTAACCCCTTTTAAATTTAATAATTGTGTGATAAAATTAGATTGCACTTGAGAATAAACCTCCTTTCTATGTTTTTTTTAGCCAAATAACATTTTAGCAGGTTTATTTCACGAGTGCATTTTATTTTTAGAAAAAATAAATGTTAGGGTAAATTATTTTCCACCCCAACATTTATTATAGAACCCTTAATCATAACAATAATCAAGGAGATTAGTGATATTACTAACATAGAAAACATAATCATTAACGATATGGCTTCATATGTATTCATATCACACCACCTCCTTTCATCTGAAATGAGGTGGCAACCACACCCTGCTTTTCCGATTACCTTGTCCTTATAATATCATAATATTAGCTTAATTATCAACGACAACTTTCTTTATTAGTATTGATTATCCTATTCATCTAACTTCCATGACATCCCCCCATCTATTGAATAATATTTAATCCTCTTACTAGAACCAGTCCATGAAGGGAGCCCTAATGTTAATTCAATTTTTTCTCCAATCTTTTCTACATTCTGAACATAAACCATACCCTTGTTCCCTTCTGCTATATCAATTGAAACCTTATTCCAATTTAATCCACCATCTTTAGTCATAAGAAGGGATAATTCATCATCTGAACCAAAATTAACAAAACCAATTTCTTCATCTAAAAAATGTCCATAGTAAATTTCACTATTTGCAGGAAATTTATAAATTATTTCCCATGATGCCCCATTATCCTTAGATTTGACAAATCCATATAAATATTGATGACCTGCACGATCTATATGATAAAAACCATAGTTTAAATCACTGTCAATTTTTTGTATGTATTTTATATTAGCTGGAAGTATTTCTATTTCCTCTATATCTATTTTTTCATATCCATTAGTATCTTCATCTATTTTTCCTGGTATAGTATTTGTTTTCCCTATATTATCTTCTTCAATAAGAGGCTCCCCTAATTTAACCTCACCAAAATATACTATATTTGCATTATAGACAAATGGATTTTTATATAAATGGTAATTATATAGTGGCCTTACCTTTATCCATGGAGCAATATCTCTAACTACATACTTTTCACCATCATGAATTTCTACTCCTATTTCTTCATAACTTCCACCAATAACAAAAAGACATATGAAAACAGCATAAAAATTAGCTAAAACAAGTATGCAAATTGACACTATTTTAATAACCCTCTTCCAGACTTTTTTAATTGAGCCTTTTTCTAATATTCCATTTAGTTTAATTAGAATAGCAATTTCTGTTTATGTTAATCTAAAAGTAGGCCACCATTTCAATTGAAAACTGGTCCACCTTAAAATATAATTCCCCTATAAGTATTTTTTTAGGGGGAGATAGAAGGTGATAAAGATGGACCAAAAAGCTGAAATATTAATAGGATATTTCAGGGAAAACAAATCACAAAGGCAAATTAGTAAAGAACTTGGTATTTCTAGAACTACAGTACAAAAGTATATTAAAGAATTTGAATCTAAAAGTGAAATATTAGAGGTTTTAAAGGAAGATGAGGGTCGCAATAAGGCTGAAATATATCTTCTAATTGATGAGATGGCATCTGAGCCAAAGTATGATACAAGCAATAGGTCTAGAACTAAATTAACTGATGAAGTAATTAAGGAAATAGATGAACTTATTACTGAAAATGAAAAAAACCGATTGGCTGGAAGATCTAAGCAGTTAATGAAAAAGGTAGATATACATGAAAAACTAGTAGATAAAGGATTTGATATTGGCTATACCACAGTTTGTAACTACATTAAAGAGACCTATGAAACAAAGGAAGCGTATATAAGACAATTCTATGACTTAGGGGAAACATTAGAATTTGATTGGGGAGAGGTTAAACTTACCATTGACGGCCGTGAAGTTGTTTTAAATATGGGGCTTTTTACAACAGCAAAAGGATCATACCATTTTGCAAGGCTTTACCACAATCAGAAAATGGAAAATTTTTTAGACATTCATGTTAAGGCTTTTAATAAAATTGGAGGTGTTCATAGGGAAGTAGTTTACGATAATATGAAACAGGCAGTAAAAAGATTTGTAGGGAGAAATGAGAAAGAGGCTACAGAAGATTTAATTAAAATATCCTTGTACTATGGATTTAGATATAGATTTTGTAATATAGCCAAAGGTAATGAAAAAGGTCATGTAGAAAAGGGGGTAGAATTTGTTAGAAGAAAAGCTTTTTCATCAGAAAATAGTTTTAATTCAATAGAAGAAGCCAATAAGCACCTAGAAGACAAGCTGTTTAAGCTTAATTCTAAAAATAGAAATTGGCTTGAAAATAGGAGCCCAGTAGATACTTTAAATGAGGAGATGGAATATCTAATACCTTTAAAACCATCCTATGATACATCCAGAAGAGTAGAAGCTAGAGTTAATAAATACAGTGTGATTAATATAGACCAAAATAAATATTCAGTACCAGATTATCTTGTTGGTAAATTTGTAATGGCAAAGATTTATCCAGAAAATATAGAAGTATATTACAAAGATAAATTAATAGCAACCCACCTAAGGTCCTACTCAACCCACCATTGGACTGTGGATATAAATCATTTTATCCATACATTAAAAAAGAAGCCTGGAGCGCTGCATTCTAGTGTAGGTAGACATCAGCTCTCTCCAGAACTTCAAGAAATATATCATAAATATTATATCAATAATCCAAAAGATTTCATAGTACTTTTGGAATTAATAAAAGAAAAAGATTTGGAAAGTGTGTTAAAAGCAGTAAAGGAATTAGAAAAAATTAAAAAAGAAATGGTTAATACAGATAACATTAGAAATGTAGTATTCAAGGTTCCCACTGTGGATAAGCCCTTAGAATCTAAAGATTTATCAATTCAAAAGGCATCATTAGAGCAAATATCAATATTAAATGACATGTTTAATTTAAAATCAGTGGGAGGTTATAAAAATTGAATGAAACAATAAATGAAATTAAAAAGTATGTATCAGAATTAAAGATCCCAGGAATAAATCAAGGATTAAAAATGAAGATTGAAGAAGCATATAGATTAAACCAACCTTACGAAGAGCTTTTAAAAGATATTTTCATAGAGGCCTATGACGTTAGAAAGGAAAATGGAAAGAAAAATAGGATTAAAAATGCTCGTTTCCCATATAAAAAATATCTAGATGAACTTCAGGTAGATTATCTGCCTGAAGACGCTAAAAATAGATTTAAAGAGCTTAGAACATTAAATTTCATAGATGAAAGTAGAAATATTATCTTAGCTGGAAATCCTGGAACTGGTAAAACTCATTTATCAATAGGGCTAGGCATTAATGCCTGTAATGAAGGATACAAAGTTTTTTTTACAACAGCTGCATCATTAATAAATGAACTTAAAGAAACTAGGAGTGATAAAAAGCTATATACATTTGAAAAAAGATTTGAAAAATACGATTTAATAATAATAGATGAACTAGGCTATATCTCATTTGACAAGGAGGGAAGCGAATTATTATTTACATTTCTTTCCCTAAGAGCCGAAAGAAAATCCACAATAATTACTACAAATTTATCTTTTGATAGATGGAATGAGATATTTAATGATGCAGTCTTAACAGCCGCCTTAATCGATAGAATGACCCATAAATCCTATGTAATAAATATGAATGGAGATTCCTATAGGATAAAAGAAACAAAAGAGTGGTTGGAGAAAAGCAATTAATTTTTTTGTTTCAACTGGCCCAGTTTTCGATTAAAATATGGCACAGTTTTGGGTTGACAAATACAAAAATTTTATTTTTTATAAATAAGTGTAATTATATAAGTCCAGCGAGAACCCGAGTTTACAATTATACCTTGAAAAGACTTATATATCCATATATAGTATGTTATAATAAAAGCAACTAAAAAAGCAATGAATTCCATGAACATTGAGTTAAAAAGATATATAAAGAAGTTTGTATAAAGTAAAAGTGTATTTTTAGTGGAGCATGAATACGTACTGGAACCAATAAACTTGTAGAGATAAAGGTGGGAGTAAATTGCTGACTGTTTATTTATCCATGCTTGAAACAGAGCAGGAAAGGAAAAAGATGGAGGACCTGTATGAGGAGCATAAATATGCTCTGTTTCATTATGCTATTAAGATTACAAGGAATCAAAGTATGGCTGAGGATGCAGTACATAATGCTTTTATATCCATCATAAAGGGAAAAGAAAAATATTTAAATTTAGATTGTATGGATTTTCGCCGTTCAGCCGTTACTATAGTAAGGAATAAATGTATTGATCTATTAAGGAAGCAAAAACCTTATTCTAATAAATCAATGGAGGAATTAGAAATATTTCTTGAGTCAGACGAGATACCTGTCGAAGAGCAAGTTATTTTTGAGTCTGAGTATGAACTTATCCGTAAGCATATGAATACAATTGATGAAATAAGTAAGCAAGTGCTGGTTATGAAGTATCTCCTAAATATGTCATATAAAGAAATCGGAGAGGAACTAGGTATGACCCCAAAACATGTTGATACACGAATTATGAGAGCGAAAGCAAAAGTTCGCAAGCTTATGGAGGAGGATGTGAAGTATAATGAATAAAGATCAAGTAAATGATGTGATTTTTGAAGCGCTATTTCGTCAAGCAGTCATTGATGATTTTAATGAAAAGATTGACTCTATTCCAACAAATGAACAACTCGCTGAGATATATTCATTTTCTTGGGAATTTGAAATGCGGATGAAAAAACTCTTTGTAAAAGACCATAGAAGAAAATTTTTAAAGAATGCTATGCTTTACAGTAGAAGGGTAGCATCAATTCTTGTTATTGTATTAGGCTTGCTGTTTGGTACATTGCTTTTTAATACTGAAGTTCGTGCAGCAGTAGGAAAAGTTCTTGTTGAATGGTATGAAAAATTCACTTCATTTACATTTAGAGATGAAGAAATAATTGTTGAGAAGAAAGAGTGGACTTTAGAATATTTGCCTGAAGGATATCTGCAAAAAAATTATGAAGAACTAGGAAATGTCACAAATATGGAGTTTATAAATAACCAAGGTGATAAAATTAGATTTTCTTATCGTCCAGAAAATAGTATTACAAATATATCTGTTGATAATGAAAATCATAAAATAGATAGCCATGTAGTATTGGATAATAAAGCATTCTCTATAACTGCAGTAGATGATAGGTTTGACAATGGAGTCATATGGAATATGGATGGTTATACCTTTAGTCTCTGGGGAAAAATATCTATAAATGAATTAAACAAGATAGCAGAATCTATATCAGAAAAGTAAAAAATACCAAATAGTTTTTTAAAAAATTAAAGTTTTTTTGTAGGGAAAACATTCTTTCAAACGTTATATAAGTAAGAGCAGAAAAAGCTCTATAAAATGAAATGATGTGATACCAATGAAAATTTAAAATGCAAACATTAATTTAAAAAACTACATGATTAGAAAGGGGATAATGGAAATGAGGAAAAAGTTTTTTAGTGTCATACTAGCACTTGTAGTGGTTGTTTCATTAATTTCAATTAATGTATATGCTACTAGTAAAGATGGGATAATGGTAGATAAGCTACTTAGGACGGAAATTGAGCCGTTGAATGTAAATGAGTTAAGAGCCTTAAATGATGGTAAAGATATCTGTATAAAAACTATTGAGGAGGATTTAAGCAATTTACAGAATGATGAAAGTTTTTATACTGTCAATGTAGATACAGATGGAATATCCCTAATGGCATCAGAAAAAGTTGTTGATAAGAGTTTAACAGACCCAAATGGATCTCAATCTGTTAGATTTGATTTGACTTCGGATATGACTTACTATAAGGTTTGGATAGATAATACAAGCTCTAGGAAATATAATGTAACTGTCACATATAAGACTAGTACTGGAGACGTCATAGAAGAGTTCACAGTTGGCGCAGGAAAACGAGTTACAAAATACTATGAAGGTAAAGTTGGCTTATTTTCATCTAAAACAAGATATGTTAATATTACGTCAACAGATGGTTCTGCCCTTAGTGGAACAGTAGCGGTGAGAATTGCTTCAACATTAGGTGAGTTACAATAATAAGAAAATAATCTTAATCTTTAAATCATGGAATATCAATTATGATTATAATTTTATTGGTGTTATTTACTAAATAGTAAATAAATATAAGCAGTACTAATAGGATATGTACCTAAATAGCTGCATTTTTTGATATCTAAAATGTTATAACAGTAATTCATATAGTTAGTACAATCTTTATTACTTAACATAGGTGCATAGTTGGATTAATGATTATAAAAAACTTATTTTAATCCAAATAAGACAGGTTTAAAAATATTGCAGAATAAAGCAAACGATATCATTATAACACAAAATCAAATCATCTACAATGTTTTTATTTCATAACTCAGTATAAAAGAAATTTGAAGGCTGTAAGCCTTCAAATTTCACGCATTTGATGAGTAAATCTGTAAGCCG
>DATCJO010000059.1:0-5551 GCA_036562765.1 Tissierellaceae bacterium | reverse complement strand
TGATTCGTAACATAATTATGACCGCTTCATGATTTCTAACATAACCACAAATCCCAGACTACCCTACCCTACCTAGGGTGGGGTTGCAGTATAATTATAACCCTTGGCTCTCACATTTGTCAATATACCAATTCAATAAGGTGTTGTTATTCTGTGATAATGTCATATTGAAATTATTCTGAAAAAAACTGAGTTAAGCCTATATATGTCTAAAAAGAGATTGAGCCGCCCCATCCCCTCTGGATAGAATTAAAGGTGCGGTAATCCGCATATATTATTTTGGTTTAAAAATTAAAAGGTGGGTATTAAGGAAAAAATACCCACCTATCGTTCTAATAAAAATTTTTTATAAAAATAGAATCATCGACAAAACAAACATGAATATTACGCCGGCAATCATTGGTACCGATGTTCGTCTTACAATTTCCATTGGACTTTGTTTTGTAGCTCCTGCGACTATCACAACAACTGCAGATACTGGAGATACTGCGCGTAATAAGTTACCGGCAAAATTCATTGGAATAGCTATTGCAAATGGGCTGATCCCAGCTGCTACCGATAAATCATATACCAATGGAACCATAGCATAGAATAAGGCTGTCCCACTTCCACTCAAAATAACAATTAATGCTGTTAATAATACCAGGATAAGCGGTAATATAAATCCTGCTGCAGCGGTATTCTGCATTACAGCCTGTAAAGCGTCGATTAACCCAATTGCTTTTATACCGTCAACGAAGACCGTTGCAGCAACTAACAAAGCAACAACATCGAAAGCTCCTCCCATGCCTTTGAAAAAAGTGTCAACATCTTTTACAGCTTGTTTCCCTTTTCTAATTAATTCGCACAAAATAGCAACTACTAAGCTAATTAATACTGCTAATTCTACCGATAAGTTAATTGATGGACCACCACCAATCATACCGATCAAGTAACAACCTAATAATAGGATTATCGGGAATAACGGTAGAATTGCATAAACGGTTTTAAAAAACATACCACCTTCGGTATTAACAGCTTTTGAGGTATCAGCTTCAACTTCTGCAAATACTGTACCTTTAGCTATCTGGCGTCCATCCATATACTTTTGCCAGAAATAATGAATTACAGCCATTAATAACAGTGTAGGTATAGAAATTGGCGCATGATACCTATAAACATATTCTATGGTTGTCAAACCAGTAAATTCGGGATGCCGTGCAAGTTCTTCTGACATAGCAACATGATCAGCACCTAAAGGTGTGGGCATTATGGTAGCAGTAGTAGCAATAACACCGGCAGCTGTAAGAGTTGACATTCCAGCTGCTTTTAGCACTGGATACAAAGTCGCAAGTAAAATTATTGCCATATTGGATGCACTCGGAATGACCAGTGATAAAAAGTTTCCTATCAAAAATATAAACGGTACTAAAACATAAGAAGATTTTATTCCCTTAAGCGGTTTTGTGAGAGCATGAACAGTGACATCATTGGCACCTATAGCGCTCATATAGCGTGCATAACCGCCCAAGAGTAGAATAACTATCCCTGCTTTGGGAAGGATTGATTGGAATGCATTAACAACTGCTTGGAATGGGGCTAAAGCTGGATATCCGGTTTCAGATACTTTATTTCCCATAATTACGGCTACATAAAGCAGAAGAATGCCAACACCAAACAAAGTAACTTTGATATCCGCTTTTCTAATTAACATGTAAATAACAACACCAAAAGCCAACACCGCAAAAAAGTACATTAAAAATGTTTGCATAAATCCCTTCAACTCCTTTATTTTTTATTTTATTAAATCAATGCCACAGCTCAAAAGCCTCACAGATTAATGGGTTCTATAGTGTACTTTCAAGAGGTTTCTTCTATTTTTATCAAATTCTTATCGAAATTGAAAATAGAGGAAACCCTATGAAAAATAAAACTAAATAATTTGAAGATTTTACTACCAATTTTTGCTTGCTAATCGCATCTTTTCAATGCATTTAAAAACCAATCCCTAAACATATCCTGATCGATATCTACACAAACTTTAGCATTTGGCGGTTTTTTTAAGTAGCCTTTCAAATCGACAATAGTAGCTCCTGCTGTTAGACTTCCAGAGAGTTCAACATCAACATACACATCAACAACAGTGAACATTTGTGGCTTCAATAAATAAGCAATAGCACAGCTATCATACATTTTTAATCCATTTTTCAGACCAAAACTGCGGTAATGCTTGAAAAGCGAATATATCATCTCTCCCGTCCGGTTGAATGCCTTAATCCTAGCACTATCTTCCGGGTATACTAATGCTTTTAACCCAACATCAAGCGTAACCATCACAATAGGTAACCCAGAAGAAAATACTATTTTCGCCGCTTCAGGATCAAAATGAATGTTGAATTCGGATAAAACACCTTTATTACCTCTTCCTGTAGAACCGCCCATTAAGACTATTTCTTGAATTTTGGATTTTACTTCCGGATATACTTTTAATAATAGTGCGATATTCGTTAAAGGTCCGATTGGAACCAACGTAATTGGTTCATCGCTACTCATTATGGTATTGTACATGGCATTCACTGCATTTTCCTCTAAAAGATTGGATACATCCCCTTTCTCAAAATCATAACCATCCATACCACTTTCCCCATGAACATTAGAAGCATCTGTTGCTTCTCTAATTAGCGGAGCGGCAGCACCTTTAGCTACAGGAATTCTCTTATTAAAAAATTTTAGTAATTTTAAAGCGTTATTAGTTGTTTTAGTTACATCCACATTACCAGCAACAGTAGTAATTAATTTAACATCAAGTTCCTCACTAAAAAGAGCAATTGTAATAGCCACAGCATCATCAATTCCCGGATCAGTATCAATTATAATTGGCCTTCTCTTTATCATTTTTAATCCCCCTTGAAAATATAAAAGTAACTTATTTCCAATATAATACCATTCCGGCACCATATTGATCATTAGGACGTCTGATGAACCCAAATTTTTCGTAAAAACCCTCCTTGCCCGGAGTACTCATTAATCCTATATAAGCATTTTTACAGGCATGTTTAGAAATATAGTCAAATAAGGAGCGCATTATTAGTGTTCCAATCCCTTTGCCTTGCATTTCAGGAACCACAACAACATCTTTTATAAAAAATGCAATTCTATTGTCACCAATGATCCTTCCCATACCGACAGGTTGATTAAAGGTATCATAGACGACAACACTATATAGGGTGTTCTTCAAGGCAACATTAATATCTTCTTCTTCATACTGTACAAATGGTCCGGTTTTTCTCAGGTCGGTAAAAATGGTAGCCGTAACTCCATTTTCCTCAATTTTCATTTGTGCTTTTATCCCCTCCTCCCCAATAAAAAGTCTTTAATTTGATACTTTTTTGCTTCTTTCAGAAATAAATTTTTCAACTTCCTCTCTATAGGGCAAGGAAGATTGGGCTCCTTCTCTCGTAATTGTTAAAGCTGCAACATATGTAGCAAACTCTACCGCTTCTTCAATATTTTTACCTTCATCAAGCGCTACAGCCAACGCTCCCGTAAATGAATCACCAGCCGCAGTGGTATCGACAACATCAACTTTTACAGCTTTAAATAGTTTCTTTATGTCTTTATTTATTAAAAAGCACCCTTTCTCTCCAATAGTTGTTATAATATTTTGGACTCCTTTGTCCAATAAATACTTTGATGCATTTTGAATATCAGAAACTGACTCTATTTTGTTTTTCGTCAGGAAAAAGAGTTCCGTTTCGTTAGGAGTCAAAACATAAATCTTTTCTAAAATGTCATCAGACAGTTCCCTTGCTGGTGCGGGGTTTAATATTACCCTTATATCCTTCTGATGACATAAATTAACAATAAATTTTACCGTTTCTAGCGGTATTTCCAATTGAAGTACACACATTTCAACTTCATTAAAAACATTTTGATATTTCACAACCTGCTCTACACCAAGGTTTTTGTTTGCACCCTGAAAAACAACTATATTATTTTCCCCTTTTTCGCTTACACTGATGTACGCCCTGCCAGTTGGCAAATCCTCGTCAAATTCTATTCCTTCAACATCTACACCGTTCTCTTTCAAGTCATAATATAACTTCTTACCATAATTATCACTTCCTACCCTACCAATCATATAAACATTACCACCTAATCTTGCAATTGAAATAGCCTGATTAGCGCCTTTCCCTCCACCATAATTTTTCATTTCACAAGCAATAACGGTTTCTCCAATTGAGGGAATATGCGGAACCCTTATAACAATATCCATATTTATACTTCCAACGACAAGTATTTTCCCCATTTTGCATACCACCTTTAAATACTTTTTGTACTTCGGCGTATAATTAACCGAGGCTTAAAATTGATAACCCTTTTATTTAATTTTTGACCCTCTACAAGTTTGATTAACATGCTGGCAGCAGTTAATCCCATATCGTACGCAGGTTGCTTTATTGTCGTAAGCTGCGGTTCCAGTATTTGTGAAAGTTGTATATCGTCAAAACCGATTACCGAAACATCGTCTGGTATTTTATATCCTAATGATTTTATTGTTTTATATGCCCCATACGCCATTAAATCATTACACGCAAAAATAGCCGTGATTTTGTGCTGTAATACCTTTTCAGCACCAACTATACCACTATTTATTTTGTAATCCCCCTCGAATATAAGCTCTTCTTCAATGCTGATTCCGCTTTCCATCAGAGCTTTTTTGTAACCCTCCAACCTATCCTTAGCAGTTGTAGTATGCAGCGGACCTGCTATACAAGCAATTCTTCTATGTCCCAAATCTATAAGATATTTTGTCGCAATGTAACCACCTTCATAATTATCAACAAACACACCATAGACATCTTCAAAATCAATACGTCTATCTATTATAACAACCGGAATACCACTTTTTATAAGAGCTACCATATGTTCATGTTTAGGAATAGAGCTGCTCGTAAATATGATGCCATCAACATATTTTTCTTTTAATGCATTTATATATTCACTTTCTTTAGCTAAATTATCATCGGTATTGCACAAAAAAACGTTATAACCGTACATATATGCACCGTCTTCCACTCCTCGCGCAATATCCGGGAAAAAAGGATTAGAAATATCTGGTATAATAAGTCCAATAGTTTTTGTCTTTTTAGTAACCAGACTTCTCGCAATAGCATTCGGCTGATATCCTAGTTCTTTCACCAATTCAAGAATCCTTTTTCTGGTCTCCTCACTAACCCCTCCGGGTTTATTGTTTATTACTCTTGATACAGTTGCAATTGATACGTTGGCTAATTTAGCAATATCTTTTATTGTTACAGCCATATTTTCCCACCCAGACCCAAATCAGATAATTAAATTAAGCGTTTTAGTAAAACGTTTACTTAAATAATAAAATAAAAATTATATCTTGTCAAGAGAAAAATAAAATGGTGTGTTGTTATTCTGTGATAATGTCATATTGAAATTATTCTGATATAATGTCATACATGAGAGAGGAGATATTCAACATGACACAAAAAGAAATGACCCGTTTAAGAGTCATAAATCAAACAATTGATAAAGTTATAAC
>DATCJO010000052.1:0-2435 GCA_036562765.1 Tissierellaceae bacterium | reverse complement strand
AAAATTTTCACTAATGGATAAGGATTTAAATAGTTCTAATGTTATTTGATCTAATGCTTTTAATGCCTCGTCTAACTCATTCTTTGGAGTAAAGTTCATGATACTTTTTATATCACCTGTTATTTGGCCTGCAATATATGATTCGACTGTATTTTATGCGACATCATCTAAATGTTTTTTTATGCTTTCTTTGTTACTCCATATCAATGGAATAGAGACTCGTTCAGCTAATTTTATAAATTCAGGCCTATATGAAATTGCAGTATCGTCGAATAAAGATAATAACATTTTTTTGTTTTCTACTACTGGCAAAATGTCTACCCATACTCTTATTACTTTATTCAGTTGAGCACTTATATTACTAGGATTGGGAGGACTTATCAGTTGTATTAGTTTAGTTTGGCTGTCTTTTTTAACTGCAAAATCAATTCTATAATCTAGTCCAGAACTACCTGTAACGAGATACTGCTCCTCATAAGGATATCTATTTACCTCTAAAAATTCCTTTACGTCTTCTTCAAAAGATGCAAATGTTCTACCACGTATAGTATAAATTAAATCAGAAACACGAATAATAACTTGAGCCAAATCAATAACAGCAAATGCAATTTCGGATAGTTCATCTAGTGTAACAAAAAATTGACCTCTGAAGAATTCTATACAAGTACCTCTGATAGCATCTTCTATAACTTGCATTTTTTTGGGAGAATTTTTGACTTCAATGTTATAGGAAGCGAGGTATTGCATGGTTTCTCCCAGATCACTTATGATAATTTTACTGTTTTTAGTAAAAAGATAAAGATCTATTTCATCGCCATCAGGATACTCAAATGGCGTTTTGATTACGTATAGCTGTTCTTCTTTTTCGAAATAAAACATCTCAGGAAATTTATTTATTTGTTCTTTAAGCACTTTTTCGTCAATTAACATTTTAATCACCTACGTCAAATCGTCTATGGAGTACTGATAGCTAGGATATTCGATTGCTTTCCCTTTATATATTATGTTACATTCTTTAAAAAATTCAAAGAGTGCTTGCGTAACTTTTGCGCCATCAGTTATATCATTAGGCACATACGCCCATTTGTCTTTATACAGGTCAGTCCATTTATGTTTATGTTTTTTGCCCACTTGTTTCTTATCAGGTGGATTACGGTGACCTTTGCCTACATCAAGTCCACGTATTCTAAATTCGTTGTTGTACAATAAGGTAAAAGAATATTTTTCTCTAAAGAAACTTTTTGTACCAATCAATACTAACTTACCCGGATAATCCAATAGCACTGGTACATTAAACTCAAAACAGGCTTTTTCGTCCATTCTTTTCCATATTATGTCATCAACAATGACTTTTTCCATTGCAATTATAGTATTAGCTTCTTCCTCGGTTAAAAGAGTTTGCCTGGTGCTCATGATTTTGCCCTCCCTGCAATTCCCCCTCTAATTGCTTAAATTTTACATTAATTGTTTAATATTCCCACTTTATATTTTACCAATTCTTCACTAACTCCTAACGTATTGGCAATATAGCTTACTGTTTCATAGCGTATCTCCTTAATATCGTAATCATCAATCAAAAGCTCTGCTGCAAATTTATTTGCTTCATGTTCATATGGGCCAACAGGAAATAAAGTATACTCTCTAATAAAATAAATCGGTTCCGATGAGTGCAGGATAGCATGGCCCAGCTCGTGAGCCAATACGATACGCTGACTATACTCATCAAGGGTGCTGTTCACTACTATGAATTTGTTTCTTATAGTCTTTATGTAATACCCCTTTGTTTGGGGTGAGTATTCTTTATGTACGACGTGTATATTAAGGTATTTAGCCAACCTAAGCGGATCTCTTGTCTCATATTTCTGGACGAGGTGCTTCACACGTGCATGGATATTTTTTCTCATGCAAAGCACCCCCCTACTGCTCAGCCTTTTTCTTTCTGCCGTATTTCTTCTTGTTCATCTCCTTTGCCTTCCAGAAGAGCTCAGATATATCTCGAAAAAGCTTTTCTTTGTCTTCTTCGGCGACTTCATCGTTCATAAAGAAGATGCCGGCCTGCTTGATGAAGTCTTCATACTGCATTAGGTCACGCTTGGTCACTTTATGTTTTTGGGTATATTCTTCAGGGATGTATGGGTTGCGGATGTTGGTGCGGCCCAAAAGATAATCGACTGATACCGAATAAAATTCAGCTAATTTTTGTATTGTAGTAAAGTCGGGTTGGCTTTTGCCTGTTTCATATTTTGTATAGGTGGTTCTATCTACACCAATAGCATCGGCTACAACTTTTTGACTTAAGTTTTTCTCTGTTCTTAACTGCCTGAGAATTTCATTAAAGAGCATATTATTCACCTCCATACTTATTATATGTGAATTTACTTCACATAACAATTATAGTGCAAAAATTTCACTTTGACTATTGACAAAGTGAAGTA
>DATCJO010000048.1:0-6912 GCA_036562765.1 Tissierellaceae bacterium | reverse complement strand
AATAAGATTAGTTATAGAATCTATGTAGTGTCTAGATTGTATTCCTATATTTGGAATAATGTTAAAAATAATGTAGAGAACAATTATTTAACTCTTATTCTGCAAAAAAACAAGTAAAATTGGTAAGGTTACCATAAATATGGCATAGTTACTAAAAGCTGTAATAAATTTATTTATCATAAAAATTCACCACAGGGGGGGTAGTAACTATACAAACCACCATTGTAAATCATAATAACAAATTAGTTGCTTTTTGCAAGATGTAAATTATGGAATGAATGAAGCACAGTTTAATCACATTGCTACAATTTCAAACCCTATTAGAGAAAAGAAGTGCAAGGAACTTAGGATTGCGTTTGAATTATGCAACCATGTGCGATAACTTTTTCATCATATTATCTTTTTGTTATAACAGAAGTTCTTAAAAAATTATTATTCGGAAGGGAGGGATAATGAAAATTTATCAAGCTTAAGCAACGTACGAATTTATATTTCGATCTTCGAATTATGATAAAAATGAGACTATTGTAAATTATTTTAATAATCTACACGAAGTTGCTAGTTTCGCAAAAAATAAAATCAAAACATTAAAATCTACAAAGAAAATAGAATTGGGAAACAATGATTTTGGGTTAATTCTTAAATTGTTTTTAAAATAAGGCAATTATTAATTGAACCATCCGTAAAGCTTAAATAAAGTACTTGAGAAAATTTGGATAAGAAAACCTTTTCACAAGAAGTAGAATGCACACTACAAAACTAGACTTGAAATTTTAAAAGTTAAGCTCTTGTGCTTTTTGAGAACTTACAAATTATAGAAGGAGGTAACAATTTTATGAAAAGATATAACTTTAGGTATATAACAGTATTAATCTTAATTGTCGCAATTTCAATTTCTGTGATGGCTTGTACTAGTAGTGATAGTCAAGGAGCTCAAACAGATCAAAACATAACTAATACTTCTAGCAGTAGTGAAGGATCCCAAACAGAGCAGAAAGATGGTAGTGTAAAAGAATTAATTTTTACTTCATGGGCTAATACTGGAGAAATTCCCGTTCTTTCTAAGGCGGTTGATAAATATAATGAAATGCAAAATGAATATAGAGTTGTATTTCAAAATGCTCCTGGTGAAGGATATGAGCAGAAACTTATCACCTCACTGGCTGCTGGAACTGGCCCCGATGTTTTTTATGCAGGTGAAAGTACTATTGCTAAACTTATTGCTAATGGTACAGTTGCAGAGTTGACTGATTTTATGAAATCTGAGAAAAGTTATGCAAAGCCTGAGGAATTCTCTGAGGGATTGTGGGGAGCTGCAAAAACTGATGATGGTAAAATATATGGTATTACTGTTGATTGCAATCCTGTTTTGTTGTACTACAGTCCTAAAATGTTCAAAGAATTAAACATAAAGGACCCCCAAGAATATTTTAATGAAGATAGATGGACATGGGATGCCTTTGATGAGACTCTTGATAAATTGGTAGCAAACGGTAAGAAGGGATTTATAATGAATGGAGATCCTTTCTGGGTATATTGTTTTGTATATGCCAACGGAGGAACTGTATGGGATGGTGATACCTATAGGTTTGATGATAAAGCCAAAGAGGCTTTTAAATATATTGTCGATCGTATTAAAGACGGCCGTTTTACCTATTCGGCTTCTCTTCCTAAAGGTCAAGGAGCGGATGCTTCCTTTATTTCTGGTCAAGTTGGATATGTAACGGCAGGTCGTTGGTATACTCCCACTTTCCATGAAGCAAAAATCGATTTTGATTATATTCCTTATCCTACAAAGACGGGCGAGAAATATGCACCTGTGTGGATAGCTACTGCATATATGTGCGTTAATAAGAATTCAAAACATTTAGAAGCCGCTATGGAATTTGCTACTTTCTATTGCTCTAAAGAGGGGCAATCGGCCCGTCTGGGTGGTGTTGGCAATGCAATTCCATCTATAAGTGGTATTGATGACATTGTTATTAAATCAGGTGTCCCCAAGCATGTAGAACATATTTTCAAAATACGAGATGTTGGTATAGCTAATGGTTCACCACAAATGAAAGATGGGAGATATCCTGGTTTCGGTGAAGAGCTTAAGGCTATATTTGAAGAGACATTTGTTAATAATGCACCCTATGAGGAAACGATTGCTAAAGCCGAAAAGAAAGCCAATGAAATTATAGCTAATTTTAAATAACAGCTAGGTTAGATTTTGATATATTTTTTAAATAGGGTACATTAGAATAATTCTAATGTACCCTACCTCTAAACTTTTAATAGTAACTTTTTAACATGCGAATCAAATGTTATTAAAATCGTAAATAAAGAAGGTGAGCAGGTGAATAGCAAAAATCGTAAAATATGGGGATTTATATTTGTTCTACCTCAACTTATAGGTCTCATTCTTTTTTCACTTATACCATTATTTAATACCATAAGTATTAGTTTTACCGAATGGGATGGTATATCGCCTGTAAAAAAATTCGTGGGATTAAATAATTATATTGCTGAATTTAATAATCCTGATTTTATTAAAGGTTTGAGAAACACACTGTATTATATGATTTTACATGTTCCTTTTGTAATAATTTTAGGGCTTTTGGTTGCATTAGCAGTAAAAAATATTTATGGTAAGACAGTTTATCGTGTTATATATTTTATGCCAGTAGTGACAGGTTCTGTTTCGGTAGGTGTTATTTGGACTTGGCTATTAAATGGTGAATTTGGATTGATAAATCAATTTCTTAGCATGATAGGGATAAAAGGTCCTCAATGGTTAACTGATCCACGATGGGTATTGCCTGCAATTGCTATTGTAGCTGTGTGGTGGGGATTGGGCTATAATATGGTGATTTTCTTAGCAAGTCTGCAAAACGTTCCTAAAACATATTATGAAGCTGCAGAAATTGATGGGGCCAATGGTTATTATAAATTTCTTCATATAACTCTACCTATGATTTCACCTACTACTTTTTTTGTAACCGTTATGACTATTATAAATTCTTTTCAAGTTTTTGATTTGGCTATGGTTATGACTGAGGGAGGACCGGCAAAGGCTAGTTATACTTTTGTATATCATATATATGAAAGTGCGTTTATAAAATTCCGTATGGGTAATGCGACTGCTTCAGCAATGGTACTCTTTGTTATTATATTGATTGTTACATTATTCCAAATGAGAATGTCTGAAAGGTGGGTTAACTATGATATCTAAGCGCCGTATGCAGCAAGGGTTGTTACAAATATTATTGCATATCATACTAATACTAGGTGCTGTTATTATGACTTTGCCTTTTATTTGGACACTATCCAGTTCATTTAAAGATCTTGAACAAATTTTTAAAGTGCCACCAACTTTCATCCCAAGGCCAATAGTTTTTAGTAATTACCCCAGATCATTACAGGCTTTACCCTTTGGTCGAGCGTATTTTAATAGCATTTATATAGCCAGTGTTGTGGTGTTATGTCAGTTGTTAACGGCTTCTATGGCGGCATATGGATTTGGCAGATTAACCTTTCCGGGTTCTAAAATACTGTTTATTCTATTTTTAGCTACTATGATGATACCTGGTCAAGTTACTATGATTCCTTTGTTTTTAATGATGAGAGATCTAAAACTAACAGGAACTCATTGGTCATTAATTTTACCTGCTGCTTTATTTAACGCTTTTGGAGTTTTTTTATTAAGACAGTTTGTTATGGGGTTACCATCTGATTTAGAAGAAGCAGCTGTTGTAGATGGAGCATCAGTGGTAAAAATTTATTTTACGATAATACTTCCATTGCTCAGGCCAGCATTAGCTGCATTTGGAATATTTGTTTTTCTTGGACAGTGGAATAGTTTTCTCTACCCATTAATTTTTCTTAATAGACCAGAAACCTTTACAGTGCCTCTTCTGTTAAACTATTTTAAAGGTATATATATTACAGAATGGCCTTTGCTAATGGCAGGTACTGTAATAGCAGTTCTTCCAGTTTTGATTGTTTACATTATATTTCAAAGACAAATCATTGAAGGAATTGCTATTACTGGTATTAAAAGTTAAAATATTTGATATTTGTTATAAACATTCTTTTTTCCTATAATGTACATGAGTTAATATTGGTAATATAGTAAGCTAACTAAATTAATAAGGCAACTGATCCCGACTGAAGTCGGAAGCGTGTAAGCCTCGAAGTTGACCAACCTCAGCCACCGGGTAATACTCGATGGAGTTACGTTATCGTGTTCATGGCTCCATGGGACCTGAGGTGGGGCCAGCTCCGGGTTATACTGCTTATCATCATGAAGGACTGACGGGGTAAGGTTTGAAAACGGAATGGGTAATATGCCGGGGTAGCATTGGTAAGGCCAACGTTACCTCTAAAATATCACTGATTCTGGTTGTCACAATTTTCATTCTTCTACAACGTTTCTTTGTTGAAGGAATTGCGACAAACGGCATTAAAGGATGAAAATGCCATATTAAATCTCAAACAGTAAGCACTTTTACAAGATTGCCCAGGCGCAGAGGAGCAATGATGTCAAGGGTAATGCCTGGTTTTCTAGGAGCAAATGATGGGAAAGAAGCATAAAATGCGTGATTTGGTGATGGTATATTATGTTTGGTGACCTAAATTAAGGGGAACGGGGAGAGACAGATATACATTGGGCATTCCTGAAGTTGGCGTAGTGACGGTAGCGGGTATACTTGGAGAAATAGGTGATCCGAGCCAATTTGAGGGTTGGAAACAGATTAAAAAATATGCTGGCTTAAACTTAATAGAGGATAGCTCTGGGGAGCGCAAGGGTAAGATCAGGATTTCGAAACGTGGTCGAGCGATGTTGAGGAACCTTTTATACCAGATTGCGATAGTAATGGTATGCAAGAACAAAGAGATGAAGGTTTTATACACTTATTTTAAGACGAGGCGAGAGAATCCACTTGAGAAGAAGTAGGCTTTTATAGTAATAGCTATCTAAGGTGATAAAAATTTTATTTGCACTTGTAAAGAAGGAAGAGGAGTATGATGCCAAGAAAGTATTAGGGAGCTTTAGAGAAAAGCAACTGCAAGCTGCATAGCATATAAATAATATAACAGATGAATATGATAACAAGATTGGTGGAGGATAGCAGGTTTCACTCCATTAGGGCATAGACCTTGTATATAAACAAAGCTGCACCTCCATCACTCCCTATGAGGCAGTACAAAGGAATGTGAGGGCAAAGACCCAGTGAGGTATGATAGGGTATGCCAGGAGAGAAATAAGTAAAAATGTTAGGAGAGCCGCTCGCAGCGTTGCGAGCCTTTCCTTAGGAATAAGGCTTTAAAATGGTGCTGTGAAGATGGTGTATGGGATATTATTGTTAGAGAAAGAATAAGGGACTTTGAATAACTGCATAATTCTATGATATATTATATGTAGCTATTTGAAGATAATAGACAATTTATTGAGATGGGTAACAGAGGAAAGGATAAGTAAAAAGACCAGGGATGGTAACTGGAAATTTGGATGTAAAAGTCGAATAAAAAATAGGGGTGAAACTAAGAATCTGACCTTTGAAAAACATAAAAATGAGGTTTTTGCACTTTTCAAGAGCGTGCAACTTTAAAAAGGGGGTATTTCGGGTGATCAAAATGACTTCAAGAGAACGTATTGCCCGTATGTATGCTCACCAGGAAGCGGATCGTGTACCCATAATCGACACACCGTGGAAGGGTACAATTCTTCGATGGCAGAAGGAGGGTTTAGGTGATGCTGATTGGGTGGATTTCTTTGATATAGACCGTGTTGTAAATATAAGTGTGGATATATCACCGCGCTTTGAGAGTAAAGTATTAGAAGAGACGGAGGATTTTATTACATATACAACGTCTTGGGGGGTTACTTTACGACAACAGCGTATACCTGATTCTACACCTCAGTATCTTTCTTTTACTGTTACAAGTCCTGATGAATGGAGAAAAGTCAAACAACGGATGACTCCTAGTAGAGATCGTATTAATTGGGAATATCTAAAAAAGAATTATAGGAAATGGCGTGAATCGGGGGCATGGATACAGGCAAATTTTTGGTTTGGATTTGATGTGACTCATTCATGGTTTGTTGGGACAGAACGACTCCTGGTGGCTCTGATAGAAGAACCCGAATGGTGTGTGGAAATGTTTAATCATTTTCTGGATATGTGTATCGCACACTTTGAGATGATTATTGATGCAGGTTATGAATTTGATTGTATGACATGGCCTGATGATATGGGCTATAACCACAACCAGTTCTTTTCTCTTAATACATATCGTGAACTTTTGTTACCTGTTCAGAAGCGAGCAATTGAATGGGCTCATTCTAAGGGGATGAAAGCACATTTGCATTCATGTGGAGATATTCGTCCTTTTGTACCTGATTTGGTGGATGCTGGATTAGATGCATTAAATCCGCTCGAGGTTAAAGCAGGTATGAACCCATATGAATTGAAGCAGAAGTATGGTGACAAATTGGTGTTGCACGGTGGTTTGAATGCTGCATTGTGGAATGACCCGGAAGCTGTTGAGGAGGAAATAAGAAAACTTATTCCAGTCATGAAAGAGAAAGGAGGTTACATATTTAGCTCGGATCATTCAATACCAAATTGTGTAAGCCTTGAAACCATGAAACGTATAATAAAACTTGTAAAAGAATTAGGTTCATATTTATAGACATAATTTTTATTCTTTTTAATTACGAAAATTTTGTGCAAACAAGTGCAATGAAAATGTATAAATTTACCAATAATTGATATACCAATAATTACATAAAGGGTAATAGCCACCTTTGTCGAAATAGTTACTTATCACAAAAAAAATAAACGAAAGGTGGTATTACCCTATGGATAGAATAACATTTTCAGCCACTGATTGCAATACCAATGAGACTATTTCAGTTTGGCT
>DATCJO010000041.1:0-8977 GCA_036562765.1 Tissierellaceae bacterium | reverse complement strand
TACAGTTATATTTAGTCGTGAACAATAGAACCGAATAGCACGGTGTTTTGTTGATATGTTTCCGCATACCTAGAATTTTAAAAACAACCAAAAACCATTGACATGTTCCCGTAAACGTAAGGTTCAAAAAATCAGCCTAAGACATCAATCCAAGAGGCTCGAGCCATGTGGAGACGGTTGTTCTTCTGTCCAACAATAACTCCAGATGATTTTATCTGTGTAAAAATAGGCAGAGGATGCCATGACAATATACATTGCATCAGTGGAAAATAAAGTTTGAAAAAAGGTGTATGATATGATATATAGACTTCCGGCATCAGATGATTTAGTTCTTGATTTGGGATGTGGAATGGGGCTGACGAGTCTTGTGATTGCAAAAGAGACTGGAGCAAAGGTCTATGCAATTGACCTTTGGGTAAGTGCAAAAGAAAATGGGAAACGATTTGCCAAATGGGGGATTTCTGGACAGGTAACACCTGTTTGCGAAGATGCGAATAATTTGCATTTTAATGAAAGGCAATTCAATGCTTTGGTTAGCATTGATTCATATCATTATTTTGCAGGGGAGCAGGGATTTTTCCAAGAAAAAATTCTTCCTTTTATGAAAGATGGCGGAGTGATTTTAATCGGTATTCCTGGTTTGAAGGATGAATACTCAGGTCGCTCCGAAGAACTATTATCCGATTGGCTTGGTAAGGAAGCCTATATGTTTAAAAGTCCAAAACACTGGAAAAAGCTTATTGGCAGCCATGACAGAATTGAATCAGTGGTAACGTGGGAAATGGCTTGCTTTGAAGAAGCATGGAATGAGTGGCTTGCAATTGATAATGAGTATGCACGCAGCGACAGGCAATACTTTGAAACTATTATCAAGCCTTATACTTGCTTTGTTGGTATATATATAAAGTTAAAAAGGTAATGGAAGGCTAATTTTATCAGCATTACACCTTTGACCCGGGAGAAGGCTTTTCATGTAATAAGCAAATAAAAGACTGTGAAATGTTGACTGTGGTGTTCAGGACTGAATTGGTGCAATAGAATCCTTATGTGTAGTAAAGCTAATGGGAGGAATCGTATGATTTCTAGATTACTGAAAGAAACTATTAAAAAAACATATAACATCTCTGATTTTAACAAAATTGGCCATATTTTTACATCAACTGATTATCGTATAAATGTAGATAGTAATGATAAATGGTTGAGAAATATGCGTGAAAGATATTTGAATGATATAAAAAAGATGTTATATGAAATTATGTAGTGATAAATAAAAACATAAAGCCATGTGAAGATGGTTGTTATCTATAAGTGTTCTAAAATCCTAGCATGCTTAGGGTTAAGGTTGGACATAATTATTGTTCCAGGATTAAGTGTCAGAAGTCTAAGAGGTGGTGGAAAATCTCTTGCACTAATGTATAAGTGTTTTGCAAAGGATTATCGAGTGTACTTGTTTAATAGAAGACATGATGTTTCAGAGGGATTTTCAATCTGGGATCAAATAATGCCATTGATTGTTTAAATCCAGCTGCTATTTGTTTTAGGCAGCTATTTATAATACCTAGATATGAATAGGAAAAATTAGGAAAAGGTTGTTTGTATCATGCCCATAATAGTTTAAGGAGTTGTATATATGGCAATATGTGAGGTTAAAAACCTGACTCGTGATTACGGAAATGGACGGGGTGTGTTTGATTTATCCTTTTCAATTAATCGAGGTGAGGTGTTTGGTTTCCTTGGGCCAAATGGTGCAGGAAAAACTACGACAATCCGTCATTTGATGGGTTTTTTAAAGCCTCAAAAAGGTTATTGTACTATCGGTGGAATGGACTGTTGGAAAGATCGAGCTGATATCCAGAAAACTCTAGGATATATTCCTGGAGAAATGGTGTTTTTTGAAGATATGACGGGAACAGAATTCTTAAACTTTATGATGAAGTATCGAAAGGTTAAAACAAACAAGCGTATAAAGGAGTTAATGGACCGTTTTGAACTGGATACCAGGAGCAAGATCAAAAAAATGAGCAAAGGTATGAAGCAAAAGATCGGTATTGTGGCAGCTTTCATGCATGACCCGGAAGTATTAATCCTTGATGAGCCAACAAGCGGTCTTGATCCGCTTATGCAAAATAGGTTTATTGAATTGGTGATGGAAGAGAGGTCAAGGGGCAAAACAATACTAATGTCTTCTCATATATTTGAAGAAGTAGAGCGCACCTGCAGTCGTGTGGCTATTATTAAGAATGGCAGGCTCGTTGCAATGGATGAAGTGGAAAAATTAAAAGCAGCACAGGTCAGAAAATATGTCATAACACTTGAAAATGAGAAGGCTGCAGCTGCTTTCGCTAGCGAGGGACTGCATGTCTCTGAGGTTTCGAAGAATCAGGTTACTGTGATAGTGCAGAACAATATTAAAGAGCTTATATCTGTCATGAATCGTTACCCTGTTACGAATATTATTACCCCCAATCAAAGTCTGGAAGAAATTTTTCTGCAGTATTATGGAGGAGATAAATCATGATAAATTGGACCTTATATAAACTCGGTATTAAGGGTATTTGGAAGATGCTTTTAATCTTTGCTGCAGTTATTACCATGTATTTTGTAGTTATAATTTCTATGTTTGATCCTGCATTGGGAAGCGCTCTTGACGAATTTTCAAAGGCTATGCCTGAACTAATGGCCATAGTGGGTATGAATCCTGTATCTGCTGAGCTTGTCGGATTTTTAGAGGCTTATCTGTATGGATTTATCATGCTTGTATTTCCTATGCTTTTTTGTATACTCAGTGTGAATAAATTGATTGCCCGTCATGTGGACCGTGGTTCTATGACATATTTATTATCAGCTCCTGTTAAGAGGGAAACTGTTGCTTTTACTCAGATGAAAGTCATGGTGACAGGCATAATTATTTTGATTTTCTATGCTACTCTGATTGGAATAGTTGATTGTGAAATTTCCTTTCCTGGAAAACTTGATATCTGGAAATTTATACTACTCAATATCGGAGTACTCTGCCTTCATCTTTTTATAGGTGGTATATGCTTTTTATGTTCCTGTATTTTCAATGATAGCAAATATGCTGTTGGAGTTGGGGGCGGGATTCCAGCCCTTGGCTTTGTTATTCAGATGATGGCTAATGCTGGGGAAAAGCTGGAAAACGCGAAGTATGCTACATTCTTTACCCTTTTTGATTCAGATGGCATTATTATAGGAGAATCGGGGGCAATCTGGGGAATGATTGTTCTTTTTGTAGGAGCCATTGTACTGTTCTCAACAGCCATAGTTATTTTTTCAAAAAAGGACTTGCACATTTAAAGAGACTAAGAAAAATACCCCTTTCATTGGGTGCCCAATAAAAGGGGTACAATCATATTTATAGTTCACTTTTTTCACAGCTAGTAGCATTAATTCTATTAAGCAATACTTGAAAGAATAAGATATAACCTATTGTTATAATAATATGACCTAATCCAGCAATACCTGAAATTGAAAAATCTATTCCTTTTGATATTTGAAGGTTTAATACCTCTACACAACCGCGTACAACCATCATTATAACGGACAATAAAAGTCCTATGTTATATGTTATAAAGAATTTGTTAAATTTCTTATTTTTAGTTAATTCAAAGGATTTCTCTAGTAATAATACAATTAAAAGGAAAATTGCACCTAAAACTAATACATGAGGATGTACGCTGCTTAAGACAGTCTGCCCTGTAAAGTCATTAAATTTTGTAAACTCCCTATAAAAAGCTCCGAGGAACAATCCTAATATACTATAAAAAAAACTATATTTTGCAATTCCCTTCATTTAATACCCCTCCGTTTATTTATGCTTTATTTTTCTAATATTTCATAAAAATATTACCACTTTATCCCCATAAAAACAAGGCACAAAGATAGACAGTTTTCGAAGTATTGAAGGTAGATATTCGAACTCAAGTGTGGATAAAAAATCCAAACAAATTGACAGTAATAAAAATAAGTGATATTGATTAAATACTAAACAGTTTAACTACTAAAATAATTGGCATTTAGGAGGTGGATTGTGCGTAATTATATAGGGAATGTATTATTCACAATTATATTAGTAAGGAATTACCATAATCTAGTGCTAAAATTTCCTTATATCTAACGGAGAGGGAAAATGTTGCTTTTAAAGGATATTTGGTGTACCATAATCAAATAGGTAAAGTATGGAGAAAATTCATTGATAATATTAGTAAAAATGCTATAGATGAAATGAAAAAATTTAAATGGTCCTTGATAAAGAATATGAAAGTAAAGGAGAATAAAGATGAAAACAGCTATATTATATGAATCATGGCATCATGGGAATACAAAAAAGCTTTGTGATGCTATTAAAAAAGAATATGATGTTGTACTACTTAATGTAAGAGAAGATGATATAGAATTGGAAGAATATGACCTTATTGGAATTGCATCTGGCATTGCTTATGGTAAATTCTATAAGAAAATTGAAAAAGTAACAGAAGGAAAAATGCCTGAAGGTAAAAATGTGTTTCTTATGTATACATGTGGAAATCCATTAACAGATTATGCAAAAAGCATAAAGCGAATTCTTTCTAAAAAGAAATGTAATATTCTTGGGACATATTACTGTAGGGGTTATGACACATATGGACCTTTTAAACTAATAGGAGGAATTAATAAGGAAAGTCCTACTGAGGATGAGATACAGGGTGCAGTTAAATTTTATGGTGAAATAATAAAAAAATGTAAATGAACGCACTGATAATCTTATATAAATGTTTATTCTATATAAAGAAAGCCACTGATTATATGAATAGTGGCTTTTTATTATTTGTTAATTTTATTATTGATTATTACAAGATTTATATGAAAATTATTAAATAATGATAAATATACACTTGTGTTAAATATCTATAATCCGTTGAAAGTATATTTGAAAAGCTTATTACATACTATCTACCAAAAAACATTAAAAAAAGCATAATTTATTAGATATTGTTATTTTTTTTATAGCATAAATCTTAATGATTTTTGCTATTTTATGTTTTATGATTTATAAATAGTCTTTTGAAAAAGGTATTGAAAATAATTTTATATTTGATTAGTACAAGTTAGATAGGAAAATTTTTATTTTAAATATGACATACAGTTGTCATATTTAGTATATTAAAATAAGGAATGTCTTGAGCTTGTGGAGGTAAGTAATGAAAATAGATCGCCTTATTGGAATAATTACCATATTGCAACAAAATAAAAAAGTTTCAGCTTCTTATCTTGCTGAAAAATTTGAGGTATCATTAAGGACTATAAACCGCGATATTGAGGATATCTGCCATGCAGGTATTCCTATTGTTACGACCCGCGGTAAAGGCGGAGGTATTTCAATTATGGATGGCTTTAATCTTGATACCACCGTCTTTACAGTAGAAGAATTAGAAGCCATTTTTACTGGCCTAAAATCCCTTGATAGTATTTGGCGAACTTCACATACAGAAAAGCTTGCAAGAAAGATTACAGGTAAGGACTCAGTCATCCCATTTTCGGATAATATCATAATTGACTTATCGTCGTACTACAAAGATAGCCTTGCAACAAAAATAGAGCTCTTAAAGAAAGCTATAAATCTAAAACGGCTTGTCAGCTTTCGCTATTATTATAAAAAAGGTGAAGTTGACAAGCTGATTGAACCATATTTAATTGTGTTTAAATGGTCAAGTTGGTATGTATTTGGATTTTGTACGGAGCAGCAGGATTTTCGTATGTATAAGCTGAATCGCCTTTGGAATTTAAATATTACTGAAATAGAATTTATTCCTAGGGAAATCCCAGAGCAAAGGAGAGATTTTGATAGTCATCTTACAGATAATTATATGATAACAGCTATTTTTGATGGAAGTGAGAAATATAGGCTTATTGAAGAATATGGCGTAGAGTCCTATTCTGAAATGGACGATGGACGATTGTTATTTATAAGGGGATTTACAAACATTGATGTTATGATAAGCTGGCTCCTTAGTTTTGGCGATAAGGTTGAAGTTGTTGAACCAGTAGAAATACGGAAAAGGATAAGGGCAATTATTAAAAACATGTTAGATAAATATAAATAATAAAGTACATGTTTGTTTTAAATGATTAATTTGATTTTGTTAGAGTTTAATATAAATAAAAAATGAAAGGGAGATGAAAATGAAAAAGGAATTTACTGTAAAACCAGATAAAATTACTGAAGAGTGGCCAGGAGAATTTACTGTTTTTTCTTGGCAGGATTTTGTAACTGCTATTCCTTCGCCTTTGTTTTTAGTAACCACGTATAAATCAAATGGTAAGGAGAATGCATGCCTTCAATCTTGGTCAACTTTTGTAGGGGATAGTGGAGAGTTTATTTGCATTATCGGTTCTGTATCAAAAACAGGCCATTTATATCAGACCTTAAAGGAAACAAAATGCTGTGTGCTTAATTTTCCATCACGGGAAATTTTTGACAAATGTAAAGAAACAATTAAGAATAACGGTTTTGAGGATGACGAGATTACCTTGTCTGGATTAACTGCTGAAAAAGCCAAGACTGTAAATGCTCCGCGTATTGCAGAATGTTTTCTTAACATTGAATGTGAATTCTTATGGGAACACGAACATTTTGAAGGCAGTCGTGATGTGACAGTGGCTCTAAGGGCTACTCATATCTGTATGGATAGTGACTATTATGATGAAAATAAGCTTGGAAGATATGGGAAAACAGGATATATGTATAATATTCACAGCCCTCGAAATCCTGAAACGGGAGAAATAATTCCTAGTTGTTATGGTGCTATAGAAATGTATGAGTGATGGGAACTATATATCCAATATTAAATAAAGACATTTAGAGTATCATTATGATATAGGTGAAGTATAGATCAAAAAAATGTTTACTACAATAATAATAATAAAAGGAGTTAAGCTTATGATAATAGAAACAGATAGATTGATTTTACTTGAAATGACTGAAGATGATTTTGATGCAATGTATGCTGTTCTTGGAGATTCTGATATTATGCAGCATTATCCATATACCTTTGACGAAGAGAGAGTAAGAGGCTGGATAAGGAGAAATATTGAAAGATATGAATTTACTAAAGTATATGCAATTAGTCGTGAGGAATGAGAAAGATTGAAAAATGAAGAGAATTATAATGATTAACATAAAAATATAAATGGAATGCTTTAACTTAGCAATTGTGGTCGAGTGGTATAGCATTGTTTTTGCTATACTTAATACTGGAGGGGGAAAATGGATTTACCTGAAAAAATTAAAGCTGTGAGCAGAATACAGCATTATATCAATGATCATTTGGACGAAGATATTACACTTGATGATATTGCAAAAGCCTCTGGTTACAGTAAATTTTATGCCATACGGATTTATAAAGAGCTGACAGGTCAAACTATTTTTGAAACTATACGAGCCTTAAGGCTTACCAAGGCTGCAAAGACTTTGCAATCTTCTGATAAGAAGGTAGTTGATGTAGCTATGAATAATGGTTTCGGTTCACACGACGGATTTACGAAAGCGTTTTACAAGCAGTTTGGAATTACCCCACAAAAATATCGTACTGAAACTCCGCCTATAAACTGGTTTGTCCACTATCCCATTGAAGACTACTACATACTTAAGGGGTACATAAAACCTATGTCCAATGAAAAAGTATCACGAACTGTTACGGTTACTGTGGTAGAAAGACCTGCAAGAAAGCTGATTTTTCTGAGACACAACGGAACGGATTATTTATCTGGATGCGAAGAAGTTGGTTGTGACTGGGAAGGCTTTTTTAACAGCATTCCTGAAAAGTTTGACACTGCTGCTGAAGGTTTATTGCCAAAATTCTTAATAAAACCAAATACAAGGGGTCGTGCTTTTTTCGTTGAAGTACCTTTAGATTACTGTAAGTCTATTCCTGATAAATACGAAATAGCAGAGTTGCCACCTTGTACCTATTTATACTTTAATGGTATGCCATATAAAGATCCAAATGATTTTCCTATAGCGATTAATATAGTAAATGAGGCTATTAAAAATTATCCATTTGAACAATTTGGATGGGAAATATCTGACGATGGGCCATATCTATGTATGGGTGCGGAGCCAGAAACTGGAGCTAGGTCAGCTGTTCCAGTGAAGAAAGTTTTGAATAATAAAGAAAGGAAGGTATCTAATATGGAAAAGCTGTTAAATTTAAAAAGTAAAATTATTGAGGAAATTAATTCACTGGGAATAGAAGGCTTGAAATTGAGTGATTTGAATTTATTGAGTGGTTCATATATTAATTTGGAATATACTCTTCCTAATGGACAAAAGGTAAAGTTACTGGAAGATGATAAGATGTATTTGGGAAATCAGGTAGAAATTGATGGAAAAGAGCGTTGTTATGGAGTGGCAGCAGATGAAAATTATTTACTTGTCTGTGAATATGGATGCAATGGCACAGATCCAGAGATAATTATTTATAAAAGAAGATAGAGAATATGTACATTAACTTGGTAGATGCTTAAAGATGTTAATTTGAAGGAGAATTTGATATGACTGTGTGTACATTTATAGCAGCAAATTGTCCTCTAGATGAGGTAAGACAGTCAAAAAATTATCCGATAGAGCTAAATGTTGATACAGGAACAATTTTTGACGGTGATGCTGATGACAATTTTTCTTTGTATAAGTTTAGGGATGTATATGAATATACGGATAAAAAGTACGGTGTCTGCTTGGAATGGGCTTATTATACTGAAGGTAGGGCAAAATTGATTATTGAGTATATTGAAAATGCTCTTAAATATACAGATACAGTAGAAGTATGGCATGTATGGTTAGATTATTATTTCTATGAATACGATGAGAGGCCTATTATAAAAAAGAAGACCCTTCATATTAGTGAAATAGCTCCGAAAGATATGCGAGAAATTGATGATGCTAAGATTTGGGATAATGCTAATTTTGACAGACCTACAT
>DATCJO010000033.1:0-3238 GCA_036562765.1 Tissierellaceae bacterium | reverse complement strand
AGTTATTTGTCAATGGTTCTCCCCCAGAAATTGTCAGCCAAAGTCCATCCATCTCTAAACACTCCACAAGTTGCCGAGCATCTGCTAAAATACGACTAAATTGCTCCACTGTCATAATTTGTGGCTTAGTCGATACATTGTAGCACGTTCGACAAGCAAGATTACAAATAGTGGTAATCTCTATATCAAGATTGAAGAGGCGACCTCCAGCAAACTTTTGTTCCCGAGCTATTCGCATATCTGCTCTACGTCTGAAATGTGGGTCCGAGGTATAATGGGGAGAATTACGCAGAATATTGAGAGGATGATCAATATTTATGTGCTGCTTTCCCACGGAAGACCCGCTTCTATCCATTCCTTAGTACCTCCTCTGTAAACTTTTACATTAAATCCATAGTTAGCCAACAATTCCGCTGCCTCGATACAAGATGTACATTCGTAGCTTGCACAATACGTAATAATAAGTTTATCTTTAGACAAACAGTTTAAATGGTTTGGCAACTCCTCCAAGGGGATTGATATCGAACCCTTAATGTGAGCCTGCTCATACCAATCGCGAGGAAGAACGTTTAATACAATAACGTCAAGGTTATTTAGCATAGTCAATAACTCTTCTTTTGTTACCATTTCAATTTGCATATACCATGCTCTCCTTTCTCACTCAGTTAGTTTAACTCTTCTCATTTTAGAATTTACTTTTCCCAAGACAATGATTCTGATAATGCTAACTTGTCCGCAAACAACTGTTTTAAGATCTGCTCTTCCCGTATACCAATTATTCCTTTCTCAACAATTTCTGAGGCAACTTCTTCTTGCGCTCGGTTAGTCAGTGAAAGTGGCATCGCTACAATCCCACCATGAATACACCAGTGAATCTGATAAATCCCTTCATGGATCACCACAGACATTATCTCACCTCCTATTTTTGTATTTTTTAAGGACTTATATAATTTGAAAGTTTTAATTTAAGTCACTTAAGAGGTGTGTTTTTTAACTATTGCTTTCAAATTTAAATTTTTATCTTTTTGTTTATAATCCCTTATGCTTGTTCAATTGTGATAAATACTCATAAGGAGGAAAGCCTACATCCACCAGCTTCAATTACTTTATAAAATATCTTCGAACTCTTTACTTCTCAGCTAAAAATTGGATTTCTATTCTTCTATGTTTAAAAATCTAGACTTGCCTTCAAAGCCTAGATTCCCTTCCTCTGATCATTGCCGCAAGGGTTATTCTCTCATCGTGCAATATTTAAAACTTTTGCTGTTATAAAAGTTGAAAGATAATGATGGACTAAAGATTAGTTTTTACAATGAGCAAATCAGCAAGGTCAGATTAATAAAGTTAGAAACAATTTAATTTAAAATTATTAAAAGTAGCTCAATTTTAACCCGCTATTGATATTATTACCTCTTAACCTACCCAAATAGGAGGATTTTCAAGTGGAATTACAATAAAAACCCCATATACATAGGCAAGGAGTATCAGTGATGTGAGTAGCACCCAAAGTTTCCCCCTCATTTTGTTCCCCCTCTTAACTGTCTACTCTCTTGTCTTTATTATAACATAAAAATGGAAATATGTAATATATTTTCCATTGTTTTTTATTCAACGTTAATTGCAAGTTAAAATGAAACACTTTTTCTCTGTCAAAACTAATCGTCCGTTTATGTTTTTTGATCTATTTTTGAAGCTTTATATTCCCTTTCCTAGGGGAGGAGCTTTTTTAATTCATATACCCTTGAACAACTTCTCTAGAGCTTTTTCCATTCAACACCTTCCGTGGATAATTATCTATCCATTCTTGTATCTCTAAAATAGCTTTTATACTGTATTTAGCTATAGCACTTCTCCTCGGAATGAATCGTCATAATTATATAACGTCCATTCGCATATTGGCGTCTTCTGATAGTCATGATCATCTTTTAGCCTCTCTATGGTGGCGTATGGCGAATACTTCTCCTTCACTACATAGTCCTCAATCTTTCTAATTAACTCATGATTCTTTCCTATCTTTAGTTGAGGACCCTTGGTGTTTGCTTTTTTGTCGTAATTGTCCTGCGCTTTCATTGCTGAATAGCTTATTACTTCACGCAAGTGAGTATCAAGTATTATTACTTCTCCCCGTTTCAGTTCCCGACTTATTGTAGCCAGACTGACACCCATTATCCGTGCTATCTGCCGCTGACTCAGTCTTTTGTTCTTCGGCAACTTATTGTTTTATTCACTATCGCTTCTAATTCTTCTTGCTCTTCAAAAGTTAAGTGTTTACCCTTTTACGAGTTCTGATACAATATACTTGGCTCACGATACTTCTCCGTTTCTGTTTTTTTTGGACAATTAACATTTTAACAGAGAAGCTATCATGAGCTCTAGTTCTTTATTAGTGTTTCATTTAATTTTACAACTCGCCTTTTGCTGTCAACTTGTTGACAAAATGTTGACACTTCAATAAAAAATAAAAAATTTTCTATGATTTAAAGCAATAGTACCTTGAAAAAGGTTTATAAAAGGCATTGTGAAAAATATTACATGGAATTTTACAGTAAAATTTAGATTACGAATCAGAAGGGCAGGGATTCAAATCCCCCGGGCACGCCAAAAAAGAGGCTGGGATGTTTCCCAGCCTCTTTTCTTCAATATTGAGTGGACTAAAAAATCTTCATGAAATTACCTGAACGCAAAATCCCTATTTCGTTAACTTCACCGCCTACCATTTTCACAGACATAAACTTGAGCTAGTTTGTACCGCTACTTTGTGCTCTAAGTTCTATGTCAACTTTAATTCCCTAAATTTCTTGTCAATTCTCCCGTTTCATCCTCAATTATCTCCCATACTCCACCTTTTGAAAAACCATCAAATGGCGCCGGATTTACAATGCCTTTTTTCTCAAAGAGGCAGAAAGTATTTAACAGCGGTCATGCATCCTAGCAAATTTACTTTAAGTCCGTTTTTGTAAATTTCCTTCCATATATCAAACCACCTTACCATCTCAAAATATCCTCATCAAACGGTCATCTTCCACATCCTACCCATAAGTATGCTTCCTTAAAAACTTATAAACTCAATTATTAAATGCCAGCTAAAAACATATATTTCAGCCTTATTGTAAAAGTATTGATAACAGAAAATACACAAAATACCATAAAAACAAAATGGACCTCCCGTTTTCCAAATAGGGAGGTCCTTCCAAGTAACTCAATACTCTTCTCTGTCTCTGTTAAAACAACTCTGGCA
>DATCJO010000030.1:0-2749 GCA_036562765.1 Tissierellaceae bacterium | reverse complement strand
TATTAGGGAGGGTAGTAGAATGCTTTTGTTGATGTGGCTGATATGCTAAAAAACAATGCTTTTACAAATATCTGTATTTCTTGCCATTATTTTATTATTGCTATAAAATAAAAAATAAGGGAAAACTTAATATATACTAATAATCTTGATAACGTTAGTTGCTTACCCATAAAGCCCATAAAGGAGGTGCAAAAATGGCTGAAAATCAAAACAAAAACGAAAATGAAAACATGAATGACAATATAAATGAAAAGGTAAATGAAAACGAAACATTCATACTGCTGATGATATTCGCGGTAATAATCATAATTTATTCAATCTTTGATCTCTTTAGATCGCCTGCTAATCCTTTAGTAAAGTTTATGCCTTTTTACATTTTATTGCTGTATAAGATGGGAATGATCCGGTTTAAAAAAAACAAAAAGAATAAAGGAGATTAATTACCCTCCTTTATTCTTTTTGCGTTTCTCTTTCTTTAATTTAGATATACCCATTTAGGTGGATTTTTTTGATGTACTGCTATTGTTTCAAATTTTACCGGAATAAGGTAGGTAGTACCTTCATAAGTTACTTTTTTAACAGTAAGTCTCATTCTAACCATATCAAAATAAGAGCTGTTTTGTAAAAAATCCTCATATTCTTCTATCTGTCTAATTGCAGTATCAATTGTGCTTACAAAGGAACTAAAGTAGAATCCAAATACTGTAGTTAAAAGCTCGAATGGAATAAGCCAAGCCCCTGGTACTCCTATTAGTCCAAACCACAAGAAGATCGCACTTGCAGCAGCCGCTTGTTCTGCAGCGCCTTCATAAACCTTTTTTATTTCATAAAGTTGATTGGACATGTCAGTAAGTTGTTTAGCAGTAAAATCTTTTACAGTAGTTTCTGTTGCCATACCCATCACTCCCCTTTAACTTTTTTGGCTCCAACTCCCTGGCCAGTTTGTTGTGCCTTGCAATAAGTAAAAATAAAAAAAAGACAAAAAATCAACCAACTCTAAAGTTTTTAAAACCAAAATTAATAGTTGACTAAATTTATTTCATATCCGTTTTATAAAACAAGAGAAAATTTACAATTCTTCTAGGGAGGAGCCAAATGAACAGTTTATTAGAGAAATTCCTAGAAGATGAGAAAAATAAAGAACTATATATCAAGGGAGTTATATTGAAAAATAGAGATGCGCTTGAGATACTCCAAAAAAAATTTAATGATTATTTATTTCGTGTTTATTTTTGCAGCTATATAAAAAAATCTATTTCCTTCGCAGCTGCTGAATTGAAACAAAAAGAAAAACAGATTGAAGCAAAAGAAGGGCTATACTTAAATGTGGTAGATCCTGACTTTAAAGAGGAGAAAATTAATATTGTTCCCGATACACCTACAGACTTTATAGAGGAAATTTATAAAAACAGAGAGAACGTGGACTATTGTGATATTGTGACATCTAAAAGGATTCTTCAAGCTATAGGAAAACTAACCGATAGACAAAAAGAAATTCTTTATGAATGTGTCATCAGGAATCAAAATGAAAAAATAGTAGCTAAAAAGTTGGGAATTAGTAAACAAGCTGTTAACAAAATTAAAAAAGCTGCCTTAAATAAATTGAGAAAAGAATTGGAGGGAAAATACTTTGGAAATGTTAAATGAATTTATTTCAACAGTAGGATTTCCTATTGCTGTTACAGCTTTTTTGCTTGTCAGGATAGAAAGAAAATTAGACGAAATGAACAAAACACTATTACAGGTAATTGAAACTATAAAAACATCCCAAAAATGATTGCTATCAGATTAAAAATACTTCAAGCCTATTTCTTATTAGCATACCTAAAATTTGTAAAATTTTTACGCTATCATCTTTATATCATTTCCCTTATCATGATTTTTTAGGAAAGGGGGATAATCTATGAACGATACCTTTTTAAGAGAAACATTTAACCTAGCAAAAGAAGGAAATAAGGATGCTATTGTTGCCATGTTAAAAATCTTCAAGCCCATACTATATAAAAATAGTTGTATCAACGGGCACTTCAATGAGGATTATTTTCAAGAACTTTGCATTAGGCTCATATATTGTATCAAAAACTTTAAATTTACTAACATTCCAGATCTAACAGAATATTTTAGAGATTTTTTATCTGCTTAAATATAATCTCAAAATTGGTATCTATAAATATCCTCATAGTCCTTCAATCTCCGAGCAAACATCTTTTACTAATTCCATGACATCTCCGTCTGTGCGGATTCCGACTTTTTCAGCCTCTTCTTCCATTTCTTTTTGCAGCATTTTCATAGCATAAACAGCTGAATTCATAAGAATTACGCGGTCACCTTCACAAATAAGGGTAGCGCGATCTCCGACAGAGATACGAAGTTTTGCCCTAATATCTTTGGGAATTGTAATTTGTCCTTTGGACATCACTTTAACGGTATCAATTATGGGCGCACTCAATATCATCCCTCCATCTTTTTTGGCAGGGTAGGGATATTCCTACATTTCCTACTATGAGTATATCCAAAACTACAAAAAATATACAATTCCTCTTGAAAAAATTTCTTTAAGGGTCTATAATATACTTGCAAAATGTAAGTTAGGCCATATGGGCCAGGCTGGTGTAAAACTCCAAGCCAATGGAGTTTCCCGGTTGCGGGTTACCAGCAAGCGGTATCATGTTGAAAGGCAACAGGGGTACCGCAGACGCCGACCATCCCCAAAGCGGGAGGTCACAATTAAAAAGGTGGAATAAGGGAT
>DATCJO010000024.1:0-2958 GCA_036562765.1 Tissierellaceae bacterium | reverse complement strand
AATAAGGTGCACGGCTCGAAATGGCGTGTGCAGTTAGGGATTAAATCCTTTTCGCAAGAGGACCTTTTGTCTTCTTCATGAGAATTTCACTGAACATAATAAAAGAATCGTACCAGTTTAAATCCACAATTGACATACAATCCTATAGGCATAAACATCCATCAAAGCGATAACCAAACCAGGTGATGGCCAAAAAGAGCGGTTTTATGGCCGCTCTTTCTCTTTCCCACCATAGGCCGTATCCACTGCTACCTACGTGGTGGAGCACGACTCGAAGTCGGGTGTACTGTTAGAGCTTGAACCTGTACGTCGCAATAAAAGCCATATTTGGGATTCCTTGCGAGAGCTCCACCGATCACGATAAAAAGAACCGTACCAGAAAAAGGTCACAATTAGCATACAATCCTATAGGCACAAATACACAACCAAACCGACAATCAAACCCGGATAAGAATCAAAAAGCGATTAATAGTCCAGGCAAATGTTTGCTCTTTTTATAAACATTATTTATATTATTAAATTTCGCCTTCTTACAATATTTTGTTTTTTGTATCAGCAAAATATTTTTGATAAGAAGATAATAAAAAGAAAAGTGGTTTATATGTTTGGTAAAAATCTGTTACTTTCTTCATTTATTCTTTAGGAAAAATCCTATGAATCTGAATTTTTAAACAGTTTTATAATTTCTTCCAATACACGATCATTATGTTTGAAAAGATATTTTGCTACTATATATACAAAGCCTATTGCTTCTGCTGCTATCGACGAAAGAAACATATTGAAATAATTACTCTCTAATTGCATTATTCCACAACCCATAAGATATAACATTATATTGACCGATATTATCTGTCCTGCCATCAACACAAAAAGCGTATATGCGTAATTTCTTCTCAACCTTGTATTTTGTTCCTGATCTGCAATCCATCTTCCTATTATAGCATTTACGTTATTTATATCACTTTCTTTCTCTTTGCGCAGTAACTCTTTATCTACATTTATGGAATTTGGAAGTAGTTCTAAAGGTTTATTTTTGAAATATTTGAAATATTCCAAATCACTTTTTTCTGGAATATTTTGTATACTATTAGTTATCTTATGTTTTTCCCCCATACTACCATCCTCATCTTATTAATCCCAAATTAAATAACCTAAATCTCATAGCATCTTTTGAAACAAAAAATTTAATTGCTAAATAATCAATTAAGAAGTCAGGATACTTTTTCATAAGAGGCCCACAACTCTCTATTTCTCTTAATAAGGCTTTTCGCGGCATAAGTAGTGCAGCTGCAAATCTATTTGCTTCTTCTTCTTCGATAGAAAAATTTTTATTCCTTCTATATTCTATATGATCCTGTTTTTCCAGTTCTTCCTTGTCTATATGTAATTTAAAATGTCCTAATTCATGAGCTATAGTAAATCGTTGTCTATTGGGATGATGGTCTGCTTGAACCAAGATCTCTATTTCATCCCCATTTTTTCTTATAACCCCAGATATATCTGAATCCCTAAAATCACCAGCATAAACACGTATGCCTAGTTTATTTGCAAGCAAAATGGGATCAATCGGTATTTCGTTATCCATATTGTATTCTTCCAATAATTGAGCTGCCATATTTTCTATCTGTTCAATATTATACCTTGTCATTTTCTTCCTCCCTCCTCTCCTTCTGAAAATAACAATTTTCCCCATCTTATCACCTTATTTCTATATAAAATTTAAAAATCCTTCTCCTTATGAAAATTTTTTCGTCTTTTTGAGTACTCATATTATTTTATTCCCTTTACATAAATACTAATACTCTCAAAAAAGAATGTTAAAAAATTCTCCCAACAACAAAAAAGCTCTCCCCTTTGGGAGGTTCGCCAACGAAAACAGGACTCACTGTTTCTCGGATAATTTGACTTACTTTCTTTTTACCCACTTGCAAGGCATTTTCAACATTTTTCGTTACAAAACAACATATTTCTCTAAAAATACTTGCCATAAAATACAAGCCATACTATTATTATGACCATAACCCCCCATTTGTGGATTAAACAATTACTCTCTTACCATTAAACCGACCTTCTCTTAGATAGCCTAGGCAAACCTAGGCTATTCTCATTTCAGCAACCTCTCCAAAAACAAAAAAGAGGGGCTCACTGCCCCTCGGATGATTCGGCTTTGTTAAATTGCTCCAACACTGCTTTTAGCTTATCTGGTATAGGTAGTCCAGCTTTACTGCAATTTTCTAGGATGCTTATCCCTTCATTGCTGAGATAAAAGAAAATGACAGCGGTTCTGATTGCGCTGCCATTCTTGAGCAAATGAACATCGACCATATTACCTATGCCCACCAGCACAAAGATCAATACCTTCTTTAATATCCCTTTAAACCCTATCTCACTGGACAGCTTTTTTTCTATAATGGCCACTATAACACCTGTTAGGTAATCCAGCGCTACAAATACAATTAGAGCGTGCAAAAAACCATCCAAACCTCCCAAATACCAACCTAAAAATCCGCCTATAACTGCTAGTACTCCTTGAATACCTGTTATTACCTCCCTCATACCGCCACCTCCCCAGCTCGTCATCGCGTATTCAAAGCGTATTCAGCAGGGTGATATGTTATATCGTAAATATAAACATATAAGCCAAACGTCTCTACTACTGTTCCATCAGGCTTAATATACCCCCAACAGCGAATCATGTTGTAGTTTCTATTATATTGATCCCGTACATTTGAGCGAGTTACCCCTTGCCCAGGACCTATAATAACCCTGTAATCTGGATACATCCATTCAACTATTTCCCATGACGTACCTGCCGCATCCTTAGGTCTCAAGAGAGCTGTTAATCTGCGCAAACCATAATGCGTACCTTTCCCTGCTGATGTGTTAAACGCATATTTATCACCATATACCCGCCAATTAAATTGTGATATAACATATATTTTGTCTCCTCCTGCATTT
>DATCJO010000014.1:0-3302 GCA_036562765.1 Tissierellaceae bacterium | reverse complement strand
GGAACAAATAGACTTGATTTTGTTAATAATTGTAGACATGAAAGTATTGATTTTCGATAGGCTAAGAAAAAGTATAACTTTAAAATAAAAAGAGAAATAAATATGCTTATTTTATCTTGGAATTGCAATGGAGCATTTAGGAAAAAGTTCAAACAAATAATTGAATATGATTGCGATGTTATGATTATACAAGAATGTGAAAATCCTAATGAAGTTCAGTTTCCAAAAGAATTTGAATCGCTTATGCCTCACTTTATATGGGTGGGTGATAATAAGAATAAAGGGTTGGCAGTATTTAGTAAGTATAAACTAAAAGATAACCTATGGGATTCTGGGGGAAACAAATACTTTATATCATGCAGAGTAAATGATAGTTTTCATATACTAGGTGTATGGTGTCATTATGCAAATTCTCCGACATTCGGGTACATTGGACAGATGTGGAAGTATTTGCAACTAAATAAAGATAATATTCGTGATAAGGACATTATAATTGGTGGAGATTTTAATAGCAATAGGATGTGGGATGTATGGGACAGGTGGTGGAACCATAGCGATGTTTTTAATGAATTAAAAGAGTTGGGCATAAAAAGTTTATATCACTTATACTATAACGAGGAGCAGGGAAAAGAAACGAGGCCAACGCTTTATCATAGAAAAAATACAGAGAAGGCCTACCATGTTGATTATATATTGGCATCGAAAACGTTTTATAATTCATTATCTAAATTTGAAATAGGAAATCCGCAGAAATGGCTCAGTGCAAGTGACCATATGCCAATATTTGTTGAGATAAAAACCAATAAATATGTACTTTAAAGGTAGTATAGAACATAGATTTATATTAAACTATGTAGTAGGATAACAAAAGAGTAATAATATAAGAAAAATATGCAGCAACTTACAGGATAACAATAAGTTTCTACTATTCGAACATTACAGACCTGGGTGAAATCAAAGTGGAGTTTACTAGGCGTGAAGATAAATAACTAAGATAAAATTTTAGTTAATGAATATGATTTAGAAATGAGCCTGTAAAATATAGAAGTACAATGCTATATTTCACAGGCGCTTATTGTATTTGTATAGAATGATTAACATTTTATTACTTTAAAGATATGTGGCATTAACTTGTATTCTTTATTATTTATAATGTTATCTATAACATCGACAGTTATGTCGTTTTTATCCTTTGCTAAAATATTATGAACTCTATATATTAGATACTTTTTACCTTCTGATTGTAACTGGCGAGCCGTACATAATTCATTTGCTGTAATATAAAAATCATTTTCATTTGATGCTTCAGTTTTAACTTCAATATAAAGTTCATTTCCATTCCTATCATATGAAAGTATATCATATCCGTTAGATGGGTTTTTGGCAGGGGTATTATCTACCATGTCTTGATATTTTGTACCAGCAAGATTCTTTCTTTCTAAGTCATATACATATGCCTCACCCAGTTTGCCAATTTCCATCTGGAATTTATGCAGTTTTAAATAGTCAAATTCGGGAGAAAGTTTTTTTCTTAATTCATCAAAGGTATAAATTATTGATGAAATATTAATGTCGTCTTTTATACTCATTCCTTCAATATTTTGGCTTATTATAGGTTCTACCTTTAAGTTAGAGTTTTTTTTTAATTTATCTGCACAATTAATACAAATAATTCTTTTATTGACGGCTTGCCAATTATCTATAGTATTAGTATACATGTTTCCACAATGAGAACATTTAAGCATATTTTCATTTCTTGAATTCTTTATAACTTGCGGAATTAAGCCTTCAATCTCAACTAATTTTCCGAGTTTTGTTATTATGCCATTTACATTAAATCCTGGATACCTTGTTTCTTTTAAATGGTTTAAAAGAGGTGCAAACTTTTCTGGAACATAATACTCACCATTATTTGTTTTTAGGATATTATTATTATATTTTGTAGCGTCTGTTGACTTTAATTCATTAACACCGCACTCTGTATGAAAAAGTATGTACCAGCAAAATGCCATTTTCAACATTTCTGGATTATCTTCATGCTCTAAATTCATTAACTCTTCTATTTTATATATTTGCTCTATTGTAAGGCTTGGTTTATATTCTGCTTTTTCTGGAACACCATTTAATAATCTCTCAAAATGATTTATTAGATTACTTTTTATCCAGATTTTTTCAAAACCTTTAGGATTTTTTATTATACTAAAATTGCAATTTCAAATTGAACACTAATAGAATTAAGTTACCTGTACTTTGGCAATCGAATACACCTGATCCAAAAACTCATCAAATAGTTCTGTTGGTGTCCGGTATCCAAGATGCTTACGAGGAAGTTCATTCATCTCATCAGCAAACCACAGGATCTGTTCTGCAGTATATCTCTCTATTGATACTCCTTTGGGTAGATATCTGCGGAAAATCCTGTTATGACGTTCATTTTGGGCCCTTTCCCAGGATGAATATGGATGAGCAAAATATATCTTCACTCCCCATGCCTCAAGTTCAGACAGCCTCTCAAATTCATTCCCGTTGTCTGCTGTTATGGTTTTGAAGATTTCACTGAATTTTGTTTCTCCGTATTCTTCCCTTAGGGTTTCCATGGCTGCCATTACAGATGCCGCATCTTTGCCGGGAATTTTAAGTGCTATATAATAATCGCTCTTCTTCTCAACCAGCGTGAGTACGACAGATTCATGACCAGCCTTGTGCCCGACAACCGTATCGATTTCCCAGTGGCCGTATTCCTCTTTAATGTTTGCTATTTCAGGGCGTTCATCAATACTCCTTCCAAGAACACGTTTGTTCCTGCGAGCATTATTCTTCTTGGATTTCCTTGACAAGGCTTCTGGTAAATCGTGCGGTACCAACGGCAAATTTCCGGCCCACAGTTCGTTATAAAGCGTCTTGGTACAGACAATCTCCTCATCAGAGAACAGCTTATGGAGTCTGGCATAACCTACGCAGGCATCAAAAGACCAATGATACTCCTTAACCTGTTTAACAACCCATTGTAGGAACTTTGAATGTTGTTTTAGAGTATGTGGCTTATGGCATCTTGACCTGTTGATTTCGTAGTTCAACTGGCCACGTTTTGGCGAATACTCAGGGTTTCGTCCTCTGTTTCCATTCCGCTTGCCTGTTCCACGCCGAAGCTCATACATTACGGTAGAAGCAGAACAATTGATTGCTTCTGCGGTTTTTCGAAGGGAGTAGCCGAGTTTGATAAAAATTTTGATGCTGCAACGGTCTTCAAAATTTAAGTGCTGGCCCCTTTCGCGATCGGGTGTAAATGTGGTAGAATAGGT
>DATCJO010000008.1:0-7887 GCA_036562765.1 Tissierellaceae bacterium | reverse complement strand
AATCTTAACATTTCATAATTTACCTTATCACCCTGTCTTTTTAATGAAATTGTGATATAATATATCAGGAGTGCTTCGGGGACAATTAAATAGGATGGCTAAGCTTTGCGGGGTAACTACAGAATTTGAGTTTTTTCTTTTGTGAAACAATTAAGGTTTAATTAATTATTTCCTTTTTTATTTTTTACCATTTATACAGTATAATGTTAAACAAAAAGTCTCTACATCTTGAAGGCAGATGTAGAGGCTTTGTTATTCAAGTTCTTCGGTGGAATTAAATTCTGATACCCTCCCCTTTACGATGGCCTTATTTCGGTATTATATCTCTGTTTTTTGATCAGCTCTCCAAAGAATTTATGCCCCCTAACAGTGTCATGGAATCCTACCCAGTTATCATGAATCTCCACTCTAATTGCCAATAACAACAGCGGACTAGGGCCAAAAGAGTAATCTTTTACTGTATAAAAATTTTTTCGCTAATCACCCTAATAGCCCCATACCTTACAGGTTATTCCAATTACATTTCCCTTGTTTTTTTGTGAAGAAGTAGCATAAATCTCATTAATGAAGCATTAATAAGCCTCTAATTTGAGTGAAAAAAATTGTTCTAATAATACGAACTAAGGATAAAAGGAAAAAGGGATAAGTGGTGTAAGCCCTGTATTTTTCAAGGCTTCGCACTTATCCCTTTTGCTACTCTTTATGAAATTTATTTTTTCCTTCTATCTTCAGTCCACTCGAAATTACTTTCACATGAGTTAAAAAAGCAGAAATACTTATTTGTATAATTATTTAATTACTGCCAGCACCTTTTCTAAATATTCATTCCAATATTCATCGTCATTTTCTATCTCTTTCATCCAATAGTACATGAAGATTAGTTCTAACTCTTGCTTACGGCCTTTAATAAAAGGTTTATTAGACACCTTTGTATACAATGAATCTATATTAAATAAATTTCTTTTCTGTTTGTAGTCATAATTATAAGGAAAGGAAGGATTATCAGATTTCTTTTTATGAGTTGGAGGCCACCTATCATAGTCATCAGAAAATTTCATTATATATGAGTATGCAAAAGCTGGAATACTTACATTATATTTAGCTAGAGTCTTTTCAATCCAGTCACTTATTGATTGAGTGAAAAAAGGTAGTTCATTATAACTCATAACCGAAATACTTTTGACTTTATGATAATCCTTAATAAATAAGAATAACATTTCAGTCTGATCTTTTAAAAATGGATATTTTTTTATCAATTTAGAATAACACTCATATGAAGCGCTCCTAAATTCACTCTCTGTATGATAGAGCAAAAATATGTCGTTTTCATCCAAAATATTGCCAATAATTCTATGCATGTACTTCCCATATTCCTTATATATATTTACTAACCAATCTTGAATATCTTTATCATATTCCCGTAATTGCTTCCGAAAAGCATCAAGTCTTTCATTATTAAGAATTGTTTGACTCTCAATTTCAGTAATGTCTAAGTAATTATTAAAATATTCAAAGATGTAATCCACACAAAGCTTTATATTTTCAATTCTTTTTTCAACATCGAATTCATTCAGCCTATCTTCTTTTTTTCTTTTGGCGATGTACTCTTCAATTGTAAGCATACCCGCACCCCATTAATCAATTTTTAAACCCTGATTCCATCTTAAAATATGAATTAAATTATTATTCTGATTACGCCTAATAAATAATGCTCAACAAGTGATTGAGTTTTTTCATATATCGTTCGCAATATAGTGAAATCCATTCGCCTCCTTGAAGGCCCTGCTTTGTATCCTTTTCTATGTTATGGCTATTCCATATGCTTTTTTTCACCATTTTCCACTTTGGCTTTTTTTTATGCTTTGAATTATTTATTCCCTCCTAACGGCTCATCTATATGCCGTTCTGGCCATCCCTCTGTTGAATAGTCGATATAATTCCCTGTATATCCTAAAATTTTTAGGAGAATGCGATGGAATAATGTCTGATAAGAACGGGTTAAATAAATAAGGTACCATAATTCCTCATCGGATCGACCAGAACTACCATGAGCCATTACATTTCTTCCTTTTAACGCCTCATTTTCTACCTCTGCAATATTTAAACCAATCTCCTCAAAAAAGAATGCTAACTGTTCGTTTTGTGTCATTCTATAGGCGTCTGATATTTTACGGATTATCCTATCTCCGTATTTTTGCCCTTGTAATTTTGAGACAGTGATTCTCATACCATCTTCAATTAGTTTATCAAACTCTCTTTTCGGTAAATAAACACCCTTTGTCTTTGACTTGTTTGATTTGAACCATGCTTTTGCTAATATCTCAACACCTGCATGTAGTATTGGAAGGTTTGTTCCGATAGGCAGGTCATTAGAAATCCAATACCTCCATAGTGCTTCGTTCAATTTTAATTCGTTACGTAGTTCTAAATACCTGGGTACAACCTGATTCAAAACTTTTTCTATTCTGTAAAAATCAGAAGAAGAAGAAAACCGAATAGGAGATAACCCATGTGACCGAGACAAAGAAACAACGTTATCGCCCCATGGATTTAAAGCGACCTGTTCAATTGGTCGTCCTTTTGAATCAAATGTTGAGTAACCAATATTCAATAAATGTTTGCCAATTATAAAACTTGTTATTTCAGCTATAGCTTCCCTTGTGTCTCGGTCTGGGATTCCCCCCCATTCCCTACGGTATTCTATACCAATATTATTTGACCACTCGGGTCCTAAACCTTTGGGTACCTTACTAAGAATATATTTTATTTTACCTGTATCAATAAAGGCAAAATCTCTATTATAACTTTCACCTGCACCTCCAGAATAATTTTTACCTTCCTTGTCAACTGATAGGCGTTCCCTTACAAATATTTGGGAAAAGCTTCTTTTTGTGGTTCTAGGAAATAGAAATATATGTTCAGAAACAGGCCCATTCAAAAACCAGTCAACATGCCAATCACTTTGCTCTTGATTAGAAAATTGAATCTTCAACTCATATATCGCTAGTTCTGCCTCAAAATTTGTTACATAATCATTACCGTTCCAAACAAACTTCCTTTGAATGTTCTTTACAAAACAACGGTTTAATGTATATTTCTTTAAGCCAGTGACATCAGTACCTTCAACAGAAAACGTTGGTACTTTAGTTCCAGGTACACCTTTTTCAAATTCACTATGCTCATCATCATAGCCGACGGTTCCATACACTTTTGCTTTAATTTTATATAACTCATCTCTCCAAACTTCAATTCGTTGAGAACCTTTCGGAAGTCTACCGAGACTTGTTAAATTTTGAATAATGATTTTGTCTCTTAATACTTCCCATTCAATTCCTTCCAAAATATCTTGCGGCATAAAATCACCCCCAAAACAAAGTAGAAGTTATAATTATTGAATTCAAACTTATTCCTTCAATACGAGCATTTTCTTACTTCAGCATATCACTAATTACCTCAAACGCAATTTTGAGTATCATGCTCAATTCAATTATAAGGCTTTTTCTCCAAAAGCTAATAATCAAACAATATCAGCGCCACTTCCCTGCCGAACTGTAGCAGGTCGTTTCCGTTTAAAAATGCGGTAAAGATGATCTCCTATGCTGCATTTATGAGTTTTTTCCTACCTTGTCATGCAACACATCACCCTTCATTGGCTGATGATGGAATTATAGCATCCATTATGAAAAAGATAAAGAATAGTATTGAGAAATAGGAGAATGATACTTATAATTTCATACAATGAGAATATCTTAAAATCATTCAGGGAGGGAGTGACATACTTATGGGTGATAAGGAGCAATCCGAAATAACACTGCTTTTATCGGATATAACAAAGCTACTAGAAAAAATAAAATCACAAATAACAAAACCTAATAAAATTGAAAAAATATGGCTTGAACATCTGGTTTTAGGTAAAAAAATACTGGAGTGGTCACTAAAAAAGTACCGCATTTTTTTTAAGGGGACTCCAAATGTAGTCAAGAAAGGGTACATATTCTTTTGTGAGCTTGGTTTTAATATTGGAAGTGAGCAGAATCACAAACGCCCAGTAGTAGTCTTACAAAATGATAAGGGTAATAGCAGTTCACCAACCACTATTGTAGCTCCAATTACTACACACCGAGGAATGACAGTTTTAAAGGAAGAAAACGGTAAGCATTATATCAAATATTTGGATGATCAAGGAAATGAATGCTATAAGAAATTGGACTATTATGAGATACCAGTTGAAATTATGCCTAACTACAAAAAAGAAATCACTGGATACATAAATCTCGCTCAAATAAGGACTATAAGTAAGAAAAGACTCGAAAAGTCACATGTTGCAATTATTAATGAAAGGACATTAAACAAAATAAAGCCTGCTTTGCTACAATTGTTTGATATGTAAAACCCTCAATAAAATTTCTTCTTTACTGGTCTTGACATACTGGCAAAAAGGTTTTAAAATTTAATTAGTACAACAGATATCGTTCTAAATGCTATTTAGAACATTTTCAACTTTTACGGCCAGTATGCTATACTGGCCACAATTATTTGTATGGTATTAAACTTGTAAGCTTTCGCATAATATATAGTACAACTGATATCGCACTGGACGCTGTCCAGAGCATTCTCAACAGTTTTGTGGGATACCTATTAAGGTATCCCATTAAATTTTAACTTTAATATTCTGAATTATAAGCAATAGGACTATCGTTTTTAAAAACGTCCTCGAAAATAAAAAAAGAAATGCCATTGCAATCAGGCATTCCAAATACGTTGGTTCATTACACAATTGAATGCAACACCCAAAAATTATAGAAGTTTTGCTACAACATTAGTTAATCTAGAAAAAATTCTCTATGTTTTTACAAAATTTCTTCCTTATACCTGCTTTTCTCAACACATCCCTCAGTTTTGGAATTTCTCCCTGACTTCTCAACTCCCTAATCGCCCACTTTATCCTTTTTAATTGAAAATCCCTTCTGTTTTCCTTCACTAAATCAAGGTGCGTGTTGGTAAGGAGCATTTTGTCGAAATGCTTTTCTAAAAGTCCCCTTTATTATTAATTTTCAAAAAAGCCCTTCCCTGTCATTCCCCCACCCAAATACTCCATTAATTTGTTTTAAAAAAGTTTTTCCAAAAGAGCAAGTTCATGGTTCAAGGAAAAAAGGGATAAGTGGCGTAAAGCCCGCATTTATCAAGGCTCTACCACTTATCCCTTTGTTATTCTTTAGAAACTTAACCATTATCCTTCTCCCTCATTCATTCTCCCCTAAGGGGAATGGATTAAGGGTTAAGCTCGCTCATTTTACAATCAGCAAGTCTTAAACATATTTTGTGCATTAACCTCTAGAGGTTCTCATAGACCTGTACCAACCGAAGTAACTGTCCATAAACCGAGAGGGTTTTTGTTTATATAAAAGAAACATAATTTTTCACCCAATCGACGATCACGGTAACCCTCAACGAAGAATTGCCATCCGTAAGCTGTAGTCACTGACTTTTATTTAACTCTCATCTCGCTAATAGTTTTCAATATAATCAAATGCAATGTACAAGAATACGATAATTAAAAAATTTAAAATAGGGGCTATCTAAAATAACAATCGGGTAGCCCCTGTTTTTAGCAATTATAGTTTTATGTTTAATTTTTCATATAAAGAAATTCTCCTTCCCTTCCAAGTCAATGTCGATTGTTATAATACTTTCTTGTAGTTCTCCGTCTATTCCATTGTTCTCAATACATCACATTGCTTATTCATTTAATCAATTCTATTCCCCTGCCAATCCCACTTACCGTCTTTTTCAGGATCATACAATCTGAATTTACCTTTTTCAACCAAAAAATACAAATCTCTCTGTCCACTGGGATAATGTTTCCTTGATGTATGATTCACGCAGTTTTGTATAATATGACACCGTAAAGTTCCCTTGTTAATATCTGGATAATCTTTAACCAATTCATTATAAACATCTGATACCGTAAAAATAGCCTCCTTGTTTCCTCCTGTAATTCTATTTACAGCATCAATTATCACTTCTTTTACCTTTACAGGCTCGTTCCATCGTAAAGAAGCAGCCCTATTTTGATATCTAGAAATATTCAAATCATCAAATCCGACAACTTTTTCTGTGCTGATAAAATATTCTCCTTGTTGTGTTTTCAACACTTTGTATTCAATACAATGAATATCGACCTTATATTTATTTCTTAGATAAATAGCAACCTGCCTAACAATTGGCGATATTTCCTCTGCTACTATATATAACTTTTGAGTTTTATTGAATTCTATATTTATATCTTCACCACTATCTGGATAAAATACTTCACAGAATATCTGCATGAGACTTTTTTCTCTCATATTTTCATCTCTACTATAATAATTTTGAGCAATCCGATTTAAATCTTCATAACTCAATGATGCCCCCCAAGCTGCATATTCAAGTATCTGAGCGATAACCTCCCTCGGCGTCTTCCCTTTTTTTAATTCTACAATAACCAAGTTTCCATCTGCATCTATTCCTATCAAATCAGGATATTCCCCTCTATTACCCACTGAGGCTGTAACCTGCCTGCCTATCCACAAAATCGTACTCTCATCTTCATCATCTAGTAAAACACTAGGACTATTTTCAAGCCAATTTTCAAAATCTTTTTCATAATCAATAGAATCAATTTTTACCTTCTCTAATATTCCTGATTCAACATTATCATTAACCATTCTCAATTTATAAAGCCCCATTATACCTCCTCCTTACACCACTACAACCTAATTTACAGCAAAGCCTTATTATTATTGAAAAGATTTTTTTGACATGTTCAACTCCATTCCCCCTTTATAATGGTGATTCAGCCCATTCCCCTTCTACCCAAATATTCTATGGCAGCAGCATCGCGTCAAATTTTTAAAGTAAAAAAACTTTTTTCATTTGTTTGGAAAAGCAATTCTGCAGTCTGCCAAGCATGTCTTATCAGGTACATCTATTCTGCAAACATTATTAAAAGTGTAGAAAAAAAGATATTACCGCATCCGCTACAAGCTCCTTCATATCATGCCATTTTATAATAAGTCTTGACTACGCCATTTTTATTCGCAAAAGCTATATCGCTTACTTTTTTATGTAAAGGATAAAGCTATGAGCACCCTTTGTTTTAAATGTTCTATATCTTTTTTCATTTTCCTGTTTCTTTTCTGATATAACTTCACATAGTTCTGTTTCACTTCAGCTTTCTCCGCTATATTCCACCTTTGCAGTATGCGTAGTATGATGTGAATTCTGGCGAATCCATTCACCATCATGCCGTAAAACCAGGGTGTATAGCGTTTCATGGTCTTTTCTTATCTTAATTAATACTGCTCTTATTAGGGTTTTCTGCATGAAGCTGTAACCATTGTGTTCTCATAGCTTCCCTGCCTTTTTTAAATTTATCTGTCTTTGCATATCCCTAATTTTTATTTTTATTGAAGCTATACGATTTTAAAATCGTCGACTCGTTTTTAAAAACAAAAAAGGAGCAGAAATTGCTCCTTACAAAATTTACATCAGAAAATTAAAGAAAAAGAAGGAGGTTTTCAAAAACCCGTTCATCTTGCGGCAAAATCCAATTTCGTTTTCAGAATAAGCAAAAGCCTTGTCAATAATCATGATTTTATAGAACCTTTTAAAAACAAAATATTGTTATCTTTCCCCTGACTATCCCAAATCCATGCAAGCCTTGTTTTTATTAATTTTAGACTATTTTTAAGGCACGAAGTTCACGACACCGACAATCTGAAAATTGTTTCTCATTCTCCCTTTTCTAAGATATCTTAGTTATAAAGTAATAATGCAGCATTGTAGTTCAAACACATGCATAACAAAAAGCCCTGCAAAAACAGGGCTTCTATATCGCAAAAGCCT
>DATCJO010000004.1:0-10664 GCA_036562765.1 Tissierellaceae bacterium | reverse complement strand
CTTTAAATTGTGAAAAACAAAAATGGAGTAAATAAACGGATAATTGGAAGAGAATAACAAGCCAGTATTCTCAAGGGTTTGAGGGCTGTCTATAAAAGGACTTTATTTGAAAAGGGAAAGAAGTTTGTTTGAGGTGCATATTCACAGCAAAAGTCTGTGTCTGTTTCTTTTTTTATTATGGTTTAAACATGGCGTATATGATTAATGTGGATAAAACGATGAAATTAAGAAATTTGATAAGTTTTAAGTTAATTAAAAACTATATAAGGAATGAAAATAATGCAGTATAGTTTAATCTGTAAGTTGAAATCCCATGGCATGTTTATTCGTAAATATCTTACTGACGATTAATATTTATTTGATGATTGCTAGAATAAGTAGAATCTAATACAATTGATATTGCCTATATAAAATAAACTTTTTTTTAGTGAAATTAAAAAAGGAGTGCATATAAGCAAATGGAGTTTAAGAAATTGGATTTAAGTGTACTTCCAAATGAATTAAGGAATGAAATAGGAATTAGCATATGTAAACAAGTTACAACTGGCCAGTCTGGTGCATATACCTATTTATTGTTGGGGAAAAGGGGACGAAACAAGTATTTAAAAATCATACCAAAGGACTTAAAGATTAGTGTAAAAAGGGAAGTTGAAATTTTAAGATGGCTTGAAGGAAAATTTCCAGCACCAAAGGTAATATCATTTATATCTGATTCTAAATATGAATATTTGTTAATGACTGAAGTTGAAGGTGTGCCATTATCAGATTATATCATAAAAGCTGATGTGGAGAAGAGCTGGACTTGCTGACAGATACCAAGACCTTGCCCTGGTTGCTAGGACTTTGGAAAGGAAATTTGATAAAAAATGGATTCCAGTTTTCTTTAAGGAATATGGAATTGAGGACATAGATTATGAAAAAGTAGAGTACTACAAATTGATGGATGAATTTTTTTAAAGTAAGGTGAGGGCAGTGGAGATACAAAGCTTACTCAATAAATTAGTTCAATATAGCTGTAATGTTTTTAAAGACAAGCTGGTTGGAATCTATCTTCACGGTTCCCTTGCCATGGGATGTTTTAATCCAGTGAAAAGCGATATAGATATTTTGATTGTAATAGATGATGAAATTACCAATATGGAAAAGAAAAATTTTATGGATTTTATTATTCAATTAAATGATAAATTGCCTTCAAAGGGGATAGAGTTAAGCATTGTAAAAAGAGAATACTGTAAAAACTTTATCTATCCAACACCTTATGAATTGCATTTTTCAAATATGTATTTACGATGGTACAGGGATAATCCAATTGAATATATTGAAAAAATGAAAGGTACAGATAAAGACCTTGCAGCCCATTTTGTTGTTACAAAGAAAAGAGGAATTGTATTGTATGGGAAGGATATTGAGGATGTTTTTGGAGATGTACCACATGAAGCATATTTTGACAGTATAAAAAATGATATTGTAGATTCAGAAAATCAAGTAATTGATAATCCAACTTATGTTATTTTAAATCTATGCAGAGTTTTAGCCTATGTAAAAGAGGGATTAGTCCTTTCTAAAAAGGAAGGCGGGGAATGGGCAATAAAAAATATTTCTAATGATAAATATGTTGGTTTAATTAAAGATGCACTTATATGTTATCAATCTGATAAAGATATTGATTTGAATAATTCTTTAGCTCTGGAATTTTGCAAATTTATGAAAGAGGAGATAGGAATATTTGAATGATAACTCTAATTGCATATAATAAATTTAAAGTTAAAAGTTATTAAAATGAATTGGAACATTCAAATGAATATTATTTTCTATTAATTTCTATAAATGAAATTAGAATAAAGTATTTAATTTTTAGTATATAAGTATATGGAGGAAATGATGAAGTGGAGTAAGTTAAAGAAACAGTTAGAGGATTTTATCTGTCCAAGTTTAAAAGGAAGAGTGGAATTTTGGATTACCAATTATAGAAAAGCAGCTGACCAATTAGGAAGGGCATATATAACTGTAGATGGAAAAGAAGTAATAAATATGTGTACCTTAAAAAAAGAAGTTGCAATATATTATGAAGAAAATCAATTAAGGGAAAATGATAATATTGATTTAGAACAAGACAATATAGATGAAGATAATGTAATATTTGATATTCTGCGAAGGGTAGGCTTTTCTGAAGATATATTGAAAAGAATAGCTAGGAATAGAAGTATCCATGATATGGCAATCAAAAATGTAGAAGAACAGGGTATTTTTTCACAATATGATTTTTTAGAGGCTGTAAAGAAATTTTTAAACTCTCCCATTGAAGAATCATTGAAATCAGACAATCCAATTATCAAATCATTGGCTCTAATAGATAGAAGGATTGGAAAGAGAACACTTAATATGCTCAAAGAATCTATAAAAAATGAAAATGATATTGTAAAATATTTTTATAAGCTGAGATGTGAAGCTGAAGGGATAAAAGCAGTAAGTGAGGTATAAGAAATGGAAAAGAAAGAATACAGGGCAATATTCTTTGCTATATTAGCAGCAGCATTATATGCTATTAGTTCACCAATATCGAAGCTTTTATTAAATGAAGTTCCTCCAAGGATGATGGCAGCTTTCCTCTATCTTGGTGCAGGACTTGGCATGTCTTTTATTGATGTAATTAGACGCAAGAATCATAAAAATACTGAAGCTAAGTTAACGAAAAAAGAGCTTCCCTATACTATTGGGATGGTTATGTTAGACATAGCAGCACCTATATTTTTGATGTTGGGGCTTACAATGACGTCAGCTGCTAATGTTTCTTTGCTTAACAACTTTGAAATAGTTGCCACATCTTTAATTGCTCTACTGATATTTAAGGAGCCCATAGGGAAAAGGCTGTGGGTTGCCATAATCCTCATTACGATAGCAAGCATAATTTTATCTGTTGAAGATGTAAGCAGCCTTTCATTTTCATTTGGTTCTATTTTTGTTTTATTGGCAGCTACTTGTTGGGGATTGGAAAATAACTGTACGAGAAAACTATCTGTTAAGGACCCATTGCAAGTTGTTGTAATTAAGGGATTTGGTTCTGGTTTAGGTTCTTTGATAATTGCCCTTATGTCTGGTGAAAAGATAGATGACATTTCATTTGTAATGTGGGCGTTAATATTAGGTTTCTTTGCCTATGGTCTAAGCATATTTTTCTATATCTATGCTCAAAGGGATTTAGGAGCTGCTAAGACAAGTGCCTATTATGCCATATCACCATTTATTGGTGCAGCCTTATCCTTAATTATTTTTAGGGAAATGCCAACTCTTTCATTTATTACAGCTTTAGCCATAATGATTGCAGGCATGTATTTGGCATCTACATAATTTACGATTTTACAGTAGATTATCAGATTATCATTGGCCCTATGTAGAAAGTGATGATGAAAGGATAGATTTTAATGGAATATCATTTAAGGAGCATAACAGAGGATGATAAATATTTTATTTATAATGTAAAATATCTTCCATTATGAAATATGTTGAAAAGATTTGGGGTTGGGATGAAGATAGGATAGAACCTGTAAAAAATTTTAGTTGATAGTGTTAGGGGGAGGGGAACTGATGAAATACGATATATTATTTATGCTTCATAAAAATACTTTTGCTTCTAATCCTTTGGCACCTATTTTTGATAATTATGATTGGTGGTTGGATTTAGTTAAAGAAGCCCTTCAAGTTGCAGATGAGTTTGAAATGAGGCTTTGGGGAGATGATGTAGAAGGCATTAAATCTGGAGAAAAGTTTGGCAATAGAGTGCCTAACGATATGACTAAGGAAATAGTTTTTAGAGGGGAAGTAACTTCTGAATTTAGGGATGAAATTTTAACCAATTATTTAAATGATGAAGGGTACATAAAATGGTTTACACTGAATTTATTAAAGGATGATGTTCGTATTTTTTCTAGCTCCCATTATGGAGATGAAACAATTATTTCTGTTGAAACATTAGAACAGGTAAATAAGATTAAAGATTGGGCTAAGAATTATCCAATTATATGGAGAGTAGATGTTTATGAATGTGAATATTAAAAATTCTTTGAAAAAGTATTGACTATCACCTTAGGGTATAGCTTAAGATGAATTTGAGGTGATAGTATGTTAATAAAAGATGTATGTAAAGAATGCAAATTAACAAAAAAGGCCATTGAATACTATGAGAAGCAAGGCTTAATATCGCCTAAGATTGAGGAAAATGGCTACAGAAACTATACCGAAGAAGATATTTCAAAATTAAAGGAAATTGCAGCCCTAAGAAAGTTAGGTCTAAGCATTTCAGAAATCAGAGATATTCTTTCAAGCCCTAATAAGCTGGGAATTTTAAAAAAGATAAAATTTAAAATTGATTTAGAAATGGAAAAATCATTTGCAAAGAAAAAATGCTTGGAAGAATTGACAAAGGATTATAATGTTGAAAAAGCCATTGCTTACATCGAAGAATATATAGATAAGAACTTTACAATTAAAGAAAAACTGCTCCAAGCTTTTCCAGGTGCTTATGGAATGTACTTGTGCGTACATTTCGGGCCTTTTCTTGATGGAAAGATTGATACTGAAGAAAAAGAAAGGGCATACAATGCTATAGTTGATTTTTTAGATAATATTCAAGATGTGGAATTTCCGGAAGAGCTGGAAGAGTTTTTAAGGCAAGGTCTAGAGCATTTTGACGAAGAGGGTATGGAAGAAATAAATATATCATTAACAAATGCTGTAAATAATCCAGAAAAATACATTGAAGAAAATAGGGAAACTATAGAAACATACCTTGAATTCATTAATACAGATGAATATAAAAATTCACCAGCATATAAAATGAAGCAGATACTTTTGAAGTTTCAACAGGAAAGCGGATACTACGATGTGTTTATTGAAAATATGAAAATTTTAAGTGATTCATATCGAGAATATTATGAAAAGCTTCAAGCAGCAAATAGAATTTTTTTAGAAAAATATCCTGATGCATCAAAATTATATTAAAAAGAGACTATAGCAATATAGTCTCTTTTTTAATTAGCAGTAATCAGAGTTGTATAAGAGCCAACAGTAACATTATAAGTTTCTCCTTTTACAATAAATGGCGTACTTAATATCAAAAAATCAAAATCAAATGCAGGTTCAGTTGAAGAGATTAGTTTGTTTTCCTTTATATCTGTTAAACTGACTTTAGTTCCTGCCAACTGAGTGTCTATTTTTAATGAGATGAAACCTTGTTTTGATTCACTAAAGACTTGAGGCATGCGAGATGAGCCACTGCCAAAAAATACCCCCCTTCAATAGTTCCACCAACATCAAAATCTATAATAGATGTATCACCAGTTGAAGGGCAGCATACAACTGTTAAACCTCCAGAAATAGTAAGAGTTCCGTTGGAATCAATGCCATCACCACCAGCCTTGATATATATATTACCATCTGAAATAATAATGCTTCCATTTGAATTGTCCTTTTTTTCATCAGAACCTGCTGCATTGATTCCATCATCGATAGCATTTAAAGTTATGATTCCTCCTGAAATTTTCACCTTACTTCCCTCAATACCCTCGTAACATCTATTAATATTAATCTCACCAGATGAAATTTCAATGGTATCATCAGCATGTATTCCGTCATCATCTGTTGATATTTGAAAACTGCCACCATTTATGTTAATTGATGCATCAGAATGTATAGCGTCTTCAACTGAATTAATGATAAAGCTTCCTCCATTTATAACAATGCTGCCACTAGATTTAATTCCTTTTCTGCTAGTGCTGCCATTATTATCATCTTCATCTGCTGCTGAACTTGTATTTTCGCCATCATTAACTATTTTAAAAGTTCCATCATCTATCAGTAATTTGGAAGAAGCAGCTATGCCATCGCCCTTTGAGGAAATATTATAGGTTCCGTTTTTAATATATATAAAGCCAAGGGAATTATCATCTTTATTTTCTGAATGAATACCATCTTTTCCAGAAATTATATTTATATCTGCATCAGCAATACAGATGCTGTTTTTACCTGATAGGCCATGGTATTTTGATATTATTTCATAAGTACCACCTGTCAAAATCAAACTATCTTTTGAAACAATGCCATGCCCTTCGGGAGAATTGATTTTTAATGTCCCAGTGCCATTTATGGTTAAATCCTCTTTAGAAAAAATAACTGCATCAATATTGCTTTCATCTATGGTTATAAATGTTCCTCCATTAGAAAGGGTATTTGTGGAATTTTCCTTGAGGGTTATAAATACTTTTTCAGACTGCTTTATATAAATAGGTGAAGATGTCTTATTGCTGATATGGACATTATCTAGTATTAAATGAACTCTATCTTTTTTCCCAGCATCTACTATAATCATGCCATCACCAAGATTGCCAGAAAGTATATATGTGCCTTTATCAGTTATGGTTATAGTATTTCCAGAAATTTTAACCGTTTTGGAATCGCTGAACGCAGTGTCGCTGTTAAGCTGAATAAAGGTGCTTTTATCTTCATCATAATTAGTTTGAAAGTCTTCGGGAGAGAAAATATCTGAAGTATCCAGTATATTACTACTGCATCCAATAACAAGCAGGACAAATGTCACTAGTAATATAAAAGCTAATTTTTTCATTTAATAAACACCTCCAAATTAACTTGTATAACATTTTATAAAAAAAGAGGTGCTTAATACAGGTTTTTAAATAGAAGGAGTATATTCTTTTATGTTGATTACTGTTCCTTTTGTTATATCTAACAATATCTCTGGAGTCAGCTTAAAAACAGAATTAGGAGTTCCTGCAGCTGCCCATATTTCATCATATTGTAGCAAATCTTCATCAATGTATGTATCTATTGGTTTTATGTGGCCAACTGGTGGAACGCCACCTATTGCAAATCCAGTATTTTCTAGAACAAAGTCTGCATCCGCCTTTTCTATTTTTTCGCCTATATATTTTTCTACTGTTTTTTCGTTAACCCTATTAGAACCACTAGCAATAATTAAAATTGGCTTTTGTGATTCTTTTCCTTTAAATATTAATGATTTTGCTATTTGTCCAACTAAACAGCCTACAGCCTTTGCAGCATCCTGTGCAGTACGGGTAGAATCAGAAAACTCCAGTATATTAAAATCATAACCCATTTCATCTAAAACGGCCTTTACCTTCATAGAACTCTTCTTTAGTGATGACATAACAACTCCCCCTGTAATAGATATTATTACTTATTATTTTAATATATAATAAAATATTTTGAATGTATTATGTCTAGAGTATTTTTCAGTTTTTATGATAATATATAAAAAATAGTGTATGTAGTTTTAAATTAAAAATCATTAACGAAAGAGGTCTTAAAAGAGAAACTTATAAATTTAAAATTTATCCAGCATTGTAAAGATATTAGGTGTTTCAATGGAAAAAGGGGGATATATAAACCATGGAGTTGTGGGATGCATATAGAGAAGATGAAACTTTAGCAGGTTGTTATTTAGTTAGAGGTCAACAAATACCTGATGGTTTATATCACTTGGTCGTAGAAATAATAGTTCAGCATGAAGACGGTACTATTTTACTTATGCAGAGGGATTTAAAAAAGCCATATTTTCCAGGATTTTATGAAGCCAGTGCAGGAGGTGCAGTTCTGGCAGGGGAGACTCCTTATGATGCTGCCATTAGGGAGCTTAGGGAAGAAACTGGAATCAAGGCCAAAAAGCTAGAACAGATTTATAGGGTTGTAAGTAAGGGTGTAATATTTTATGGTTATTTGTGTATAACTAACTGCGATAAAAATGCAATTAAACTTCAAGAAGGGGAAACCATATCTTATTTATGGCTGACTAAGGAAGAATTTTTGAAATTTATTAAATCGGATAAATATGTTCCAACTCACAGAGAAAGAATAATTAGTTATTTAGATAGATTAAGATAATTATTTGAATATATTAAAATAAATTATATTTATGTCGATAACAAATAAAATGAATGTTACCTGTCATAAGTATTATTTCTTTTAAGTAGGCTACAATAAAAACTTATCTATTTCATTTTTAAAATGTTGGAGGGGTATTGTGGAAACTTTGTTAATTATCCTTCTGAAAGATATTATCTCGTAGTAAATTTCAAAAGAGCTGATGGGGATGTTGAGATTACATGGTCTTGATAGTAATGGCATAAGATTAAGGGGGCAATAAATATGGGGAAGGGATATAAATATATTTTTTGGGGGATATTTTTTGCTACAATTAATTATTCTATCTATGATTGGAAGACTACTTGAATTAGTTGAAATAACAATATATTTTAAATCTATATTTGTATTCCAAACAATCTTGCTTTCAATTTTCGAGTTGCTGATGATATTAAATATTTTAAAAGGATCAATAGATTACTTAGAATTAAATTATGAAGGAAATTTATCATTGGAATTAGAAAAAAAGAAAAAAACTTATGTTATTTTAGAAATAGTTATGATGAGTATAGTGGTTTTCATGTCGTTTTTTATTGGTAATATAACATTGATATTAATATATGCTTTGATGGAAATAATTATTAGAATTTATGTAATGGCTATGATAACTAAATTGGGGAGAAAGGCAATGGAGATTAATTCAAATTGATAGAAAAGCAGAGGATGGGAAGATATGCGAAAAGTAGAAGTGGTTGAATATAATAGCATGTGGCCAATTTTTTTTGAGGAAGAGGCTGAAAATATTAGAAGTATACTTGGAGACCAGTTAATTGAGATTCACCATATTGGAAGTACTGCTGTGAAAAACTTAAAAGCAAAGCCAATTATTGATATTATGCCAGTGGTAAGAGATATTACGAAAATAGATTATTATAATAAGGAATTCGAAAAGCTTGGTTATGAGGCAATGGGGGAATATGGAATAGCAGGTAGAAGATTTTTTATAAAAGGGCCAATAATAAGGACTCATCATGTTCATATCTTTGACATAAGAAACATTAAAGAAATTGAAAGGCATTTGGCTGTGAGGGATTACTTGAGAGCTCATCCTGAGGAAGCGTTTGAGTATGGTGAACTCAAGAGTAAACTAGCCTATCTTTATCCATATGATATAGAGGCTTATTGTAATGGTAAGGATGCTTTCGTTAAAGAGCTGGAAAGGAAAGCCCTAATATGGTATTATGCTACTAATCAAATAAAAAAGGAGTGATAGAATTGGATAGATGGGAATATAAAACTATCAAATTTGAACTAAAGGGACTTCTCGGAGGGATATTAAAAACTGAAGAATTTGACTATCAGCTTAATAGATTAGGTGAGCAGGGTTGGGAGTTAGTATCTTGTTTCACATCTAACGCAGGAAATGGTTATAGCAGATATGCAATAGCAGTGTTTAAGAGAAAAAAGTCTGGGATTTAGATATTATTAATAGAGGTTAAATTATATAGTAAATTTGTAGAATTAAGTTTAACACCATCAAGAGGTATAAAAGTATTTGATGAAAATGATGAATATTCGTATGTAGGATATAAGAATGTCCTTAATACTATAATTGTACATCATTGTTATTAAAATTTACTAAGGGGGACAAGATGAAATTAATAAACGAATTAAGCAAACACCTATCTGGGCTAAATGCAGAATGGCATCTATGCGGAGGATTTGCTATTGATGTTTATTTAGGAAAAATAACAAGAAAGCACAAGGATATTGATATTACCGTTAGTTTCGATGATATGATAGAATGTATTAAATATTTAAAATCAAGGGGTTGGGAGATTGATGCACCAGTTGGTAATCAAAGGCTAGTATCAGTAGAGTATGCACTTCAAAATCCTAAATTATATTTTGATAATATATGGTGTTATAAAAAAGATGCAGATTTTATAAAAGTTGAGAAGCTTGATGGAGTATTTAAATATGTAACCTTTGTTGATAGAGAACAAACGGAACTTGATTTTATAGAAGTTTTGTTTAATAAAATAGAGAATGGATTTTTTTATTATCAAAAAAATCCAAGTATTACTCGTGAAGTACAGAAGGCTTTTATAAAAAAGGGTCAAATTAGCATCCTAGCTCCTGAAATTATATTACTATATAAATCGCGAAATAGTGAAAATAGTAATTATCAGCATGATTATGATATGGTGATAAATACCCTAGATAAAGAAAGATATGATTGGTTTATGAATGCTATGAATACAGCGTATCCCAAAGGTCATAAATGGATTAAATAAAATCCTTTCGAGAGGTAGAAGTTATCTTATGAAAACCATCATTGGTATTCTAATAAGTTATATATCATTATATCTAGTTATTTACCTTCATGAAATAGGTCATGCAATTTTTTATTATAAATATGGTTGCAAAGATAATTGGTGGCAGGTCACTGTAAAACCATATTTATTTTTTTCAACACCTCTACCTATTGATATAGAAAAGGCCAGGTTATTATCTAAAAAACAAAATATTTTTGTTGCATCTGGTGGTATTATTGTTAACCTAGCTTCTGCTGTAATTTCCTTTTTAATATTACAAATGGCAGATCAAAATTATTATATTAATTTATTTTTGTACCAGTTTATAACATTACATCTTGGTGAAGCTATAACTTATCTTGTTATGGGGAATATTTATTTGGTTAGCGATATGAAAGAGATTGCAGCACAAAAACCTTCTTTGAGACCATTTTATTTTATATTTGGATTATT
>DATCJO010000180.1:0-37428 GCA_036562765.1 Tissierellaceae bacterium | reverse complement strand
AAATTGATCCTACCCCAACAATTGACAAAGAGCCAAGAAATTTTGCAAAAACATAAGTTGTCAAATTTCTAACTATATTGCAGTATTAATGCTTTAAAAAATGTTACAATTATAACAAAATTATATTTCGCGTCTAGAAATAAGTGAAGCGATATTTTTCATTTATTTTTAATCTTTTAAAGGCTTGAAATCCTTCAAAAAGTTTCAAAATATCTATTTTTCTGTTATTTGTAATAGTGGAGTAACTAATAAATGTAAAGTATGGAAATAAATGGAAAAAAGTAACTTAAGTTTTAACCCATTTAATATTTAAAAATTACTTCATGTTTATTTATTAAATAATCTCGGGATTAATTTCAAATAAGTTTGTAGATTTAAAAGAAAAATCGCAATTTTTGTAATAAAAAGGAAGGATTTTTTGAATTTATATAGTAAATTTAATAATAGTAGATAAATTAGATTATTAAATCAATCAATGCAGTGAAAGGGGTGATTCCTTTATGGAAGATGCCATATATTTAGCTGCCATGTTACATGATATAGGTGAATTTGTGAATATAGCTAGTAGTGATGAAAATTTACCCGATCACAGTGTAAGTTCATATAACTTAGTCAAAGAACTGGATATTGCAAGGAAATATTTAAATGATATAGAGGGATTGATAAAAAATCATCACAATCCACATAATGTTTATGAAAAAATTATAGCCTCTGCAGATGTTCTTTCTTGTAAAGAAGAAAAATATGAAGAATATTTAAATGAAAAAAAAGGACCTCAATTGTTGAGACCTATATTTATCAAAATAAAAGAAAAAGAAAATGGAATTGAAAAGGACTATGCTTATGAAGTAAATGCACTAAATTTAAAGAAAATTTTTCCCAAAGAAAGAAACCAAATAAAAAATATAGAAAATGCTTATAAAAGATTATACCAGGAATTTAGAGATGAATTAAAGAAAATAAATGATGAAACACAATTGTTATACTTATTGGAAAAATATTTATGGTGCATACCTACCCATGACATTTACAAAAACTATGATGTTTCCATGTATGAACATGCCAAAAATACTGCTGCCATAGCATTATGTCTCTATGAACAGTATAAAGCTGGAGAGTTGACAGAAGAAATTATAGATAAGATAGAAAGCAGTGAACATTATCAATTCATTTTAATTCATGGGGATCTTTCAGGGATACAGGATTTTATAAAAAATATAAGTTCAAAAGGTGCTGCAAAGTCTCTTAAATCTCACTCAGTTTATTTAAATTTATTAACAGATATAGTTGTTAGATATATATTAGATCAATTAAATTTGAAAGATTGCAATCTTTTGTACAGTGGTGGCGGAAGCTTCTTTATCTTAGCTCCTAAGGTATATGCAGATAAAATGGATGAAATAAAAAGGGAAATAATGATAAAGGTTTTGAAAGCACACGGTGGAGATTTATATTATGGAATCGATTATGTATATCTATCTCCTAAAGATTTTATAGATTTTCCGAATCAATGGCAAAAAGCGGTAGAAAAGGTTAATAAGCAGAAATATTTAAAATGGCAGGACATAGTTGTAAAAGATAATTTTGAATTAATTTTTGGTCCTTTAGATGAGGGAACTAAAGAAGGTGATCATTGTGATGTTTGCAGTACAAGTTATAAACATCGGGGAAGAGGAAAGATAAAGTTTGAAGATACAGAACTAAATATCTGTAGCCTTTGTTATAGTTTTATAGAATTAACTGAAAAGTTAAGAGATGCAAAATATTTTTATATAAACAAGGTAGAAGAAAGAGAAATAAACAATCCAAAGAATTATAAAGAAATATTTAATAGTTTTGGTTATGAAATTGATTTTCTAAAAAATAAAGTAATTAATGGTGGCAGATATTATTTATTAAATGATACAAATTTTTTAGATGAAAATTGTACTGGATTCAGATTTGGAACCTATAGCCTACCTAAAGGAGAAAATGATAAATGGGCAACTTTTAAGGAATTAGCACAGCAATCAAAAGGCGATAAAAATTTAATAGGAGTATTAAAACTTGATGTAGATGACCTTGGTTCAATATTTGGGTTTGGGTTATCTGATAATAAAACAGTATCGAGAATAACAACTTTAAGCAGGATGATTTCTCTATATTTTGAAGGATATTTGAATCAGATATTGAAAGATCTTAACATGGAGAAAAATATTTACACTGTATATTCGGGGGGAGATGATACATTTGTAATTGGTTCCTGGAACAAAATTATAGAATTAGCTGAAAAGTTTAGAGAAAAGTTTAATGAATATGTTTGTTTTAATAGGAAAATTACATTTTCAGCTGGAATAAGCATATTTGATTTTGATTATCCAGTTATAAGGTCTATAGAAGTGGCAGAATCAGCTTTGAGCAATTCAAAGAACTATTTGTATAAGGAAGAAATTCAGCCAACAAAAAACAAAGTGTCTTTATTAGGAGAGGTCTTCAATTGGGAAGAATTGAAACGTATTGAAAAAGTAAAACAAATTTTAATAGATACATTACAAGAAGCTAAAAAATACAGGGAAACTGACATAGGTCGATCTTTACTTTTTAAATTAGAAAAAAGCACTGTAGGATTTAAGAGTATCCTTGAAGAATCAAATAAAGGAAGAGTTGATTCTTTAAGATTCTGGAGATTAGCCTACTACTTAAGAGAAGTTAAGGAAATGGACAAAAAGAGAGGATATAGCAGACAATTTGCTGAAGAAATAATTCAAGAGTATAGACAAATTGTAGTTAATAATGTTACTAGGAAAAATAAAGAAAATAATATAAAGAATATTATGATAATTCCAGTTGCCATTAAGCTGGCTGAAATGGAAACTAAAGAAGTAAAGGAGGATAGGGATGAAAGGAATAGTATCTGAGATAGATCTAAGGAAAAGGAATGGACAAGTTATGGTCAATAAGGGGGAAAAATATTCTTTTAAAGAATTGGATTTTGTTGACAAATCAGAATTTAATAATCTAAAGGTTGGAGATTATTTAATGTTTAACTTGGGAAAGGACATAAATAAAAAAATAGCAGTTGAATGCAAAAAAACTACAGATGAATTAAAGGATTATCTAATTAAAAAAGCATTAGTTGCACAAAGTATAGCATCAGAATATGATGAGTTTTGTGATAATGTTTTGGCTTACGCAAAAAGACTGGGAGATTTTGGCGTTACTACGTCTATGATAAGAAGAATATATTCTAGAATATTATCTGCAAATAGTGTAAGTGAATTGAAGTTTCTTAGACCTCAATTTGCTTATACAGCAGGGAAAAATATAGATAATCCTGTTTTAAAAGAATTTATGGAAATTTTAGATACTTTAGTTAAGAACATGGAAGTTGACAATGAATCTGATCTAAAGAAGTTTAAGAAGTTCATGGAGGCTATAGTAGCTTACAGAAAATATGTTGGTGAAGATAATAATTAGAATAAAGGGGGAGTTAGATTATGAGATTATTGGGAAAAATTTTTATAGATGGTAAGATAAAAGCTTTAACAGGACTTACTATTGGAGGGTCTAAAACAGATACTATTATAGGTGGTATAGACAACAGTGTAGTAAAAACTTCTGAAGGTGTTCCTTATATACCAGGTTCATCTTTAAAAGGAAAAATGAGATCCCTATTAGAGTTAAAAGAAGATAAAAATATATGCAGATGTGGAAAGTGTAATATTTGTGCAATATTTGGGGTTATGGCTAACAGTAGAAAAGAAAATTTAGACGGAAAAGAAATACCAATATCTAATACACAAAGAGTTATGGCTAACAGTAGAAAAGAAAATTTAGGTCCAACAAGATTAGCTGACAGTAGAAAAGAAAATTTAGGTCCAACAAGATTAATAGTAAGGGATGCCCACTTAAATGAAAAAGTAAAAGAACAAATGAAAAATAAAGAAGGCATATTTAATGAACTTGAATTAGTTTATACAGAAAGTAAATGGGAAAATGTAGTTGATAGGATAACATCTCAAGCTAAATATCCTAGACAAACAGAAAGAGTACCAGCTGGTGCAATTTTTGACTTCAGTATGGTATTTAATGTTTTTGAGGAAAAAGATATTAAAAGATTTTATTTGCTTTTATCTGTCATGGCTATGTTAGAAGATGATTATCTTGGTGGAAATGGAACAAGAGGATATGGAAGAATAAAATTCATAGATTTTGATGTAAAAGCTAAATCAGTAGATGATTATGAAAACAATAATGTTCCTTTAATATTAGGTGAAAAAATAGCTGATTTAAGTGCATTAATGAATGATAAAGAAATTAAGTCTAAGTTGTCAAAGCATCTTCTAGGAGTTGAATGATTTATGAATGGAGTCAAATTTAGAATAAAGCAAAACAGTAAATTTTGTATAAAGGATAGTTATGGAGATTTAAAGGAAACTCCATCTTCTAATATTCTCTTTTCAACTATTATTAATAATATTAATTTATTATATGGCGATGAGGAAGCTGAAAATCATATAGAGTTATTTAAGAATAATTCTTTTTCGATATCTTCTATGTTTTTAGGGCTGGATTTTTACAATATAAAAACTAACAAAATTGAAAAAACTTTATACTTTGTTCCAAAACCTGAAGCAGCAATAGAAAAAGATTTTTCAGGAAATATTGAAGAAAAAGAACAGTACGTTATAAAAAGGAAAGCTGCTAAAAAAATCAAATTTATATCAATAGAAGCATTGAAGCAAATATGTAGTACTTGGCGAATAAATGATTATAAATTTAATTTTGACTTATTCGCCTTAAAAAATATTGGTTCTAATCTGGCTTGCTTACCATACGAAGTAGAAAATATTGGAATAACAGATTCATATAACCAAATATCTATTATAAACAAAGTATCCAATCCACATGTATCAGTAAACAGAACCACATATAATTCTGAAAAATTCTATTATCAAGAAGAAATAATTTATAGCTATTATTGTGAAGGAGATTATAGGGTTGAGCCTTTTATGTATTTTATGTATAACGGAAACTTAACACCAGAACTTAAATCTGCCATAAACTTAATAGTTGATGAAGGAATAGGTGGCGAAAGAAGTACAGGAGCGGGGATATTTCTCTCAAATGAATATATAAATGTTGATTTACCAAATGATAACAATACAAATATTTATATAATATTATCTGCTTATTATCCTTTAAAAGATGAGGTTGATAAGTTATTAGGATACAAACTTGAAAAGATAAATGGATATATTTACTATTGGGGTGGACAACCTTTTAGGAAAAGAAGCATAGTATTAATTAATGAAGGGGCCATAGCAAGTAGTAAAGTAAAAGGTGATATTGTAGATGTAACACCTAAATGGAGTAATTTAAAAAACAATATTTATTGTTATGGTAAAGCATTTTCTATAGGAATATAGATATGTTGATTGGAGTGTTAGAATGGCCAGGGTATTGATTTCATCAATTGGGACTGGAAAATTAAAAGCTGGTTTTAAAGGTGATATTTCTGATAGAAAGTATGATAATGCTACCTATAAATTTGTAAAAGACGATAAAATATTTAAAACATCTTTTTTAGCAGCAGCTCTTGCACAATATATAGAAGTAGATAAAATTATATTCATTGGAACTGCTAAATCTATGTGGGAAGAAATATATAGGTATTTTACAGAAGAATCAGGAAGGGAATTAAACTATGAATATTGGTATAGAATAGCAGAATTGGCAACAGAATCAAATCATGAAAATTCACTGATAAATAATGAAGAATTGAAAGAAACGATGGAATCTGTTGATCAATATTTAAAGATAATAAGGCCACATTCGGAAGGTGGTTCTATATCGTTAATTATAAAATATGGATTAAATGAGAACGAACTGTGGCAAAATTTTAATACAATCATGGAAATAGTAGATATATTAAATGATGGTGATGAAATATATTTAGATATAACTCATGCCTTTAGGTCAATTCCATTATTCTTATATTTAGTAATTGATTTTATGCAAATATTAAATAAGAAGAAAATAAAATTAAAAGGACTGTATTATGGAATGCTTGAAGCAACACAAGATTTAGGATATGCACCAGTTGTTGATTTAAATCCATTATTTGAAATTTCGAGTTGGATAAGAGGTACACACGATTTTATAAATTATGGTAATGGATATTTAATAAGTGAGCTAATAAAGGAAAAAGAAGGTCAAATAAATGAATCGGAAGATATATCTTCAAAAATAAAAAATATTTCTGAATTAGTAAACATAAATTACTTAACGGACTTACAAAATCAAATTAAAAATTTAAATTTATTACTTAATAAAAAATATTATAGTATAGGTACAATTACATATATATTTCCACTTTTAAAAGAGTTTTTATTAAGATTTGCTGAAATACAAACAGCATCTGAGTTTCAACTTGAATTGAGCAAATGGTATTTTGAAAATAAAAAATATGGGCATGGATATATTTGCTTAGTTGAATCAATACTAACAAAGTTATGTGAAGTATATAATTTGGATTTAGAAAATATTAAGAATAGGGATAAAGTAAAGGAGCTAATTACGAATGAATATTTTATAAGGAAATCTGATTATTTGAAAACTCTTAGCGAAAAATATAAAGGAATAAATAGAATAAGAAATAGAATAGCTCATGCGTCTTTTTATCAAGAAGGAAACTATTCTTTTAATTCAGATATTAATCAAGCAATGTATAATTATAACGAAATAAAAAAATTACTAAATCGGAAAGAAATTAATGAATTAAATAATGTAATTTCATTTGAAGAAATACTAGAGTTCATGTATCAAAAAAAATAATGTAATATGTAAACCTTCAACAGAATATTCTGTTGGAGGTTTAATTGATGTTTTTCTATTTTGACTTAAACACACAAGTTTTTTGCTATATCAAAAAACTTTTGAAAAATTGGAAGGAATTTTTGAAATTTTGTAGTATTATATAAAAGGTATTTAATTAGAAAAATATATTTTCATATAATGATTTGAAATATATAGACAAATTGTTTGTTATATTTACAATATATTTACAATTAATTGAAATTCATAAGATCTGATAATAAAGCCTAAATAATCAATCGAAATTCTTTTTACTCTACCTATAAGGAATTGAAAATTTTATATTTCATACAACCACTTACTAAAGTTAGAAGAAAACGCAAAATAACACTGGGAAAATGGGAAATTGAAACCTAAATAGGATGGTGGTGAAAGTGAAGAATCTAATAAAGAATTACTGGACAGAGGAAATGAAGGAATTAGTGAAGGAGAGAGGACTAAACGAGATAGCAGAACTGATGACAATAGCATACGATAGCCTAGAACAGAAAGTACCGAATTATCTAGCGAAAATGTCGTACGAGGAACTAGCGATTTATCTATACAACAAAGTACAGATAGCACTAGAAGTGGAACAACAAGTAAAGAGGAAACTTCTACAACTAGTGAAGGAAGGCAAAACTCCAGAAGAGAAAGCAACATTAACAATGATAGCAATGAGGGACAGCAACTCAGCGATGAAGGATATATTGACAGAAATTCCCCAAGCGATGATAGAAAAAGAAATGCAAATGCAGGAAGAGATATCAGAATAAGTAATATCAAATAATAAAAATAGGGTGCCATTAACACCCTATTTTTTACTTTATGAAATTTTACACGTTAAACCTAAACAATACTACATCTCCATCTTGTATTACATAATCTTTTCCTTCGAGCCTAATGAGGCCTTTTTCTCTTGCTTTACCCATTCCGCCACATTCTAAAAGGTCCTTGTAGTTAATTACTTCTGCCCTTATAAATCCTCTTTCCATATCTGAATGTATTTTTCCAGCTGCTTGTGGAGCTTTTGTTCCTTTTTTAATTGTCCATGCCCTTACTTCCTTTTCGCCAGCTGTAAGGAAGCTCATGAGACCTAATAAATCATAGCTTGCATTGATAAGCTTGTCCAAGCCAGATTCTTTTAGTCCCAATTCAGCAAGAAAATCTTTCTTTTCGTTTTCTGGCAACTGAGATATTTCTGATTCGATTTTTGCAGATACGACAATGACTTTTGAACCTTCTTTTTGAGCATATTCTTTAACCAGTTTTACATATTCGTTGTCTTCTCCTGATAAGAGGTCTTCTTCAGAAATATTGCATACATATAAAACAGGTTTTAGGCTGAGGAGCCTAAAGCTTTTAATTAAGTTAAGTTCGTCATCTGTAAAAGTAAGACTTCTTAATGGCTTTTCTTGCTCAATGGTAGATTTTAGAGTTTCCAATAGCTCAAACTCTTTCATATAGCTTTTATCAGCTTTAGCCATCTTTTCTACCTTTTTCAATCTATTTTCAATTATTTCCAAATCTGAAAGCATAAGTTCTATGTTAATGGTTTCTATATCAGATATTGGATCAATCTTTCCAGAAACATGGGTTATGTTTTTATCTTCAAAGCATCTTACTACATGTACTACTGCATCAACTTCCCTTATATGTGAAAGAAATTTGTTTCCAAGGCCTTCACCTTTGCTGGCACCTTTAACTAAACCTGCAATGTCTACAAATTCAACTGTTGCATAAGTTACTTTTTCAGGCTTTATTAATTCTGCCAGCATATCTACTCTTTTATCTGGAACAGTTACAATTCCTATATTTGGCTCAATTGTACAAAAGGGATAATTTTGGGCTTCTGCATTTGCTGAAGTCAAGGCGTTAAAAAGCGTACTTTTGCCTACATTTGGTAGTCCAACTATTCCTAGCTTCATCTAAATCTTCCTTTCAAAATAATTATTTAGCATAAAATCCATTATATATTATAAACCTGTTTGTTTCAATATCTTATAAATTTGGAAGTTGTTGAGTGAATATTGATTTCTCATGGGTATAATAATCTTTAAGGGGGTTGGAGATATGGATTATACAAAATTGTATATTAATGGAGAATGGGTAGAGTCTAATTCTAAAGAGTTTATAGAAGTTGAAAATCCTGCCAACAGGGAAATTATCGCTAAGGTTCCAAAGGGCAATAAAGCAGATGTTGATTATGCTGTGAAATCAGCAAGGGAAGCCTTTGAAACATGGCAGTATACTGATTTGTCTACCAGAATATCTTTAATGGAAAAATTCCTAGAGGAATTATTTAGGAGAGAAGATGAAATAGCAGACATCATAGTTAAAGAGTTAGGCAGGGGCAAAGAATATGCATTAAAGGTTCACACTACATCTTTTCTTAAAGATGGAGAAAACTATGTAAGGATTGCAAAAGAATATAAATTTGAAGAGGATATGGGAGACCATATTATAAGAAAAGAGCCCATAGGAGTAGTTGCAGCTTTGACACCTTGGAACTATCCATTGGGGCAAGTAACAAAGAAGATAATACCTGCTATGTTGACTGGCAATACAGTCATATTGAAGCCTAGCCAATACACACCATTAGTAACATATATTTTAGCTGATGCTATAGACAAAGTTGGATTTCCAAAAGGCGTATTCAATCTAGTTACAGGTACAGGGGACGAAGTAGGGGACCTATTAGTAGAGCATAAGGATGTAGACATGGTAACATTTACGGGCTCTACAAAAGTAGGGAAAGAAGTTGCACAAAAGGCAATGAAGGGGATAAAAAGGATTACCCTTGAATTAGGAGGCAAGTCGCCATCCATTATTTTGAAAGGTGCAGACATAGAATTGGCAGTGAAGAAGACATTGGATACTGTATACATTAATGTAGGTCAAACCTGCAGTGCTTTAACAAGGCTTTTGGTACCAGAAGATGAAAAAGAAAAAATTGAAGAAGTAGTTATAAATAAGACTAAGGAATATTCATTTGGAGATCCTTCATTATCACCTACCAATATTGGTCCATTAGTATCTGAGGAACAATTCTTAAGAGTAAAATCCTATATTGAAAAGGGAATAGAAGAAGGAGCAAGGATGATATACGGAGAAGTTCCAAAGAGTTATGACAAGGGATATTATGTAACTCCTGTTGTATTCTCAGATGTAAACAATAATATGGTAATAGCTAGGGAAGAAATATTTGGTCCCGTACTATGCATTATTCCATATAAAGACAAGGAAGAAGCCATAAGAATAGCCAACGATACAGTTTACGGATTATCTGCAGCAGTATTTGGACCCGATGAAGAAGCATGGGAAGTTGCAAAGAAAATAAAATCAGGAAATGTAATTGTTAACGAAGGAAGATTTACAAGAAATGCACCATTTGGCGGTTTTAAACAATCTGGATTGGGCAGAGAAGGCGGAATATTTGGCATGGAAGAATTCTTGGAAATAAAGGCTGTCTTTAAATAGCCTCCATTCTTTTGAATGGGGGTTTTAATTTTAAAAAATATCATGCAAAATTAAGCAAATTCTGATATTGTAGTATTATATATTATTTCTAACGGAGGTATTGAAATTGAGAGAAAAAATTGAAGGCTTTATAACTGATTATGTACTGTCTCACAATGATAATGATTTTTTTAGAAAACCACTAGTAGGATTTAGCAGTGCCAGTGATGAGAGATATGAAAATATTAAGGAAATCGTTGGACCTCATCATCTTCATCCAAGAGAAATTCTGCCTACCTGTAAAACTGTTGTATCTTTTTTCATTCCATTTACAAAAAAGGTAATTGAAAGCAACATCTCCGAAGGGAAAAGCAAGGTTTCATATACATGGGCTAAAACCTATGTGGAATGTAATAATTTGATAAATAGCTTAACAAGGGATTTAATAGAGTACCTAAAAGAATTTAATATAAATGGGGCAACAGTACCAGCCACCCATGGATTTGACACGGTTAAATTTGTAGCGCCATGGTCTCATAAAACTGCAGCAGTTATAGCAGGGATAGGGGAATTTGGGCTAAATTCACTGTTAATTACTGATAAAGGGTGTGCAGGAAGATTAGGTACTTTATTTATTGATATAGAAATAGAACCAGAAGAAAAGAAGATATCTAATGAATCCCGATGTTTATATTATCGAGATCAATCATGTACTGTATGCGTACAAAATTGCCCAACTAAAGCTTTAACAGTAGATGGTTTGAATAAGAAGGTATGCCATAGAAAGCTGTTACATACAAATGAAACATATTCTGATTTAGGCAAATGCGATTCCTGTGGAAAATGTTCCCTTGGTCCTTGTGCGTATTTTGAGTAATAAAAAAGGGCGTTTCATAACTATAAAGAAGAGTTATGAAACAGCCCCATTTTTATAAGCTTTTAATATGCAGTCCAACCTCCGTCAACTACTATGCATTGACCGTTAATATAGGATGAGTCGTCGCTTGCTAGGAATAATGCAACGGTTGCAATTTCGTTTCCTTTTCCTGGTCTTGGGATATTTCCCATTCCTAACCTTGCCATTTGGAAGCCTTCTTGGTTTATATTTTGCATGAATTCACCAGTGCTTATTTCTGTTTCTATTGCTCCTGGGCATATAGCATTGCATCTTATGTTATTCCTTGAATACATGTATCCTGTATTTTTAGTTAATCCAATTAATGCATGTTTTGATGCAGCATAAGTAGCTCCTGCTCTTGCACCAAAAAGTCCGCCTACAGATGCAACATTGATAATATTTCCTCCCCCATTGGATAGGAAAATTTCTATTGCCTTTCTCATGGAGTAGAATGGAGCAAACACATTTAAAGCAAATACTTTTTCCAACATTTCATCTTCTACATCGCCAACTGGGCTGAAATCGTCCATGATACCTGCATTATTAACTAAAATATCTAGTTTACCTGTTTCCTTATATGCTCTATCTATAATACCTTCAGCTGCTTCCCTAGAGGTTAAATCTGCAGCCACTGGTATTATCTTCCCTTCTAAACCTTTTGCACTTTCTGACAACTCTTCAAGCCTTTCTAACCTTCTAGCTACAGCATATACAATAGCACCTTCTTTTGCAAATTCATAAGCAATTTCCCTACCCATTCCTGCACTTGCACCAGTTACAACTGCTACTTTTCCCTTTAATTTCATTTCCCCTACCTCCTAAGTTATAGATTGTTAAAAAATAAACTATTTATATGATAATAATATGACAATCTTTATGTTATTGCAATAGATAATATTATGGTGTTTGAGAAAAATTAACAGCAATATTGTCATATTGATAAAATATTCCAAGTTTATTTTTTACAGTTGAGAAAATATAATACAAGGAAAATAATAGAAATTTAGCAGGATAGAAAATAATGAATTGTTATAAAATAATTAACTGTTAAAATTAAGCTTGAATTCTCATTTTTTGTTATTATGAAAAGAATCAGGTTATTTTTTATTAAAAAGCAAATAAATCCTGAATATTTTAAAAAGCATAAAAAATGTTAAATTTTATTTTAAGCAAATCCATATTTGCCACAAAAATTAATAAATACTATAATTATCATAGTCTATTATTTAATAAATAAAAATAATAACATATAAAAATAATAACATAGATAGGAGGAGAAAACAGATGGTAAATAAAAGGATTTTGGCAGTACTAGTTGTATTAACGTTGTTAGCATCAGTTATAGCAGGATGTTCAAAAGGTGCTAATAATGGAGCAAATCAAGAAACAAGTGGAAAAACAAGTAATGGAACTACAACAGAAGTACAAGATAGGACTACTGATGTAGTAGTTGTAGGAGCTGGTGGAGCAGGATTAACTGCTGCGTTGGAAGTTAAAAATGCAGGAAAAGATGTTATATTAGTAGAAAAAATGCCTATTGTAGGGGGCAATACCATTAGGGCTACTGGTGGTATAAATGCTGCTGGTACTACAGTACAAAAAGAATTAGGCATTGAAGACAGCGTAGACCTTCATTATGAAGATACTATGAAGGGCGGATATTATAAAAACGATCCAGTTTTAGTTAGAACTTTAGTTGAAAATGCAGCGGATGCTGTAGAATGGTTAATAAGCATAGGTGCAGATTTAAGCGATGTTGGAAGATCAGCAGGTTCTTCAGCTAACAGGACTCACATGCCTTCAGGAGGAGCTGCTGTTGGTCCTCATATAGTTCAAGTGCTAAAGGAAAACTGTGAAAAAGAAAATATTGAAATATTGTTGGAAACAAAAGCTAAAGAAATAATATATGAAAATAATGAAGTTAAAGGTATAGTTGTTGAAGATAAGGATGGAAATGAATATAAAATATTTGCAAAAGCTGTTATCCTTGCAACTGGAGGATTTGGAGCTAATTCAGAAATGGTAACAAGCATAAACAGCAACCTTGAAGGATTCAAGACTACAAATCATCCAGGAGCTACTGGAGATGGCATAGTTATGGCTCAAGCAATTGGCGCAGATGTAGTACAAATGGAAGAAATTCAAACACACCCAACATGCGTGCCAAGTAATGGATATATGATTACTGAAGCTGTAAGAGGAAATGGTGCAATATTAGTAAATAGAGATGGTAAGAGATTTATCAATGAACTTGAAACAAGAGATGTTGTATCTAAAGCAATTCTTGAGCAAGAAGGCGGAAGTGCATTCTTATTATTTGACCAAAATGTAAGAGAAAGCTTAAAAGCAATAGAAGAATATGTAAGCATGAATTTAACTACTGAAGGTCAAACTCTAGAAGAATTGGCTGGTAAATTAGGCATGAATGCTGAAAACTTAGCTGAAACAATAAATAACTATAACGGTTATGTAGTAAGCAAAAATGATGCAGAGTTTGGCAGGGAAGACATGCCAAGAAAGCTAGATAAAGCTTCATACTATGCTATTGAAGTTGTACCTGCTGTTCACCATACTATGGGCGGATTGAAAATAAATGAAAATGCTCAAGTTATCAATACAGAAGGAAATGTTATTAAAGGATTATATGCAGCAGGAGAAGTAACAGGAGGAGTACATGGTGGCAACAGGCTTGGTGGAAATGCCCTAGCAGATATTATCGTATTTGGAAGGATAGCAGCAAAGACTGCTGTATCTGAATTGGAATAATATGTACTTAAATAATAAGCCCTAATCAATCTTGATTAGGGCTTATTTTATATGTGGATAGGCCTATCTATTGCTCCTAATGCTGCTTCAAATACAGCTTCAGAGATAGTAGGATGGGGATGAATTGTTTTAGCTAAGTCGTAGACTGTGCCTTCCAATTGCATTGAAGCTACTGCTTCTGCAATCATGTCTGTTGCATGGGGGGCCATAATGTGAACGCCTATTATTTCACCATATTCATTATCTGATATTATCTTTACAAAGCCAGCTGTTTCGCCTTCTGCCAAAGCCTTTCCATTGGCTGCCAATGGGAATTTGCTTACAGTAATGTCATGCCCTTTTTCTCTTGCTTTTTCTTCAGTTAGGCCAACGCTGGCAAGTTCTGGGAAGGTATATACGCATTGGGGGACTAGGTTATAGTTTAGGGTGCTTTCTATTCCCATTATATTTTCTGCAGCTACAATGCCTTCAGCTGAAGCCACATGGGCAAGGGCATATTTTCCGTTTAAATCTCCAATAGCATAAACTCCTTTGATACTTGTTTCCATTTTGTTATTTGTTTTGATGAAGCCTTTTTCGTCTGTTTCCAAATCTAAATTCTTAACTTGGCTTAAATCAGGTTTTATTCCTAAGGATACTAGGTATTTATCGCCTTTGATGATTTTTTCTTCTCCATTATGTTCAATTTTCACACCATCGTCACTGAAGGATATTAACTTAGTTGATGTCAATATATTTATGCCATCTCTTTTTAGCTGTTTTTCAAGGGTTGTGGCCATTTCGCTTTCAAAGCTTGAGAGAATCCTGTTGGACCTTTGGATTATAGTTACATTGGAGCCTAGGGCATTGAAAATTGTTGCAAATTCAACTGCTATAACTCCTCCGCCTACTATAACTAGGTTTTCTGGTATTTCTTCAAGCTGCAAGGCGCCTTTGCTGTTTATTGCTTTTCCTTTCTTAACTAATTCATCTAGACCGGGAATTGGGGGAGTTGTATCTCCAGCACCTATGGCAATTATTAGATTTTTACCTGTAATTATTTTCCCATTTACTTCTATTTGATTTTTATTGAGAATAGTGCCTTTTCCTTCATATAGATCAATTTTATTTCTCTTAAATAGTGTATATATTCCGTTTACAAGTTGATTTACAACCCTGTCTTTTCGCTTCAACAACAACTTCCAGTCAACTTTGACATTTGATTTGTCTATGCCTACTATTCCAAAGTTTTCTGCTCTTTGGATGTCCTTATATAACTTTGCAGTTTTGAGAAGTGTTTTAGTAGGGATGCAGCCCCAGTTTAAACATACTCCGCCTAGCCTATCCTTTTCAACAACAGCGACCTTTGCACCTAGTTGGGCAGCCCTAATGGCTGCCACATAACCTCCGGGTCCTCCACCTAATATTAGTACATCATAGTTTGTCATATTATCACCTTCATCTTTCTACGATTTCAAAAGAAGCATATCTGGGTTAGTGAGGAGTTCTTTCAATACATTTAGAAATCTAGCCCCACTAGCGCCATCTATTATTCTGTGGTCATAGGATAAGGATAGAGGGAGAACATAGGCAATTACGATTTCATCATCTCTTACTATTGGCTTCTTAACTATTTTTCCAACGCCAAGGATTGCGGATTCTGGGTAGTTGATGATTGGTATTCCAAAATATCCTCCAATGGAGCCATAGTTTGTAATGGTGAAGGTGCTGCCCTTTAGTTCACTGAGTTCAATCTTGTTTTCTTTAGCCCTTGTTGTTATATCTTCAATTTCCTTAGCCAATTCTATAATTGATTTCTTGTCTGCATCCCTTATTACTGGAACCATTAGTCCTCTATCTGTATCAGTAGCTATGCCTATATGATAGAAGTGTTTTAGTATTATTTCTTCGTTTTCTTCATCGAAAGTAGAATTAAATACTGGATATTCTTTTAATGCTTTAATTACTGCCTTAATGATGAATGGTAGATATGTGATATTTATACCATCTTCCTTTAGGCCATCTTTGTATCTGTTTCTAAATTCAACTAACTTAGTAACATCTATTTCATCCATGGCAGTGGTATGAGGAATTGTAAATCTTGATTTTACCATTTGGTCAGCAATAGTCTTTCTGATTCTGGTAAGTGGAATCCTCTTAATATTTTCGCTTTGATATTCTATAGCTAATTTTTCTGCCTTTTCAACTTTTTCTACTTGTTGGACTGGTTCTACTTCAAATTTTGGTTGAACAACAGGTTTTGATAGTTGTTCTTTTGCTCTCAAAATGTCTTCCTTCATTACCCTGCCATTGGGGCCAGTACCTTCAATTGTGGTTATATCTATTCCTAAATCCTTAGCTAATTGCCTTGCAACAGGTGTTGCCAATACTTTTTTCTTTTTAGTTGTTTTTGTTGTAGGTTCAATTAATTCGTTGCTTGCTGGGATTACTTCAGAGGATGCTATTACTTCTCCAACAACTCCTGCAGATTCTTCTCTTACTACTTGTTTTTCAACTTCTACGTCTTCTTTACTTTCAGCTTCCTTATTTTCTCCTTCAGTTTCAATAACTACAAATACTTCATCAACTTCAATGGTATCTCCTTCTTTATACTTTAATTCCACAATTTTGCCATTTTTGGGTGATGGTATTTCAGTAGTAACTTTATCGGTTTCAACCTCTGCAAGGGATTGGCCTTCTTTTACTAAATCTCCAACATTGACTAACCATTTAACTAAAGTACCTTCCCTTATGCCTTCTCCTATATCTGGGAAGCGAAATTCATATCTCATACAATCAGCTCCTTCCTAAAATTTCACCACATCTTCTATGGTCTTTGCGATTCTTTCAGGGGATGGTATATAGTGTTTTTCTCCACGTGGTAGTGGGAAGGTAGTATCAAATCCAGTTATTCTAGTTGGAGGAGCTTCTAGATATAGGAATGCTTTTTCATTTATTACTGCTATTATTTCTGCTCCTGCACCGAAGGATTTTGGGGCTTCATGGACTACAATGGCTCTTCCTGTTTTCTTTACTGATTCTACAAAGGTTTCCCTATCCATTGGGGATATGGTCCTTAAATCTATGATTTCAGGATAAATACCCTTTTCCTTTACCATTTCACTAGCTTTTTGCACATCCCTTACCATTGCTCCCCAGGTAATTATTGTTACATCTTCTCCTTCTTCCACTATCTTTGCTTTTCCTATTGGAAGCTCATAAGCTTCTTCAGGGACTTCTTGCTTAAATGCCCTGTAGATTCGCTTTGGTTCAAGGAATAATACAGGATCTGGGTCCCTTATAGCTGCTATTAGTAACCCTTTTGCATCATAAGGTGTAGATGGTATTACCACCTTTATCCCAGGAATATGGGCATATATGGCTTCTGTGCTTTCAGAGTGGTGTTCCAAAGCCCTTATTCCTCCGCCATAGGGAGCACGGATGACCATTGGTAGGTTGTATCTTCCCCTTGAGCGGTTTCTCATTCTTGCCACATGGCTTATTATTTGATTAAAAGCTGGATAGGAGAATCCCATAAATTGTAGCTCTACAACTGGTTTTAATCCATTTATAGCCATCCCTACAGCTGTACCAACTATGGCTGATTCAGCCAATGGAGTATCGAATACCCTGTCTTTACCAAACTTCTTTTGAAGTCCTGCAGTTACTCTAAATACTCCACCTTCAAGTCCTACATCTTCACCATATACAACAACTGTAGGGTCATTTTCCATCTCAATTTCCAAGGCTTGATTAATAGCTTGAACAATATTTAAAACATTAGCCATATTACTTACCTCCTTCCAAAAATTCCTTGTATTCTTTTAATTGTTCCTCTAGTTGAGGAGGCATCTTTTCATAGTGATATTTGAAGATATCATCTATTTCAGTATCAGATTTATTCTCAATTTCTTCGAAAGTAGTAGTTACTATTTTTTCTAGCTCTTCCTTCAAATTATCATCCCATTCTTCAGTGATAAGGTTTTTGCTTAATAGATATTTTTTAAATCTCAAAATTGGGTCTTTTTTCTTCCATTGTTCTACTTCTTCATTTTCCCTGTATAGTGTTGGGTCGTCGGAAGTAGTGTGGGAACCGAGCCTATAGGTGTATGCCTCAATTAAAGTAGGTCCTCCGCCATTTCTAGCTCTGTCTATGGCTTCCTTTGTAGCGGAATACATGGCAAATATGTCGTTGCCATCAACCAATATTCCTGGAATTCCATAGGCAATGGCCTTTTGAGCTAAGGTTTCGCTCTTAGTTTGAATTGCCCTTCTTGTGGATATAGCGTATTGGTTGTTTTGAATGATGAATATTACTGGAGCGTTGAATACTGCTGCAAAGTTAATGGCTTCATGGAAATCTCCTTCGGAAGTACCTCCATCGCCAACATAAGTTACAACCACATTTTTCTCGCCTTTTATGTTATTGGCAATTCCAATACCTGCAGCATGTTGAAGTTGTGAAGATATTGGAACAGATATAGGCAATACCTTTACTCCTTCTGGGAAATGGCTTCCCCATTCATTTCCATACCAGTATAGTAGGATATTTTTTAGAGGAACTCCTCTAACTAACCAAGCCCCTAATTCCCTAAAGGCTGGTACTAGCCAATCGTCCTTTTCCATGGCGTATGCACTGCCAACTTGGGCTGCTTCTTGGCCTAGGTTTGGGGCATAGGTGAGCATTCTGCCTTGCCTTTGGTATGACAAGACTTTTTCATCTATTGTCCTTGAAAAGAGCATTGTTCTATATAGATATAGCAATTGCTCATCTGTTAAATTTGGCAAATCCTTTTCGTTTATGATTTTTCCATCTATATCTAAAATCCTATAATGTTGGTCTTCGCTGATAGGTTTAATGATATCGAACCTCATTAAATTACCTCCCCGTATGAGAAATATTTGCAATTGATAACAATTATCATTTTGTATTATATATATTTCCCTTATTTCCCAAATTAAACGCATGGACATCTTTTATTAAGATTAACTTTTATTAATAAAAAAATAGGTAGTGTACAAGGATTATTTTGGGTATAATTAAAATTTAAGAGGTGATTTTATGAAAAAGGTTACACTTTGGACAAGGCAAGATATAAGAAGCTTGGATGAAATAAAAACTAAAGGAGTATTTAGGGTAAAAAGAAAGTACATAGAGAAACAATATGAAGATATAGCAAACCACTATATTCCTCTATATGAATGGTTTGTTGCTGAGGCAAGCAAAAGGGTCCCAAAGCCAGAAGGTGTAGAGTTTCCAATTTGGTGTTCCATAAGTGAAGAGAATATGCTAAGGCCCATAGAGAATACAGTTGTTTATGTACTTGAGGTTGATGAATCGGAAGTCATATATTTTGATGGCATGAAATGGGATTATGTGTTGAATCACCTATACATACCAAAAGATGAAGAGGATTTAAAGGAATATCAAAGGGACCTTGAAAGAAAAGGGTTTAAGGATTCATTTTCATTTGTTGAAGGGAAATATGCAAAGCTTTATCCTGAAGAAAAGAAACGGGTAATGGACAGCTGGACTAGGATATTTGAAATTGATGATTGGAATATTTTTAGGGTACAAGCTAATATATGGGAGATAAGAAAGGATATGATTAAGGATATTTTGTACTATGAAGGATAATTTTTAGTTGTAACCCTATTGTAAACAAATGTAACCTCCTTGTAAATAAATTCAATAGGCTCTCTGATATAATGGTAATAGGAAAGGAAATTATTAGGAGGTGCCATATGAAAAAGATAGTAATATACGGTTTAGTTGCTACTATGAGTTTGTCACTAATTGGCTGTGGTAGCAAGAACAAAGAAAATGCGTTAACAAATGAGCCACAAGAAAAAATTGAAATGGAAATTGATATGGATAAGCTAAATGAAGAAAAAATAACTAATCTTGTTGAAGAATTTGGCAGTAAATTAAAAAATGTATCCTTATTGTCCCTTGAAGAAGAGCTTGAAAAGGCTATGAAGGAAAACTACGGAGATTATGTTTCCGATGAGCTTATAAATAGATGGCTAGAAAACATAGATGAGGCTCCAGGAAGGATAGTATCTAGCCCATGGCCAGATAGAATAGAAGTGACTAGCCTTGAAAAAGTATCTGATACTGAATATAAGGTAGAAGGGAAAATTGTTGAAGTAACAAGTGTAGAAGGCGAAGAAATAAAAAGGCCTATTACCCTTGAGGTTAAAAATATGGGTGATAAGTGGCTTATAGTAGATTCTCAATTAGGTGAATATGAAGAATAAATAAAAATTCCTTGGATAATGAAAATCCAAGGAATTTTTATTAACTTATAATAACTATAACAATGATTTTACTTAAATAGATTTAATAATAACTTCAGTTTTTTAGATTAATTTATGTATGAAATCTATGAGATAGTTTTTTCCAACCTTAAAAGCTTGTTCTTCATATGTTATATTTTCGTTTTCCTTAATAACAAATACTCCATCCATTTCTGCAGTTAATATGCTTCTCCATTTCTTTCTTTTCTCAGGGGCATTGGGGGTGAATAATTCATTATCATTATCAGGGGTGACAAGAATATATTTATATGGTTTATTACTCTCTTTCTTTTTTATCATCCAATATGCTGTTTCTCCTCCTCTTTCACGAAATGATTTTTTTACTGAAATAACACAAACTATAGTTCCTTTCAATTTACTGTATACAATAATATCATTGTCTAAAAAAAAGCTGCTAGATATACCATTTGAGTTATATTGAATTTTTAATAGATCTGTTTTAATTGATATCCCTTTTTCTATTTCTATTTCTTTTTCTCCATTTTCTCTCTTTAACCCTTTTGTTATTATAGCATTTGAGTTAATATAACAATCACTTTGAAGAAGTTCAACAACAAAATCTTCATATTTTGCTCCTTCCTTGCTTACATAGGATTGTCTCATTTTTATATTTTCGTCTTTTTCATACATTTTCCCAGTTCCTCCTTTTTTACTTATAACTTTTATGATATAATAAATTTCAATAAAAATCCTTGCATAACTTTTTATGGCCTAAAAATATGAGGTGATATAAAGTGAAATATTTAAAAAAAGATAATATAGTGGAAAAAAGGGTAAGACTACAAAATAACATAATTGAGATTATAAAAAACATAGCGTTAAAGAATGATGAAAGTTTTTGTCTTACTTTAAATAAAATTTTAGAAGAGTACATAAATATTAAAAATTTATCATTTACTTTCGATGATATAGATAAATTTTATTGCGAGCAAACTAATTTGAAATTTGATTTAGAAAATAAAATAAAAATATTTGAAAACGATTTTATAACTGTGGATTTATCTCAATGGAAAGGCAAAATTAATTTAATTATAACATCACCACCTTATAATGTAGGAATTGATTATAACTCACATAATGATTCAAATAGTTATGATGATTATCTTGAATTTAATAGGAAATGGCTAATAAAGGCTTATGATTTACTTGCAGAAGATGGAAGAATGTGTTTAAATATTCCTTTAGATAAAAATAAAAATGGATTAAGAAGCGTTTATGCTGACATAGTTGCAATTGCTAAAGAAGTGGGATTTAAATATCAAAGCACTATCATTTGGAATGAACAAAATATTTCACGCAGGACAGCATGGGGTTCTTGGCTGTCTGCATCTGCTCCTTATGTAATTGCTCCTGTAGAAACCATAGTATTGCTCTATAAACATCAATGGAAGAGAAAAAACAAAGGCACATCTACTATTGAGAAAGAGCGGTTTATAGAATTGACGAATGGAGTATGGACTTTTAATGGGGAAAATAGAAAAAAGATTGGTCATCCTGCACCTTTTCCTATTGAATTACCTAGAAGATGCATAGAAATTTTTAGTTTTGAAGAGGATATTGTGCTTGACCCTTTTTTAGGAAGTGGTTCTACTTTAATTGCTGCTCTTGAAAAAGGCAGACAAGGTATTGGTATAGAAATAGATTCTTCTTATGTACAATTAGCTATTAAGAGGATAAAAAGTTGTTTTGAAAAACAGATGCAATTTCAAATTTAGAAAAACCTTGGCTAATATATTAGCTAAGGACAGACTGAAGACAAAGTAAAAAAAATTATATAAAAAAGCCAAAAATCCTTTAAAACCAAAAAGGATTTTTGGCTTTTTTGTAGTATATAATTAATATATATTAAATTTTAAATCTAGGTGTTATCAATGTTAACTACTAATTCTGATAATAAAAGAGATTCAGTTGAAATTGTTTCTATTGACCAATTAGTACCCCAAGATCATTTAGTTAGAAAGCTTGATGCTTGTATAGATTTTAGTTTCATTTATGACTTAGTTAAAGATATGTATAGTACTGAGACTGGTAGACCTATCGAGAATTATTAGAAAAAGAGATAAATGAAGATAGACAAGCCCATGGTAAAGAAGAACTTGATATGAGTAAAAAAAACAGAATATAAAGAAGTAAAGGAAAGTAAAACAGACCCAGATAGTGGTCTTTTACATAAAAATGAAAAGGAAAAATGTTTTGCATATTCCTTTCACACAGCATGTGATAAAAGAGGGTTTATACTAGGGATAGATGTAACAGCAGCAAATGTTCATGATAGTATGATGTTAGAGCCATTAATAGAGAAAATAAGTAAAAATATAGGGAAACCGAAATATGTAGTAGCAGATGCAGGATACAAAACCCCATATATATCAAAATTATTAATAGACCAAGGAATAGTACCAGTAATGCCATATACAAGGCCAAGGACAAAAGATGGATATTTTAGGAAACATGAATATGTATATGATGAATATTATGACTGTTACATTTGCCCAAATAATCAAGTATTAAGTTATAGTACAACTAATAGAGATGGATACAGAGAATATAAATCAAATTCTGAAATATGCAAAACATGTCCATATTTAAGTAAATGTACAAGGAGTAAAAATAATATAAAGGTAAAAACAAGGCATATATGGGAAGAATACATAGAAGAAGTAAACCATTTCTGGAAGGCTCCATTGGAGCCTTTTTTTATGCCTTTTTCAATAGTTAAATTTTTCACATAAATAACAATTATTTGCAAAAAATAGAAGGATTTTTTATTTTTTTGTAGAATATTTTATTATCGATGAAATATTCGGAAATGTTTGCCATTCAGTTTATATTCTAACGGGAGGAATAAAATGCAAATTAAAATAAAATTTGCCAGCGATGAAAATATCCTGCTTCCAGTTTATTATAACCATATAATACAGGGATTTATTTATAATAACATAGATAAGGATTTGGCTGAATTTTTACATGACAAGGGATATGCAAGCAATGGGAGGATGTTTAAATTATTTACTTTTTCCAAGATACTAAACAAGGGCAGAAATGAGGATGGAAAATTAAACTTTGGGAAAAGAATGGAACTAATAGTATCATCTCCAGTAGATGATTTCTGTAAATCTATAGCCAATTCTATGCTTAAAAATGAAGAGTTAAATGTTGGAGGGAATAATTTAAAAGTTGAAGAGATTAATGTTCTAAACAATTTAATTGAAAATGACGAAATAATAATTAATACTTTATCAGGGATTGTTGCATACAGCACCTTTTATAAGGCTGATAGCAGAAAATTTACCTACTATTTTATGCCTTATGAAAAGGACTTTTCAAGGATTGTAACTGAAAACTTGATAAAGAAGTATAATGCCTTTTATAATGCTAATTTAAATCCTGATAAAGGAATAGAGATTATTCCCTTAGGGGAACCCAAGCAAATGCTTGTTTATTATAAAGGTTACATTATAAAAAGTGCTGAAGGAAAATTTTTAATTAAAGGAGACAAAAGGCTTTTACAACTAGGTTTAGATGCGGGATTTGGAAGCAAAAACAGTCAGGGCTTTGGGTGTGTAATGTTATGTCCTTAAATTATTAATAAACTTATACATAAGGAGGCAAAGTATGTTTAAGCTTTTTAGAAACAGGAAACAGAAGGATGTCCCTAATATGGTAGAGGAAGAAAAAAGAGTAGAAGGGAAGGATAAAGTAGACATAGGTTTATTAAAGAAAAACCAACAACATATTGTAGAAAGGCTTTCCAACAAAATAGAGGAAACAGCTTTTGCTACAGACAATTTAATAAAGATTACTTACGAATTGGCAGACCACGTAGAGCTACAGATGGAATCAATAAATAAAGTAATAAATGAAATTGGAAGCTATTCAGCCTTGGCAGAAGAAGTATTTGCAAATACAGAAAGTTCAAAGCAGATTGCAGCAGATACATTAAGCATTGCCAATACTGGAAATGAAGCTGTCAATAACTCAATTAATGCAATGAAGGAAATAGAAAAGTCAATGATATATGCAAGGGAAGTAGTAGACAATTTAAATAAAAAGGCAAAGAAGATAGATGAAATTATTAAGGTAATAAATGAAATAGCATATAATACAAATCTTTTGGCCCTTAATGCTGCAATAGAGGCTGCTAGGGCAGGGGAAGTAGGTAGAGGATTTGCAGTAGTTGCTGAAGAAGTTAAAAAGCTGGCTGACAGCAGTGCCAAATCAGCTAATGAAATTTCAAATGTAATCAAAGAAATCAACAAGGAAGTTTCCAATACCATAAATGCCATGAATAACAGCATGGAAAAAATCAAGGAAGGAACAAGAATTGCTGAAGAAACTAAGGCTGTTTTTGATGATATAATAAAAGCTATAAATTCAACAACTAAGGTAGCAGAGGAAATAAATACTGCCATAGATAGGCAAACAGAAAGCCTAGAAGATGTAGTAAGCTGTACTCAAAATATGGCTGAAAATTCCAATAAGGTCATTTCATTAATAGATATTGCTTCTTTGAACACTCAGTATGCTAGGACTGCTTTAGATACCCTTTCTTTAACATCTAAGGATTTAATGGCTATATCTAATAAGTTGCTGGAAGCTGTTGAAAACGGAAAAGAAGAGGAAACTGTAGTTAATATATCCATTAACAATAAGCCCCTAAACTTTGACCCTCATAAGGCCAATGACCAAGACAGTGCACAAATTTTAACAAATATTTACAGCGGACTTCTATATGTAGGGCCTACTGGTGAAGTATCACCAGGATTGGCTAAAAACTGGTACGTGGAAGATGATGGAGTAACTTGGGTATTTACATTGAGAAAGGGAGCCAAATTCCACAATGGCAGGGAAGTAACAGCTGAAGATGTGAAATATTCCTATGAAAGGATGACTTCTCCATCTCTTAATTCACCAAATACCTGGTTTTTGGAACATATTGAAGGGGCAAAGGAATATATTAGTGGAAAAGCAAGAGAAATTAGTGGACTTAAGGTTTTAGACAGGTATAGGATATCAATTAAATTAGTGAGCCCCTATAGTGGATTTTTATTAAATCTGGGATTGTTTGTTACTGCAATCCTTGCAAAGGAAGATGTAGAAAAAGGCAAGCTGACAGGCTGTGGGCCATACATCCTTGATGAAGTAACTGATGAATATTGTGTATTAAGGGCGTTTAAGGAATACTATGCTGGCGAGCCATTTGTTGATAAGATTATTGTTAACTACAAGCAAGATGATTTAGTACAAGGTATATCTGAAGGCAAATATGACTTAATTACTGTAAACAGCAAAGAGGACCTAGAAAGAATAAAGAAACTTCCAGACTTAAATATTATCCTTGGGGATGTTCTAGGAACTTATTATGTAGGGTTTAACTTGGAAAGCAACTCAATATTAGCAAAAAGCAGAGAAGCTAGAAGAGCAATATGCATGGGAATTGACAGAAAGAAGATAATAAATGAAATATTAGGTGATTTAGGAGAAATAGCAAAAGGGCCTATTCCTCCAAAGATTGTTGACAGCAGTGATCTAAAAGGATATGAATATAACCCAAGTAAGGCAAAGGAAATCTTAAGAAAAGAAGGATTGCTCAGTGGAGAAAAGGTAAAGGTTGTCATAAGAGATGAACCAGAAAATGCACTATTCTATAGGTTGAGCCAATTTGTGATTGAAGAATTGAAGAAATTAGGGCTTAATTTAGAAGTTGCTAAAATTTCACCAAAGGATTACTTAACAAGGGAAAACATTTCTAGATACCACATATTCATAGCCCGTTGGATTGCAGATACCGGAGATCCAGATAATTACTTGCAGCCTGTTTTCAACTACAACAACCAAACTGACTATACTAGGTACAATAATCCTAAAGTAATCGAGCTAATGGATACAGCAAAGAAGATAATAAATCCAAACAAGAAAGAGGAAGTCTATAAAGAAATACAAAATATAATAATTGAAGATTATCCATGGATTCCAGTATTTCATCCAAAAGTTGCCCTTGTTACAAGGAAGGGAATTGTAGGCGCTAGAATAAGCCCTCTAGGTATAATAAATTATGAAAATATACTAATAGAGTCCAATAAAAATGCCTAGGCAAAACTGCTTAGGCATTTTATATTCTGGTAATTTTTATTGCATCTCTCATTTTCTTAATTGCCTCATTGGTTAATTCTTTTCTCTTCAATTTTACTCCCATATATAAGGCATCTAATATGCTTAAATGGGCTATTCTGGATGCAAAGGCTTCAAATTGGTAGGATGTTTCTTGAGAAACAGCATTTAGGGAGATATCCACCATTTCGCTTATAGGTGATTTTGGGAATGAAGTAATTCCTATGCTTTTTGTCTTGTTCTCCTTAGCTATTTCCAGCACATTCATAATATTTAAGTTTGAGCCTGTGTGAGATATGGCAACAATCAAGTCCTTGTCTGTTAGTTGGGATACTGCCATTAACTGCATATGATAATCTGTATAAGCATATACCCTAAGGCCAGTTCTTAAGAATTTGTGCTGGGCATCTAACGCTATTACCCCTGAACCTCCATTGCCAATAAATACTATCCTGTCTGCTTCAAGTATTGCATCTGTAGCTTGTTCCATCTTAATAGGGTCAAGGGACTGTAAAGTGTCATTTATGGCGGTAATATTTGCTTGAAATACTTTGCTTATAATGGATTTTTCATCGTCATTTTCATTTATTTGATAGCTTGCATAGCTTTCTATTCCATTGGTAAATTCTGTAGCTAAGGTAATTTTTAAGTCCTGGAAGCCCTTAAGGTTTATTTTTTTGCAAAAACGGAATATGGTAGCATCTGCCAATCCAAGTTTGTCTGCTACTTGGGAAATAGTGGAATTTATAACCTGTCTTGGATTATCGATGATATAATCTGCGATTTTCTTTTCTGTAGCGTTAAATGTATTGTAATTGGATTTAATACGGATAATAACACTAGGAGTAGGCTTCATAAGTTCACCTCTTTCGATTTTCCTAATTTCATTATAACAAATTTTATAAATGCGTTGAAATAAATTTTCATAAATAATATAATTAGAGAAAAGAAAATTATTTTCATAAATAATTAATTACATGAAAATAATTTAACAAATATCTATTTATTTTCAAAAGGAGAATTTTCATGAATGATATCGGTTTAATTGGATTAGGAGTAATGGGAAAAAATTTGGCACTAAACATGGAAGACAAGGGTTATAGGGTATCAGTTTATAACCACAGGCCAGTTAGAACAAAAGAATTTATGGAAAAGGAGGGGAAAAACCGCAAGATAGATGATTTTTATGACATTGAATCTTTTGTAAAATCGTTAAGTAAGCCTAGAAAAATCTTTTTGATGATTAAGCCAGGAGAGGCAGTAGATGAGATAATTGAAAGCTTGTTACCTTATCTAGACAAAGGAGACCTAATAATGGATGGAGGTAACAGCTATTATCCAGATACTACTAGAAGAATGGAAGAGTTAAAGGAAAAAGGCATCCTCTATCTGGGCATAGGTGTGTCTGGCGGTGAGCAAGGTGCATTATTAGGGCCATCTATTATGCCCGGTGGAAGCAAAGCTGCCTATGAGTTAGTAGAAGAGTTGCTGCTAAAAATTGCTGCTAAAACTGAAGAAGGGCCATGCTGCACCTATGTAGGAAATGGTGCTGCAGGACATTTTGTTAAAATGCTTCACAATGGAATAGAGTATGGAATGATGCAGTGTATTTCGGAAGCCTATGACATTGTGAGAAAGGTATTGAAGCTATCTTCGGATGAAATATCAGATATCTTTAAAAAATGGAACAACGGGAAACTCAATTCATACCTAATGGAAATAAGCTATAAGATTTTAGAAGTAAAAGATGAGAAAACACACAAGCCTCTAGTCGATATGATTTTGGATAAAGCAGGGCAAAAAGGAACGGGAAAATGGACAGCCCAAGTATCCTTTGACCTTGGGATACCATCATCTTCTATAAATGCAGCAGTAGAAAGTAGGCAAATATCCTATTATAAAGAAGATAGGATAAAGCTATCAAAGATGATTAATAAAAATTTACCAGAAGGATTTAAGGACAAAGAAAAGCTAATTGCAGAATTAGAGAATGCCTTGCTGTTTTCCAATTTTATTATCTTTTCACAAGGAATCTGGTTGCTTTCAGAAGCGTCTAAGGCCTTTGGCTTTGATATTGATATTTCAGAAGTCCTAAGGATTTGGAAGGGCGGATGTATAATTAGGGCTAAGATGCTGGATTTCTTAATTGAAATAATAAATGAGGATAAAGAAAATGTTTATTTGTTAAGAAGTGAAAAAGCTTTGAGCTTTTTAATGGAAAGGCTAAATTCAGTAAAATATGTAACTAATGTAGCAAAGGATTATTACATTCCATGCTATGGCTTTAATTCATCCTTGGACTATTTCTTCAGTATGATTGAAGAAGAACTTCCTGCAAATCTAATCCAAGCACAAAGGGACTTTTTTGGCGCCCATACCTACAACAGGATAGATGAAGAAGGAGTCTTTCATACAGACTGGAATACCCTATTCCAATAACAATTAAAGCCAAGCTTTTGGAAATATAAGGAGTGTATTATATGATTAAAAATTCTGCAGGATTTCAAAAAATTCTTAGAGATCCTATGCTTTTAATAACAATAATATTAGTTATTATATCTCTATTTGTTTTCATTGTTTTACCTCTATATGAGGTAATGAAGCAAAGCTTAATAGATTTAAATGGCAATTTTACCATAAAGGCTTATATTAGTGCGTTTAAGTCGTCAAATCTTCAAGCTATAAAAAATACTTTGTTCCTAGGTACTGTTGTTGGTATCTTAGCTACAATAGTTGGCTATATATTTGCCTATGCAGAAACTTATATTAAAATGCCTGGGAAAAAGATTTTTAATTTAATAGCATTGCTTCCAATGATATCACCACCCTTTGCAATATCGCTGTCTATTATTTACCTATTTGGCAGCAGGGGTTTAATAACTTATTCTTTATTAGGTATAAGGGACTTTAATATCTATGGCTTGCCAGGGCTTATTCTAGTCCAAACTCTGTCATTTTTCCCAATGGCTTATTTAGTTCTAAGTGGAGTCTTAAGGACAATAGACCCTTCAATGGAAGAAGCTTCACAAAATCTAGGAGGTTCAAGATGGGACACTTTCTCTAAGGTTACATTCCCACTGACTAAACCTGCCATTGCAAATTCATTTTTGCTTGTTTTTATTAAATCAATAGCAGATTTTGGAAACCCAACTGCCATAGGCGGAGGATTTAACACCTTGGCGGTACAGGTCTACCAACAAGCAATAGGAAATTACAATATGGCTGAGGCAGCAGCCCTTTCAATGATACTCGTAGATATCTCCCTATTTTTGTATATTATTTCTAAATATTTCTTGGAAGGGAAATCCTATGTTACAGTAACTGGGAAAACAGCCAAGGATAGAGTATTAATAGCAGATAAACATATAAGTTTGCCTATAGGATTTTTCTGCCTCTTTGCATCAATTATAATTGTAGCATTATATGCATTAATTCCTCTAGGGTCCTTCGTTAAACTATGGGGCGTTAATTATTCCTTTACTTTAGACCATTATAAATATGTATTTTCTATTGGCAAAAAGGCAATCATGGATACAACTATATTCTCAGCAGTGGCAGCCCCAATTACTGGGATTATAGGTATGATAATTGCTTATTTAATAGTTAGGAAAAGATTTATCGGAAGGAATTTTATAGATTTCACATCTGTAGTTGGGATAGCTGTCCCAGGTACAGTTATAGGAATTGGATATATTTTAGCCTTTAACTCACCACCAATAGTTTTAACAGGTACAGCAGCAATTATCATAATTGCATTTATTGCAAGAACTATTCCAATGGGAATTAAATCTGCAGTTAATACACTGCAACAGATTGACCCAAGTATAGAAGAGGCAGCACAAGGCTTAGGTGCCAATTCATTTAAAGTCTTTACTACAATTACTTTGCCTATGATAAAACCAGCATTCTTAGGCGGATTGATATATTCATTTATAAAGAGCATGACATCTTTAAGTGCAGTAATATTCCTAATTTCAGCTAGGTTTAAGCTGTTGACCATCATGGTACTTGACCAAGTAGAAGTAGGCAGGTACGGTACTGCATCAGCATTTTCAACTGTTTTAATAATAATCGTTTACATTGCCATAATAGTAATGACTAAAGCTGTTGGTTTGTTAGGTGTAAGTAAAGATAACATTAAGTTAACTTAAAGGAGAATCATTATGAAAGAGTCAAAGAATGTAATACTCAGAAATGTTACTAAGGAATTTAAGGGGCACAACAATGAGGGAATAGTTAGGGCAGTAGATAATATCTCATTAACTATAAATCCAGGCGAGTTCGTAACATTGCTTGGGCCATCTGGCTGTGGAAAGACTACAACATTGAGGATGATTGCAGGGTTTGAGACTCCAACTTCTGGAGACATCATACTAGGCGATGAAAATATAAATAACCTTCCTCCAAATAAAAGGGATATTGCAATGGTCTTTCAAAGTTATGCCCTATTTCCTCACTACAATGTATATGAAAATATTGCTTATGGTTTAAGGATTCATAAAATGGATCCCAAATTGATTGACCAAAAGGTTTCAAACATAATAGATTTGGTTGGTTTAAAGGGTTTGGAAAAGAGGAATCCAAGCCAATTATCTGGAGGGCAGCAACAAAGAGTTGCGCTGGCAAGGGCCCTAGTAATGGAACCAGGAGTATTGTTGTTTGACGAGCCATTATCAAATTTGGATGCAAAATTAAGAGTATACATGAGGAAGGAAATCAGGAAAATTCAAAAAGAGCTAGGTTTAACAAGCATCTATGTAACCCATGACCAAGCAGAAGCCATGAGCTTGTCAGACAGGGTAATTATCATGAATAAAGGAAAGATAGAGCAAATCGGTACACCACAAGAAATCTACCAACAACCAGCAACGGAATTCATTGCAGATTTCATAGGGGCAGCAAATTTTGTTGATGGAATAATAAAAGGAATTGAAGGAAATTATAACATTGTTGAAATGTTAAGTAATATAGTAAGGGTCCCAATTAAGGGAGAAAATAAATTTAAAGTGGGAGAAAAGGTTAGAGCGGTTATAAGGCCTGAAGCTATAAATGTGGGAGAAGAAGGCAAATTCAGCGGAAGAATTACTTTATCCACCTTTATGGGAAGTACACAAGAATACTATGTTGATGTAGATAAGTATAGTTTATTTGTTGAAGTTTCAAACCCAAGTGCAAGAAGAATCTATGAAGTCGGAGACAATGTTAAGTTAGACATTCAGGAGGAAAGCATACATTTAATTAAACTATCTTAGTTTTATATCAAATAAATATAAAGGAGATGAAGCAAATGAAAAAAGTATTAAGTATCTTTCTTGTAACAGCCATGATTCTAACAATGTTGGCTGGATGTGGCTCAAAGGAAGGAAACAAAACAGAAGGAAATCAACAAAAACCAGAAAAGCTAACGATGTATATTGGCGTTGTTGAAGAACAAGCTTTGAGGATAGCTCAAGAGTTTGAAAAGGCAACTGGAATCAAGGTTGAATTCGTTCGTATGAGTGGTGGAGAAATCTTAAGCAGAATTAGGGCAGAAAAGGATAATCCAAAGGCAAGTATTTGGTATGGCGGTCCAGCAGATTCCTTTGTAGCTGCAAAGGCAGAAGGATTGCTACAACCATATATTTCACCAAATGCTGCAAAAATTGATGAAAAACTTAAGGACCCAGAAGGATACTGGACTGGCATTTATAACGAAGTATTAGGCTTTGTTTTAGACAATAGATTCTTTGACGAAAGAAATATTGAAAAGCCAAAAACTTGGGATGACTTGTTGAAACCAGAATATAAGGACCAAATCGTAGTTGCAAACCCTGGCGCTTCAGGTACAGCATTCCTCTTCCTATCTGGTATGGTGCAAGCTAGGGGAGAAGAAGAAGGACTAAGATATATGGCAGAGTTAGATAAAAATGTTAAGCAATATACAAAATCTGGTTCAGCACCAGCTACATCAGCAGCCTTAGGTGAAGCTGCGATAGGTATAACATTTATGCACAATGGATTAAGGCATATTGAAGAAGGATATACAAATGTATCCGTAGTTGCGCCAGAAGATGGTACATGGTATTCAACAGCAGCAGTTGGAATTATTGCAGGTGCACCAGAGTTAGAAGCAGCAAAGATATTCGTAGACTGGGCTTTAACTAAAGAGGCTCAAGAAATTGGCCAACAATATGGCTCATATCAATTCCCAACAAATCCAGATGCCAATATACCAGAACAAGCAAAACCTCTAGCAAATGTTAAGCTAAATCCATACGACCTAGAATGGTCAGGAGAAAACAGGGCTAGACTAGTAGAAGCATGGGATGAGATGGTTAAGGATTCTAAAAAAGAACAGTAATGAATAACGAGGACACTCCATTTGGAGTGTCCTTTTGATATAATAGATATAGCAAAATTAAGAGGATGATAGTATGAAAAATCAAATTAGGGTATCCATAAGAAACTTAATAGAATTCATATTAAGGTCTGGAGATATAGACAACAGCTTCATGTCCATGTCTAGAGCCCTTGAAGGCACAAAAGCCCATCAGAAAATCCAGAAATCCTACGGGCCAGAATATATGAAAGAGGTCACATTAAGGCATAATATTGATTATGGGGATTTTGAAATACAGCTAGAAGGCAGGGCTGATGGCATATATGTATCACAGGATGAAGTTATTATAGATGAAATAAAGAGTACAACTAAGCCATTAGAAGAAATAGAAGAAGACTTTAATGAGCTTCACTGGGCACAAGGGAAGGCCTATGGATATATTTATTGCTGTCAAAACAACTTAGGTAATATTTCAGTTCAGCTTACATATTTTCATATAGAAACTGAAGAGACGAAAAAATTTAAAAAGGAATTTACTTTCAAGGAGTTAGAAGAGTTTTTTATACCAATTGTAGATAAATACATTGATTGGGCGAGGACTACTTTTTATTGGGGAGAAGTAAGGAATATGTCTATTAAAAGCTTAAACTTTCCATTTAAAAGCTACAGAAAAGGCCAGAGGGAACTGGCTGTGGCAGTTTATAAGACAATAGAAGAAAGGAAGAAGTTATTTGCCCAAGCACCTACAGGTATTGGAAAGACCATATCCACCTTATTTCCCTCTATAAAATCTATGGGTGAAGGGATGACATCCAAGATATTTTATCTTACTGCTAAAACTATTACGAGGGAAGTTCCTATAGCATCAATGTCTATAATGAAGGAGTTAGGCTTAAGGGCAAAGACATTAGTAATTACTGCCAAGGAGAAGATATGTCTAAATGATGAAGTAAAATGCAATCCTCGCGACTGCAGATTTGCAAAAGGCCATTATGACAGAGTAAACGATGCCATAATGGATATGTTTGAAAATGAAGATTTAATTACAAGGGAAGTAGTTGTATCCTATGCTTTAAAGCACAATGTCTGCCCTTTTGAATTTGCTTTGGATTTTTCCCTATGGGCAGATGTTATAATCTGCGATTATAATTATGTATTTGACCCACAGGTTTATCTAAAGAGGTTTTTTGAAAGCCCCAATGAAGATTATGTATTTTTAATTGACGAAGCCCACAATTTAGTAGATAGGTCAAGGGAAATGTTTTCCGCTGAAATTAATAAGAGAAGCTTTTTAGATATAAGGAATATTTTTAAAGAAAAGTATCCAAAGATTTATAAGGCAGTAAACAAGGTAAATAGTACAATTAACAAGATAAAAAGGGATTTAAACATAAAAGGGGAATACTACCAGAGGGAAGAGATTACAGAACTCTATTATCCCATAAAGAAATTAATAACAAATTTAGAACCTTGGCTTGTAGAGGAAAAGAAGCATGAGGATTATGAAAAGGTATTAGAGATTTATTTTAACCTTATGACTTTTATTAAGATTTCAGACCTTTATGATGACCATTATGTTACCTATATAAAGGATGAAGATAATGATACCATTATTAGGCTTTATTGTGTAGATTCTTCTCAACTTTTAAGGGAAGCGTTGCATAGGGGAAGAAGCAGCATATTCTTTTCAGCCACTTTAACTCCAATCGATTATCATATAGAATTATTAGGTGGCGATAAGGATGATTACAGTATCTGCCTTCCATCCCCTTTTCCAAGGGGGAACCTATGCCTTCTTGTAGCAACTAATGTTTCTACAAAATATAAGGATAGGGAAAGGACTTATGAGGATGTAGTTAACTATATTGAAGCCTTTGTTTCAGCGAAAAAAGGCAATTACCTCATATTTTTCCCATCCTATGTATATATGCAAAAGGCGTATGATTTGTTGTTGGAGAAGAATAGGGATTTTAACATAATTGTTCAGGAAAGCAATATGATGGAAAGTGAAAGGGAAGAGTTTTTGAAAAGATTTGATGGTGAAGATGATATAATTGCTTTTGCAGTAATGGGGGGCATATTTTCAGAAGGCATCGATTTAGTTGGAGATAAGTTAATTGGAGCTGTTATAGTAGGAGTAGGGCTTCCTCAAATCTGTTTGGAAAGGGACATTATCAAGGACTATTTTGAACATTATCTTGGGGAAGGCTTTGAATATGCCTATGTATATCCTGGAATAAATAAGGTTTTGCAGGCAGCAGGAAGGGTTATAAGGTCACCAGAAGACAGAGGGGCAGTTCTTCTGATAGATGATAGATATGGGACAAGCAGATACAAATCATTATTTCCCAGGGAATGGCAAGGGTATAAAAATGTCAGAAGTGTAGAGGAAATGAAAGAAGTCTTAAAAAAGTTTTGGTAATTTAAGCAGTTTTGGAGATGATAAGTATGAGGATTATTATTTCACCTGCCAAGAAGATGAAAGTTGATAATGATGTGCTTTTACATAAATCAATGCCTATATTTATAGATGAAGCTCAGGAATTATTAAATTATATGAGGAAATTAACCTATGATGAGCTGAAAAGCCTCTGGAAATGCAACGATAGCATTGCAAGGCTAAATTATGGGCGAATTAGGAATATGGATTTATACAATAACTTAACTCCTGCCATATTATCCTATGAAGGAATACAGTATCAATATATGGCGCCTGGAGTATTTGAATATGAGGAATTGGATTATATTGAAGAGCATTTAAGAATATTATCTGGGTTTTATGGCGTCTTAAGGCCTTTTGATGGAGTTGCACCTTATAGGCTTGAGATGCAGGCAAAGCCCATTAACTGGAAATATAAATCATTATATGAATTTTGGGGAGATAAAATTGCCAACGAGCTTTTCAATGAAAGCAGGTTAATATTAAACCTTGCATCAAAAGAATACAGCAAGTGTGTGTCTTGTTATTTAAAAAAAGATATAAGGTTTGTTACATGTGTTTTTGGTGAGTTAATCAATGGGAAAGTAGTTGAAAAGGGAACCCTTGTAAAGATGGCAAGGGGAGAGATGGTAAGGTTCATGGCGGAAAATAAGATAATTGATATAGAGGATATTAAGGCATTTAATAGGCTTGGATATGTTTTTAAAGAAGAATTATCCGATGAAAGCAATTTTGTCTTTATAAAAGAAGCAGACAATAATTCAATAGATGAGGAGTGGAATGATGACTAGGAAAAGTGGGCTAATTGAATTTACAATAGAAGAAGTGGAATTTCCTAATAAAGGAAAAGGGACTTATGAAGGAATAGAAGTTAGAGTAAAAGGTGGCATAAAGGGGCAAAAAGTAAGGGCCAGAGTTAATAGGAAAAGAAAAGATTATATTGAAGCTAAAATAGTTGATGTAATAGAAAGGTCTCCTTTAGAAAAGAATTTAACTAATATAGATGAAAGCGGAAGCTGTACTTATGAAACTCTTCTATATGAAGATGAATTGAAGTTAAAGGAAGAGCAGGTCTTACAATTATTTGAAAAAGCGGGATTTATAGATATAAACTTTTTAGGTATAGAACCTAGTCCTAAAGTTGAAGGATACAGGAATAAGATGGAATACACCTTTGGTGATGAAGAGAAGGGCGGTCCCCTTGTTTTAGGGCTTCACAAAAAAGGCTCATTTTATTCCATTGTAGACAGTGACGGATGTAATCTTGTAGATGAGGATTTTACGGATATAAGAAAAACAGTAATGCACTATTTTAGGGAATTAGGGACATCGTATTATCATAAAAATACCCATGAAGGCTTTTTAAGGCATTTAGTAATTAGAAAAGCCTTATCTACTGGAGAAATATTAGTAAACCTAGTTACTTCAAGCCAAGGGGAATTGGATAAAGAAGCGTTTGTAAATAGGTTGTTAAATGTTAACATAAAAGGTAGAATAGTTGGTATTCTTCATACCATAAATGACAGCCTATCAGATGTAGTAAAAGCAGATAAGTTGGAATTGTTATATGGAAGGGATTATATAATTGAAGAAATACTAGGACTTAAATTTAGCATATCTCCATTTTCTTTTTTCCAAACTAATACCTTTGGTGCAGAACGACTTTATTCCATAGTTAGGGAATTTGCAGGGGATATAGATGATAAAATAGTATTTGACCTTTATTCTGGAACTGGCACCATTGCACAGATTATGGCAGCAGTAGCTAAAAAGGTAGTAGGTATAGAAATAGTAGAAGAAGCAGTGGAAAAGGCAAGGGAAAATGCAAAATTAAATAATCTAGATAATGTAGAATTCATTGCAGGCGATGTTTTAAAAGCAGTAGATGAACTAGAGGAAAAACCAGACTTAATAGTCATAGACCCACCTAGAGATGGTATTCATCCAAAGGCAATCAATAAGATTATAGATTTCAAGCCAGAAAGATATGTATATGTAAGCTGCAATCCGGTTACTTTGGTGAGGGATTTGAAGGTGTTTGTTGAACGGGGATATAAGATAGAAAAAGTAAAATGTATGGATATGTTTCCAAGGACACCTCATGTTGAAACTGTTTCTTTACTAATTAGATAAATGCTGGATTTCAAACAATGTTAATTTCATAAAATAGTGATTTGCCACCGATTTGCCACCCAAATTTTTAACTCGGTGGCAAGTTATTTTATAATGCTTTCAAAAATTTTAACTGTATCTAGTTTCATTTTCTTTGTTACATGTGAATAAGTATCCATAGTAGTAGAT
>DATCJO010000177.1:0-64122 GCA_036562765.1 Tissierellaceae bacterium | reverse complement strand
GTTGGTTCTACTGGGGCTGGCAAAACAACAATTACAAACCTTATAAACAAGTTTTATGAAATTGAAGAAGGGGAAATATCAATAGATGGCATAAATATCAAAATGATAAAGAAAGATTCATTAAGGAAGAATATAGCCATGGTACTGCAAGATACCCATTTATTTTCTGGTACAGTTAAGGAAAACATACGATATGGCAGACTTGATGCAACAGACGAAGAAGTTATTGTAGCAGCAAAGATTGCTTGTGCTCATTCTTTTATTGAAAAACTGCCTAATGGGTATGATACAGTGTTAGAAGGCGATGGAGCTAATTTAAGCCAAGGAGAAAGACAGCTTCTAAATATTGCAAGGGCTGCCATATCAAGAGCCCCAATACTAATTCTTGATGAAGCCACAAGTTCAGTTGATACTAGGACTGAAAAATTAATTGAACGAGGAATGGACCAATTGATGAAGAACAGGACAACATTTGTAATTGCTCACAGATTATCTACTGTACGAAATGCTGATAAGATTATTGTTTTAGAACATGGCGAAATAATTGAACAGGGAACCCATGAAGAACTGCTTGCAATGAAGGGAAGATATTATCAGCTATATACTGGTTTAGCTGAATTAGATTAAAAATTTGGCTGATATAGATTTTCAGCCAAATTTTTTTAACCCAAAATTGTGGTTTAACTCAATATCAGAAAAAAATAATTTTAAAACAATGTTAACATAAATTATTGAAAATTATAATTATATGTAATATAATGAAGTTAAGGTAAAATATACTAAATATTTTTTTATTTCTTTACTTTAGAAGACTGCATTGATAAAGGAAGGTATTGAGGAAGAGATGGAGTATAAGGAATATCTTGATAATATTGAAAAAAAACTGCAAAGATATTTTGACATAGAAAGAGATTGTACTTTTAATGGGTATCCTTTGGATTTATTCGCTAAGTTTCATTTTAGAAATGAAAGGTATGTATTATCAAAAAAATTTGTTGTATATGCTTATGAGAACCATGAATACATATTTATTAGACGCTTTGATGAAATAAACGAAATCCATTTAAAAGAATTTACTGATTTTCTAATAAACTCCATTGATGATGTCATTGAGCCTGATGAAAATCACATGTCAAGTGTTGTTACTGGAGTTATGGTAACAGATACTAAGCCTAGTGAAGAAATATTAGAGACTATAAAGAAATTCAAATATCAAAAGGGATTTGCCTTTGGATTTAGGGGTTGGGTAGATATCAGATTAATTTTGGTTTCAATTAATAATAATTATATAATTACAAATAAAAAAGGAAAGGAGGTTAGAGAGGTTTACAGTATCAAGAATTAATAATTAAATTCAATTTAATTATTATTAATTTTAATTTATTTTTCAGGGGGTATACTTATGAGTGCACTAATATTAGTTATTTGTAGCATAATTATATTCATTATTGCTTATGCTACTTATGGTGCATGGCTTGCTAAGAAATGGGGAGTTGACCCAACTAGACCAACTCCAGCTCATGAAATGAATGATGGTGTTGACTATGTTCCAACAAAGCCAGCTATTTTGTTAGGACACCACTTTGCTTCAATAGCAGGTGCAGGACCAATAAACGGGCCTATTCAAGCTGCAATATTTGGATGGGTTCCAGTATATCTATGGATAATGATTGGTTGTATATTCTTTGGTTCACCACATGACATGGGCTCATTATTCGTTTCAATAAGAAGCAAGGGTAAATCCATAGGTGAAGTTATTAAGGACACAATGGGTGAAACAGGAAAGAGACTATTCTCAATATTTGCATGGTTAACATTAATATTAATTATTGCAGCTTTCATGAATATTGTTGCAACTACTTTCCATAATACTCCTGAAGCAGCAACATCTTCAATTCTATTTATGATTTTGGCAATCGGATTTGGTTATGCAGTTTATAGAAAAGGCTTAGACATTAAGATCGGAACAGTTATCGGAGTTATTCTTCTATTCTTATCAATATGGCTTGGTACTGTATTCCCACTAAAATTAAGCATAAATACTTGGGTAATAATTTTAGCAATTTATATATGGCTTGCATCAACAGCACCAGTATGGATTCTATTACAACCAAGAGATTATCTAAATTCATATCTATTATATGCAATGATTGTTGGAGCTGTGTTAGGTATTATCTTCTATAATCCATCTATTAAGCTTGATGCTGTTACAGGATTTAAGGTTAATAATCAATTATTATTCCCAATACTATTTGTAACAGTAGCTTGTGGTGCTATATCTGGATTCCATTCTCTAGTAGGTTCAGGTACATCATCTAAACAATTGGATAGCGAAAAAGATGTAAGATTAATTGGATATGGTTCAATGTTAATTGAAGGTGTATTAGCTGTTATAGCAATGGTTACAGCAGCATATTTGAGTTCTGGAGAATTCTTATCAAAATTAAATGAAATTGGGCCAACTAACGTATTTGCTGAAGGCGTAGGAACATTTATGACTAAGATTGGTATTCCATTCTCTATAGGTAAAACATTCGTTGCTTTAGCTGTATCTGCTTTTGCACTTACAACTCTAGATACTGCAACAAGGTTAGCAAGATTTATCTTCCAAGAATATTTTGAAGATCCACAAAAAGAAAAGAAATCAGCTCTTACAAATATGTATGTTTCCACAACAATAACAGTTATATTAGGTTCATTATTATCAGTAGGTGGTTATCAAAAGATATGGCCAATATTCGGTTCTGCAAACCAATTGCTAGCCGCATTGGCATTGATGACAGTTGCATTGTGGTTGAAGAAATCTGCTAAAAAATACAGCATGTTGGTTATTCCAATGGTATTTATGTTAATAGTAACACTTTCTGCATTGGCAATCTTAGTAAAGAACAACATTGCTACTGGCAATTACATTATGGTAGTATTTTCAGTATTATTGTTCTTGCTTGCTATAGTACTTGCTGTACAAGGATACAAGATACTATTCTCCAAGAAAGAATTGGCAGAAAACAAATAAATTATATAGTAGTTTGAGTGGGGTCTAAAGTCTAAATTAGACCCCACTCAATTTTTCTATGTATTTTTTATTCTATTGATTGATAATTGTTTTTAAACATTTTATTACATAAGTAATATAGGTTGACAGAATACTATTTAAATATTAAAATAACTCCGTTAGTGGTTATAATAAATAATTTTCATGTTTTTTAAGTTTCTAGGAGGTTTTATTTTTATTGAGTTTCTAAGGGAAAACTAGTAGTTAATACGAAATTGGCAATTATGATGATAAATCCTCCTAAATTTTTGTAGTTTGATAATCAATAATATTATATAATAAATATAATAGGCAAAAAATTAACAAATCAATTTCAAGAATTAACTTGCTAGGAGGATTTAAATGAAAGTAAAAGTTTGCATGGGCTCAAATTGTACTTTATTAGGTGCGATGAATATTTTAGATCAAGTTGAGGATTTGAAAGATTTAATAAGTGAAAATGAAGATTATAGGGACGATGAACTTGATATTGATGTTGTAAAGTGCCTTGGTTACTGCAAAGGTGAAAGTAGAAATGTTTCACCAGTTGTAGTTGTAGATGATGAAGTTATATGCAATGCAACTAGCCAAATTGTAATGGAGAAAATAATGAAGAAATTGAGGAAATAATAAACATGGAGGAAATATATGAAGGAAATCTATGTAGATCTTATTAATATTCGTAGAAAAGTTTTTGCAGAAATTGCAAGAATAGCTTACAATGATATGGATTTAAGCGAAATAGAAAGAATCCCATATTATATTATTCCAGGCGAAGTAGCAAAATATAGAGAAAATATCTTTAGGGAAAGAGCTATCGTTGAAGAAAGATTGAGATTAACATTGGGACTTAATGTTAGAAGTTTAAAGGAATTTACTAAGGTAACCGATGGAATTGATTCAATCGATGTTGATAAAATGGTATTAGATTTACCTTTGGTAAATGTTATTAAGTTTGCTTGTGAAGCATGTCCTGATAGAGCAGTTATTGTAACAGACAATTGCAGAAAATGTTTAGCACATCCTTGTACTAATGTATGCCCAGTAAATGCTGTATCTATTGGGAAAAACAGAGCCCTTATTGATAAAGAAAAGTGTATTAGATGTGGGAAATGTAAAGAAAATTGCCCATATAATGCTATTATTGAGTATCATAGGCCTTGTTCACAAGTATGTGGAGTAAATGCCATTGAAAGCGATGAATTGGGTAGAGCTAAGATAAATGACAAAAAATGTGTTTCTTGTGGGCGATGTATTACTCAATGTCCTTTTGGGGCTATTGCTGACAAATCCCAAATATATCAATTAATAAAGGCGTTAAAAACAAATGACCATATGTATGCTATTATTGCACCTTCCTTTGTAGGCCAATTTGGGTTGTTAGTAAGCCCGTCACAAATATTTGAAGGAATCAAGCTGTTAGGTTTTAAAGATGTTGTAGAAGTTGGTCTTGGAGCTGATATAACTACATTAAATGAAGCTAAAGAATTTTTAGAGAAAGTCCCAAATGAATACCCATATATGGGAACAAGCTGTTGTAATTCCTGGACTTTGATGGTAGAGAAGATGTTTCCAGATCAATATAAATATATATCAGATTCTGCTTCTCCTATGGTAGAAACAGCAAAATACATAAAAAGAATAGATCCAGAGGCTATTGTTACATTTATAGGACCATGTATTTCTAAGAAATTAGAAGCCTTAAGAGAAGAGGTAAAAGATTATGTACATTTTGTAATAACCTTTGAAGAGCTGATGGGGATGTTCGTAGGTAAGGGTATTGAATTGTCTGAAATAGAAGTTGATAAGGAGATCCAAGATGCTTCTATTCTAGGAAGGGGTTTTGCTGCAGCAGGCGGGGTAGCAGAAGCTGTTAAGAAAACAGCTCAGATGTTAGACCCATCTCGAGAAATATTGATTGAATCTGCATCAAATCTTCATGATTGTGTAAAATTGATGAGGATTGCTAAAGCTGGCAAAAAAAACGGGTATTTACTCGAAGGTATGGCATGCCCTGGAGGTTGCATAGCAGGGCCAGGAACATTAGCATCAATTGATAGGGTTAGAAAAGCATTAGCTCAATTTATGAATCAATCTAAATATAATACACCGTTAGAAAATAATAATATATGCAAGTTATAAACTCTTAATTAATAATTGGAGTAGGATTGATTTAAAACCTACTCCTTTTTATACTTAGAAGCGATTTAATATTTTTCAGATTTGCAAGTTTTATTTATTAAAAATTCCTTTAATACTTCCATTGCCTTGATATCATCACCTCCCCTGAATATATGGCCAGCACCTTCTAACTCTGCATAATGGCAGTTTTTATATATTTGCCTTGCTTTTCTAGAATATGAAATATCTACTATTCTATCATTTGTCCCATGAATTATTAAAACTGGGCCATCATAACCTTTAATTTCATCATAGACATTCATGTTTATAACATCTTTTACATAAATATCTCCCAACTTCATCGGAAATTGGCTTATTATTGGGGGGATATTATTTGGGTCAAATTTGGCAAACATCATTTTACCTCTGCGAGCATGGTCTGGGATACAAAATGCTGGATAAAAAAGAATAAGGCTTTCAATTTCATCCTTTAACTGTGAAGCAGTTAATGCACAGACTAATCCCCCTTGGCTGCATCCCATTATGGAAACTCTTTCTTTAACTACATCATCTCTTTGCTTAACGTACTGTATAACAGCTTTTAAATCTTCTACTTCTGTCAAAACTGACATTTCCTCCTGTTTGCCATCACTTGTACTTTTTATTCCCCCACCACAGAAATCAAATATAAATGCAGACCAACCGAGATTTGCTAGAAATTCAGCATAGTGCTTTACAGTTTTCTGATTAGCCATAAACCCATGGCATATTATTATAGCAGGCAATATGCCAGCTTCTTTACGATAAATATGTCCGCGGATAGTAAGATTTTCCCGCTGACATGAGAAGGGTTGGCAGGTAATAGGTGATAAATTATGAAATCTATTCATTTTTTCCATCCTTTCAAAACTCAAAAGTTTCTTTGTTTTTTGTTGAAGTGTTTAACTACAATAAAAAATTGATGTATCCATTTTAATAATTATATCAAAATATATTAAACATAATTATGTAATTCATAAAAATTGAAATAATTGCAGGTAATTACTAGAATTTAAAATATGCTTCTAATTAACGATTATGTTATAATGTTTTATGTTAATTAAAAGATAAATTTGGTCTTAGTAGCTGTATTTAGTAGTTTTCACTGTTTATATGAATTTGCCTTTGTATGATTTAGGGGAATATTTAGTTAGTGCTATAATTCTTGTATAAGATTTAGTGATGTTTTAGCAGCAGTAACATGTCTGATTTTATTAATGTCTTTTTTAGGAAACAGCTTTTAATTAAATAATTAGCATTTATAATACAAGATAAAATCATATTGTTTAGGAATGGATGTGGGAAATTGGAAGGTAAAAATTTATTAGCTGAAGTATATAAAGAGTATGGGAATTATTTCTATGTCCCAATGACACAGGGCTATAGTGTTGCAGTTCCTGTGACGATAGGATGTAGTTGGGATAAATGCTTATACTGTGATTTAAATCATGATAATAAGTTTAAGTTTTTAGGACTGAATGTAATTGAAGATAAATTAAAAATTTTAAAAGAAATTTATTCAAATAGAAGAAAACCAGTAAAGAAGATTGTATTGGCAGGAGGAAATCCTTTTTGTTTAGATACTGATACCTTAATTAAGATAATCCATTTAATAAAGGAATATTTTCCTCAGGTGGAGAACATAAGCAGTTTTGCCAGAGCAGATGATATTTTAAGAAAAAGCAAAGATGAATTGAAGGAATTGAAAAACCTAGGTGTAGGAGAACTGTCAATTGGAGTAGAATCGGGTAATGATGAAATACTTGAATTTCATAATAAAGGAGTCACTAGGGAAGACAATTATAAGGCAATGAAGATATTAGAAGAATGCAACATAAGTTATTCAACCTATATTATGCTTGGACTTGGTGGTAAAAAGTTAAGTAGGGAAAATGCAATAGATACTGCCAGCTTGTTATCTATGGTTAATCCAGAGGTTATTATAGTGGTTACTTTAGTAATATTTAAAGATGCAAAATTAGTTGAAAAATTAAGGAATAAGGAATTTGAAAGGCTTGGATTATTGGACTTAATTAAAGAAGAAAGATTATTGTTGGAAAACTTAAATATGAGAAATACGATATTTAATGCTACCCACAAGACGAATACATTGATTTTGAAGGGGAAATTGCCAGAACAAAAGGAATTACTATTAAAAAAAATTGATAGGGCTATACAGGAGTTTGATAGCAGAAAGGCTAAAAATTACGAAATTAATAGATGGAGAATTTGGTCAATAGAGAAATAATAAGGGATGAATTTTTTCATCCCTATTTTTATATGGTAATATTATATTAAGATGATTTATATTTTCAGATTAAATTCAGAGTACTATAGTATTATATAGTGTGTATGGGAGGTGAAATACCTTTTGAGGATACTTATAGTTGAAGATGAAAAGCTGTTGGCTGATTCGATTAAGTCTTTATTGGAGAAAAAGGGTTTTGAAGTAGATGTTGCCTATGATGGTGAATCAGGAAATGAGTTAGCTGAATTGGGAATATATGATTTGCTGATTTTAGATATTATGATGCCTAAAATGGACGGGTATGAGATAACAAGGAGAATTCGTGAAAAAAACATAGGGACTCCAATATTAATGCTTACTGCAAAATCTGAAATAGAAGACCGTATAGAGGGGTTAAATTCAGGAGCTGATTACTATCTAACAAAACCTTTTGATATAAGGGAGCTTTTGGCTTGTATAAATGCACTTTTACGCAGGCAAGGCGCTCAAGTAAATGAGCTTAAGTTTGGAAATACATCACTGGACCTTTCTTCTGCCATGTTAGTTTGTGGTAAAAACAGCGTAAGGCTTTCAGCGAAAGAGTTTGATATTATGCGTTTTCTCTTTCAATCTGGTAGAAAAATCCTCTCAAAAGAGATGATTTTAACTAAGGTATGGGGATATGATTCTGATGCTGTCGAAAACCATGTTGAAGTCTATATTGGTTTTTTAAGGAAGAAGCTTTCAAGCATAGGTTCCAATGTCCGAATTGAAACTGCACGTAGGCTAGGGTATTATCTGGAGGTAGTGGAAAATGATAAAAAAGTTGCAAATTAAGTTTGTCATAATCAATATGAGTATTGTAACTATTATGCTCTGTGTTATTTTAGGTCTAGTGTATTATTTTACAAAGGCTAACCTTGAAGCAGAAAACATAGCTATGATGCAAAACATCGCTAGACAGCCATTTAGATTGGAAAATCCCAATGAGATAGTTGAAGATATTAGATTGCCATATTTTACTGTTCAGCTTGGACTTCGTGGCGAACTATTAGCCACTGGTGGAGGATACTTTGATTTGTCTGATCGGGAATTTCTCGATTCCTTAATAAATGCAGTATTTAGTTCACCTAGGCCTTTTGCTGTATTAGAAAAATATAATTTAAGGTATTATCGAGTTGCTACCCCACAAAATTACTACCTAATTTTTTCTGATATTTCCAGTGAACGTGCGACTCTTAATAATATGATGAAAACATGTATTTTAATTGGTGTACTTAGCTTTTTCATATTTTTAGGCATAAGCATAATGTTATCTAAATGGGCTGTAAAGCCAGTAGATTTAGCGTGGAAGCAACAGCGACAGTTTGTGGCAGATGCTTCTCATGAGTTAAAAACCCCACTAACTGTAATAATGACAAATGCTGAGCTTGCTCAAAGTCCTGAATTTGATGAAGAAAGTAAGCAGAAGTTTTTAAATAGCATATTAACCATGTCTAAGCAGATGAAGAGCCTAATTGAAAAAATGCTGGAACTTGCAAAGGCAGATGATACAGATTCAAGAAAAGCTTTTAGCGTTGTTGATTTTAGCAAGGTAGTGTCCAATGCAATTCTTCCATTTGAACCAGTATTTTTTGAGAAGGGACTAGCCCTAAAAACATATATTGATGATGGTATAAAAGTTAAAGGAGAAGAGGCACAGCTTCATCAGGTATTAGATGTCTTGCTAGATAATGCCCAAAAATATTCAAGAGAATCTGGAACTACATGGCTGACATTGAAAAAACTTGGTAAAAAACGCTGCTTATTGGAAGTAGCTAATGAAGGTGAGCCAATTTCCCCAGAAGAAGCTAAAAACATATTTAAAAGATTTTATAGAGGTGATAAGGCTAGAAGCAGAACAGGCAGCTTTGGCTTAGGACTTTCAATTGCAGAAAGCATTGTTAATGCCCATCATGGCAAAATATGGGTAGAAAGCAAAAATGGAATTAATAGCTTTTATGTAGAACTACCTTGTTCAAATGATAACTAATAAAAAGGATGAAGCAAATAAACTTCATCCTTTTTATATTTTTCTCATAATTTTCAGTGTATTTTCAGATTTGGATTTTATAATAATTATGGTATTTAGATAGGGCAAAGGAGGTTAACTATGATATCAGTTGAACACTTAACAAAGTATTATGGTGATTTTTTAGCAGTAGACGATGTTTCCTTTGAGATTGAAGAAGGCCATGTCTATGGATTTTTGGGGCCTAATGGTGCTGGCAAAAGCACAATTATGAACATAATGACTGGATGTTTGTCAGCAACTGAAGGAAGTGTAAAGATTTACGGATATGACATTTTTGAAGAACCTAATGAAGCAAAGAAACTCATTGGGTATTTACCTGAACAACCTCCATTGTATTTAAGCGAAACACCAGTAGAGTATTTGACATTTGTTGGGGAAGCTAAGGGACTCAGTGGAGAAGAACTAAAGAAACAGATTGAAGAAGTAATTCAGATGACAAGAATTGAAAATGTTAGAAATAGGCCTATTTCCTCCCTTTCAAAAGGATATAAACAAAGAGTTGGAATTGCCCAAGCACTTCTTGGCAGTCCTAAAGTAATCATACTTGATGAGCCCACTGTAGGCCTTGACCCTATTCAAATTGTTGAAATCCGTGATTTAATTAAGGAACTGGGGAAAAACCATACAGTTATTTTTAGTTCCCACATACTTTCAGAAGTACAAGCGATATGCGACAGAATAATGATTATATCAAAAGGGAAGCTAATAGCCTTTGGTGAACCAGAAAATCTTGAGAAGATGTTGTTGGCACCAAATGAAATTTTTATTACCAGCGATGCTACAGAAGAAGAAATTAAAGAATTATTATCTAACATAAGCTACATTTCTGATATAAACTTTAAAAAGAGAGATACAGGATATTTAATGGCACATATAAAAACCAACAACAAAGATATATATGAAGTCTCACGAAAAATCTTTTATGCATTTGCAAATAATGGAAAGGCTTTGTTGGAAATGAGCTTGAAGAAAACTAATCTTGAAGAAATATTCCTTGAACTTACAGAAAGTGCTGCAGATGAATCTGTAAAAGGTGAGGTGTCATCTAAATGATTGCAGTATTTAAGCATGAATTGAGATTGTATTTTCATTCATTGGCAACCTATGTTTTTGGAGCTTTATTGTTGGCATTTATAGGGGTTGGTGCAGTTTTATATAACATTCAAGCTGCTGTCAGCAATTTTGAGTTCGTTCTTAGTTTTGGTAGCCTAATATTTGTAATTATTGTTCCAATACTTACTATGCGTGTTATAGCTGAGGAAAAGAAACAAAAAACTGATCAGCTTTTATATTCCCTTCCAATTACTACTACAGAGGTAGTTGTAGGGAAATACTTAGCATTGCTTTTAATATATTTAATTCCATTAAGCTTTATATGTATTTATCCTTTAATATTTAGAAGATTTGGAGACGTTTACCTATTAACTGCTTATGGTTCAATATTAGCCTTTTTCGTAATGGGAAGCGCATTGATTGCTATAGGAGTGTTTATCTCTTCACTTACTGAAAATCAAGGATTTGCTGCAGGAATTGGAATTGCCATTATATTGTTAAATTATTACAGCGTAAAATTATCAGAATACGTGTCCTCAACAGCAGTAGGTTCTATCATAGCATTATTCATAGTTATAATTGCATTAGGGCTAATCATTAGATATTTAACTAAAAACAGTGACTTGGCATTTATAGTGTCAGCCCTATTAATTGCAGCAGTAATGGTTACTTACTTCGTGGATAAAACAAAGCTAGAAGGGTTGTTACCTAGCATAATGAGGAAACTATCCTTATTTGAAAGGTTTAATGTATTTGTAAATGGAGTATTTGACATGACAGCTATAATATATTATTTGGCTGTGATTGTATTTTTCTTGTTTCTTTCAGTACAGTCCCTTGAAAAGAGGAGGTATAACTAATGAAATTATCGGAACTCCTTAAGATATCAAACAAAAATGATGCAAGCGATAAAAAGAACTTAAAAGAGAAAAAAGATATGCAAGATAAACGGGATAATAAAATTGCTATGCGAGGCGGTTCATATTCAATTATTATGACTGCTATTGTATTGGCAATTTTGATTATGGTAAATATTTTAGTATCTTCTTTACCTACGCCACTTACAAAATATGATATAAGCTCATCAAAGCTATATTCTATAACTAGCAATACTAAAGTAGTAGTAAATTCCCTAGACAAAGATGTGACTATTTATTGGATAGTTCAATCTGGTAAAGAGGACTATGTAATTGAAAATCTGTTAGGCAAGTATGATAGCTTATCAGACCATATAAAAGTTGAAAAAAAGAATCCAGATGTTTATCCTACTTTTGCTAAACAGTATACTAATGAAACAGTAGAAAACAACAGCTTAATTGTAGTAAGCGGAGATAAAAGCCGTTATATAAGCTATGATGACATTTATGTTCAACAAAATAACTATTATACTTTAACCAGTAGCTCGTATTTTGATGGAGAAGGGGCTATTACTTCTGCCATAGACTATGTAACAAGTGAAGATTTGCCAAAAATATATCTTTTAGAAGGACATGGAGAATCTGACCTCCCAACAGCTTTTAAAGACCATATAGAAAAAGGCAATTATGAGATTCAAAAGTTTTCATTGTTAAATGTTGATTCTGTTCCAGAAGATGCAGATGCAGTTATGATTTATGCACCATCTAGCGATATTTCAGATAAGGAAAAAGAAATACTAGCAGAATATGTTAAAAATGGTGGGAAACTATTGGTAGTTGCTGGACCTACAAAAGAAGGCATTTTACAAAATTTATATAATATCTTATCAGATTATGGTATAGAAGCCAATGAAGGAATTGTTGTTGAAGGAGATAGGCAACACTATGCATTTCAAGCACCTTTCATGCTATTGCCTTATATGAGGAGACATATAATAACAAGTTCCCTTATAGATGAAAATTATTATCCAATTATGCCAGTTTCATTAGGCTTGACCAAAAAGGAAAATCCAGAAGATGCAACAGTTACTTCTTTACTATATACTTCCAACCTTGCATACAGCAAGATTGCAGGATATGACATTTCTACTTATGAAAAAGAAGATGGAGACATAGATGGTCCATTTGATTTAGCTGTTTTAATAGAAAATGATAATGATGGAAAGATTGTATGGTTTACATCTTCTGATTTCCTAGAAGATACTTATAATGCTTATTCATCAGGTGCTAATGTTAATTTAGCTATGAATGCATTGGCAAGGTTAATAGGGGAAAGAGAAGCCATTGCAATAAGAAGCAAGTCATTAAATTATAATTATTTGACCATCAGCGATTCTACCTCCTTGTTATTAAAAGTATTGATGATTGGAGTATTTCCACTAATATATCTAGCAGTTGGGATTTTCGTTATTATAAGGAGAAGGAGGTTGCAAAATGCGTCGCTCTAAAAAAATCTATATACTTCTATGTATTTTAGCTATTACTGCAATTGCAACCTATGCAGTTAAACAATATGAAGAACATAAGGAAAAAATAAGAAACAGTGAGGAAGTAATTTTACAAATACCAAAAGATTCTGTGAAGTCCTTATCATGGGAATATAAATCGGAAGACAAGAAAGAAAGCTTTGCATTCCACAAGGATGATAAATGGGTTTACGATGAAGATGAATTATTTCCAGTTGATGAAGAAAAAATCAATGACTTATTGGATTTGTTTGAAGAGTTTAGAGCTTCTTTCGAAATCGAAGATGTAGATGATTATGGACAATATGGATTAGATGACCCTATTTGTACAATTAATTTAACAACAGATGAAAAGTCATATAAAATCTTAGTTGGAGATTACAGCATAATGGACTCACAAAGATATGTGTCAATTGGGGATGGCAAGGTATATCTAGTAAAAGAAGACCCAATGGAACATTATGAAATAGTATTAAGCGATTTAATTAACCATGATAAAACTCCAATTTTTAATAATAATGTAACCAAGATTCAATTTAAAGGTACTGAAAATTACAATGTTGTTTATGAAAAGGACAGCAATAAAAGTTATAACGTTGATGATGTATATTTTGCAAAAATAGATGGAAAAGAGCTTCCGCTTGATACAACAAGGGTAAACAGCTATTTAAGTAGAATTTCGCAGCTAAATCTAAAAGATTATGTAACATACAAGGCAACAGATGAGGACCTTATAAAATATGGCTTAGATAAACCAGAATTAACAGTAACAATTGATTATACTACAAAGAAAGATAATGAAGAAAAAACAAATACTTTTGTATTGAAAATTAGCCGTGATCCAGAAGAAAAGAATAATATAGAAAATAAAGATGAAGATTCAAAAGATGAAAAGATTACAGCTTATGTAAGAGTAGGAGACTCAAAGATAATATACAAGATTTCATCTGACAAGTATAAAAACTTAATGGATGCATCATATAACTCTTTAAGGCATACTGAGGCGTTCTATGGAGATTTTGATGATATAAAGCAAATTGATATTTCTCTAGAAGGTGTAACATACACTATTACATCAGAAGAAAAAGACGATAAGAAGATTTATTATTACAAAGATAAAGAAATTGATACTACTGACTTACGAACTGCATTAAGAAATTTAAAGGCAGAAAGCTTTACAGATGAAAGACCTACACAAAAGAAGGAAATTGGCTTAAAATTATATTTGGATAATGAAAAATTCCCTGAAATAAAAATTGAACTTTATAGATACGACGGAACAAATTGCCTTGCAGTAATTGATGGAGAACCTACATCACTAATTAAGCGTTCAAAAGTCGTGGATTTGATTGAGTCCATACACGCAATAGTTTTAAATAAATAACAGTAGATAATAGCAATTTATCATATAAAGGAGATGTCTTTTATGAAAATTGCTATTGTTACTGACAAGTCTAGAATGAAGTTTTTACCAAATGAAGAAGGATTAATGGAAGACAACCAAAAAATGAAGACCGTAGCTGATTTAAAGAAGGTTCTTTCAGAAAAATATACATGTATAGATTTAACCTTTGATGACAATATTTTGAGTAAACTAAGAAAAGAAAAAGTTGATTTAGTATTTAACCTCTGCAATGGCATAAATGGAGATTCTAGGCTGTGTCAGTTACCTGCAATTTTAGAATATGCAGGTATCCCTTATACAGGTTCTTCTCCTATAGGCCATGCATTGGCTTACAACAAAATATATTCGTGTAAATTATTTAGAGAAAGCAATATCAATACTCCTAATTTTACTTACGTCAGTGATATCACGGAACTTGAAGGTATCGACTTTAAATTTCCAGTAATAGTTAAACCAAAAGATGAAGGTTCAAGTAGAGGTATTCATCAGAATAGCTTAGTTTTCAATAAAAAGGATTTAATCAAAAAAGTAAAAGAGGAATTAAATGCCTATAATCCCCCAATTATGATTACAGAATATATAGAAGGAAGAGAATTTACAGTAGGAATTCTTGGGAATGATGAGGACTTATTCATACTACCAATCTTAGAAATAGACTTTTCCAACCTTCCAAAGAATTTATATAGGTTTTATAGCTTTGAAGTAAAATTCCATTACGGTGATAAAATAATATACCATGTTCCAGCAGAGCTTGATATGAATACACAAGAAAGAATAGAAGATGCAGCAAAAAAAGCTTATAATATTTTAGGACTAAAGGACTATGCAAGGATTGATATAAGGTTAAAGGATAATATACCCTATGTATTAGAAGCAAATTCATTGCCAGGCCTCATGAGAGGATATAGCGATTTGACTAAAATGGCTGATGCATGTGGTCTAGGATATAAGGGTTTGATTTTTAAAATTGTTGAAAGTGCTTTAAAGAGATACAAGTTATATAATAAGCGAAAAACTTATATAGCGTAAAAATTGGCTAGGCTAAATATTTAGCCTAGCATTTTTATTACTCAAATTAAATCGACAAAATAAAACATAATTAGACAATATTTTACAGTTATAGTATGATTTAACTACAATTGTGTTTTGATGATTGCAATAATTAGAATGATGTAAATTGACAATAGTATGAGTTAATATTGGCATGAAATAAAAACTATAAATAACATCTTGAGAAAAGGGGGTGAGAAAAGTGGCAGAAGTTTTAGAAGAAAACAATTTCAGTGAAAAGTATTTAACTTTTCAACTTGACAATGAAACTTATGGGATTGAGCTTGAAAATGTAGTTGAAATCATAGGAATGCAGCCAATAACTAAACTGCCTGGACTCCCAGATTATGTACGAGGAATTATTAATTTAAGAGGAAAAATTATTCCTGTTATGGATGTTAGGCTGCGATTTAATAAGAATCTGGTGGATTATAATGAGAGGACCTGCGTTATTGTAATCAATATCAATGATTTATCTACTGGATTAATAGTGGATAATGTATCAGAAGTTATATCTATTCCAAAAACAGAGATTGTTGCACCACAGGGGGTAGTAAAAGAAAATAACAGATTTATTAAGGGATTAGGCAAAGTTGGAGATGATGTGAAGCTATTGCTTGATTGTGAAAAGCTATTAAATAACTAAGAAGCAATTTGTTGTAATCCTGCAATAAACACTATTTACAATAAGGAGGATTTGATTATGAAATGGTTTTATAATTTAAAAATCAGCGTAAAACTTGTTGTAACATTTATCATTGTAGCAATGATTTCTGGAGTCGTAGGAGTTATCGGGATTTCGAACATAACAAAAATAAATAACAATGATACTATTTTATATGAAAATATGACAGTTCCACTTTCTGAAGTTGCAAATATGGCAAGATTATATCAAAGGGCAAGGGTAAATTCAAGGAATATGATACTTGATGATGATCCTTCAGAAATTCAGGAATCATATAATAAAATTAATCAATTTCTAAGCCAAATAGACGAATATGCTGTAAGCTTTGAGAAGACAATTGTTCAAGATGAAGTTAGACAATATTTTGAACAATATAAACAAGCAATAAACAAATATAGGACTTGCATTGATGAATTATATGAACTATGTATAGAAAATAGGGATGAAGAAGCTTTAGTCATTACAAAAGGAGATTTACAGGACATTGAAGATGAAGTACGACTAACAGTTGATAAGCTTTTAGAATTAAAAGTAAATGGCGCCCAAAATCAGTCTGAATCTAATGATGCAGCTGCTAACACTGCAATAGTTACAATGATAACAGTAATTATTATAGCTGTAGTTGTTGCAGTTTCACTTGGAATATTTGTTAGTCGAATTATAAGCAATCCAATAAAGAAACTTGTCGTGGCAGCAGATAGAATGCAGATGGAGATTTAGATGTTCATATTGATATTAATACAAAAGAAGAAATGGGGAATTTAGCACAAGCATTTAACAGGATGACTGACAATTTAAATAATTTAATATCTAATATCAATAATGCTGCAGACCAAGTAGCAGGAGGTGCTAAACAGGTATCAGACTCGAGCATTGAACTTTCTCAAGGAGCTACAGAGCAAGCTAGTACAATTGAAGAATTAACTGCTTCTATGGAAGAAATAGCGACTCAAACTAAGAAAAACGCTGAAAGCGCAAATCAAGCCAGTTCAATTGCTGAAATAGCTAAGAATAATGCAGAACAAGGTAATAGCTTAATGAAAGATATGTTAAAAGCAATGGAAGAAATAAATGTTTCATCTAATAATATTTCTAAGATTATTAAGGTTATAGATGATATTGCATTCCAAACAAACATACTTGCTTTAAATGCTGCAGTCGAGGCTGCAAGGGCAGGCCAATATGGAAAGGGCTTTGCTGTAGTTGCTGAAGAAGTCAGAAACTTAGCTGCAAAGAGTTCAAATGCTGCTAAAGAAACAACTGAATTAATAGAGCATTCCATTAAAACTGTTGAAAAGGGAACATCAATTGCTAACAAAACTTCAGAGGCTTTAAATAAGATAGTTGATGATGTTTCACAAGTGGCATCACTTGTTGGAGAAATTGCAACTGCATCTAATGAACAAGCAAGCGGAATTGAACAAGTAAATCAAGGGATTATGATGGTATCAGATGTAGTACAAAAGAATTCAGCAACTTCCCAAGAAAGCGCTGCTGCTAGTGAAGAACTATCAAGCCAAGCTGATGCTTTAAAGGAACAAGTATCTAGATTTAAGCTAAAAAAATCTGGGAATAAAGCATTACCTTATGAAGAAATGAAAAATTTAGATCCTGAAATTATTAAGATGTTGGACAGTATGACTGAAAATAAAAAATCCAAATCAGGAAAGAAAAATGAATTGAATGATAAAGATGTGCCTAAAAAAATCGTTCTAGATGATAAAGAATTTGGGAAATATTAAAAAAGATTTTTTTGCAGTAAAGCTGAAACAATTGAATATACTACAAATGTACATAAAAGACTTAGAATATTAAAAAAATTCTAGGTCTTTTATTTTTATAAAATTATGTATTATCATAAAACCATAAAAGGAACAATATAATAAAAATATTGATTATCCTTGACAGAAATATCTTATGTAACTAAAATAGAATTAAATCGGACGTATGACCAAATTTCGAGGTGACTATTATGACTTTTGAAACAAAAAAACTAAGTCAATCGGAAAAAATTTTATTGGCTGCTTCTGAATGTATATCTACCAGGGGATATGCAAATGTTTCTATGAGAGATATCGCCAATGAGGCAGGTGTTGTACTGAGTCAAATAAATTATTATTTCAACAACAAAGAAGGTTTATTTAAAGAAGTAATAAAAATGGTAGTAGATAAGTATAAACATGAAATAGAAGAAATTTTAAAAGCTGAAAATTCCCCTAAGGAAAGAATAAAATTATTAATAACGCATTTCAAAAAAACACTGAAAAACAATCCAAAGTTTATTAAACTTCTATACGAATTTACTGAACTGGCTCTTTGGTCACCTGCCTTTAGTGATTTATTAAGAAACTTATATAAAGAACTATCTGAGATAATAGAAAAATATATATTAAATAACTTACAATTTAAAAATAAAAAAGAGATTTCAACAAAATCCATATCTCGCTTAATAATAGGTTCGCTGTTTGGTACAGGGATTCAAGTTTTGCTTGAGAATGACGGGGATGATGACAGGTTAAATGAAGTATTAGATGCTATGCAGATGTTATTCGAATAGTATTTTGTATTAAATTTATAAGAGTAAGAAAAGGGGTTGAAGGTTATAATATGGTAGTAGATTTATTTCTTTATTTTACGATATATTCATTTTTTGGATGGTTGTTGGAAACAGCTTATGCAAGTGTAAAGCAAAGAAAATTTATAAATCGGGGTTTTTTAATAGGACCTTTTACACCAATCTACGGTTTTAGTGCTATTTTAATTATTATTTCTTCAAAATTAATTATAAATATATTTGGTGATTATAGTAAGTCAAGTATTTCATTGCTGATGAGTATATTTGTTTCTACACTTTTTGTTACTCTATTGGAATTAATTACAGGTTATATATTGGAAAAATCCTTTAATGCAAAATGGTGGGATTACAGTGAAGAACCTTTAAATTTTAAAGGCTATATATGTTTGAGATTTTCACTTTTGTGGGGGATACTATCATTTTTGCTTATTCATATAGTGCATCCTAAAATTGTTAATTTCGTTAAGGTAATTCCTGATGCTTTTAAGGTATTTGTAGCAATATTCATATTCATGTATTTCATTTTTGACACCTATAAATCAATAGAAAACACACTGGATTTAAGGAAAACAATTTTTGATTATTCAGAGTTACCATTGGCAAAATATAAAGAGAAAATATTAAAATATAAACGAATTTTTTTAGCTTTCCCACGCCTACAAAACTTAAATGAAGAAATTAAAAATAGAGATGTAAGGAGCATTATAAATGGTGGAATTAATAAAATCAAAGTTAAAATCAAAAATAGATTTCAAACTTGATGAAGAATATTTTAATTGCATAAGTGACCTGATTAATCATGAACTAATTAAATCTATGAAGAATTTCAAACATCATGGAAATATTGACTGCCTTGAACATAGCCTTCATGTATCTTTTTTAAGTTACATGATTTGTAAGAAGTTAGGGCTTAATTATCGAGCAGCAGCTAGAGGTGGATTACTTCATGACTTTTATTTATATGACTGGCATATAAGCAAACCTTATAAGGGATTGCATGGTTTTAAGCATCCGGAAGTAGCACTGCAAAATGCCTGCAAGTATTTTATATTAAATGATGTAGAGAAGGATATTATAAAAAAGCATATGTGGCCAATGACTTTAAGTTTGCCAAGATATAGGGAAACATTTGTAGTGCTAATGGTTGATAAATATTGTGCTATATTGGATATAATAAAAGTTGGAAAAAGGGAAAAAGTAAAAAGCTTGCAAAATATTTTTAATATTTAGTGTTATAAAAGCCATTGAGATGTTCAATGGCTTTTTGTTATGTTAAGGAGTAAATTATATTTTTCTGATGAAAAGATATGATATAATTTTTTTATATTTATGTTAAAAAATATTGTAAGGAGGTTAGGTATGAAACTATTTTTTATTTCAGATATTCATGGTTCATCTTTTTACTTGAGGAAGGCATTAGAATGGTTTGAAAAGGAAAATGCGGATTACTTAGTAATCCTCGGTGATGTATTATATCATGGTGCAAGGAATCCTTTGCCACTAGAGTACAATCCAAAGGAAGTAATTAGGATATTAAACAGTTTATCCCATAGAATAATTGCTATTAGAGGAAACTGTGATAGTGAAGTCGATGATATGGTAACTAATTTTCCTTTAATGTCTTCTTATTCCAACATACTTTTTAATGGCAGACGAATTTTTATAACCCATGGTCATATATATAATGAAAATAATATTCCTCCATTAGCTGATGGGGATATGATGATTCATGGACATACACATATACCCAAAATTACTAAAAAAGATAGTATATATATTATAAATCCTGGATCAATAACTTTTCCAAAGGAAAATAATCCTCATACCTTTGGAGTACTGGATGAAAATACATTTATGATAAAAACTTTAGAAGGAGAAATGTTTGATAAACTTAATCTGTAATTTATTATATAGAAATGTTATTATATTTTAAATTTATTTGTTGAAATAAGGTTCTAAAAATGATATACTACAACCAATCGATATTTGTAATATTTTGTCAAAAAATGTAAAATATTGCAAAAAGTAAGTGTAAATTCATCTCCAAATGCTATAAGGCACTAGTCAGGGGGTTTTATTAAATGTCAGATTTTAACACAAATGATACTTTAATTGATTTATTTCTTTTTGAAACATCTCAATTATTGGAGCAGTTGGAACAAGTCATATTATCAACGGATTCTAATAACTATTATTCTGAAGAAGACATTAATGAAGTGTTTCGAATCATGCATACCATCAAAGGTTCCTCAGCCATGATGTCCTACAGAAGCATATTTGATATATCTCACGCAGTTGAAGATTTATTCTCTTATATTCGCAATAACAATCCAAAACAAGATTATTGCTCATCATTAAATGATTTGATTCTAAACTGTATAGATTTCATAAAAATTGAATTAGAAAAAATATCAGGTCGTAAAAATGTAGATGGGGACTCTGCTGAATTAGTAGAAAGGATAAAGGCTTTTTCGATGATTTGAAAAATAATAAGTTTATAAGATTAGATGGTAATGATGAGACAATTAATATATTTAAAGCTGTTGTGTGTTTTGAAGATGGTTGCCAAATGGAGAATATAAGAGCTTTTTCAGTAGTTTACAATTTATATGACATAATAACTGAAATTATATATTATCCATCAGATATTATTGAAAATGATGAAAGTGCTGAGGTAATTCGCAAAGAAGGATTTACAACATGCTTTAAAACCTATAAATCTCAAGATGAAATATATGAACATTTAATAAAAACTCTTTTTGTGAAAGAACTGCAATTAACAAAAATCGATGAAGAAACATTTGAGTATTTAAAGAATAACTTTCAAAATAATCAAAGCGAAGAAAATTTAGATGAAGATAATGATATTAGTAGAGAAGAAGAAATTGTATCATTAATTGATTCTGATAAATCACAATTTTATAATGAGTTAAGTAATGAGGAAAAAGAAAAGCCTAAAAATGAAACACACATATCAACAACAGTTCAGAATATTATAAGCGTTAGTGTAGAAAAGTTAGACAAGCTTATGGATTTAGTAGGGGAATTGGTAATTGCTGAAGCAATGGTGTTGCAAAACCCTGATTTAGATGGTTTAAAATTAGATAATTTTCAAAAATCTGCAAGTCAGCTCAGTAAAATAATAAATGAATTGCAGAATTTAGTTATGTCCGTTAGAATGGTGCCATTGTCTGCAACATTTCATAGGATGCAGCGAATAGTAAGGGACATGTCAAAGAAATTAAATAAAGATGATTATTTAAAAGAAGATAAAAAACTATGGGATACAAAAATACTGGCTACAGATATTTCTTCTAAAGTATTAAATGAGGCAATGGAGGGAATATATAGTAAGGACCAAATTAAATTACTTCCATCTCAATGGAGACTTAGTTATTTTAAGAGAATAGATAATGAAAATTACATGATTGTTGATAATATAAAAAAGGAAGTAATTTTTAGGAAGTTTAATTTGATGAATAAAGTTTTTCCTTTTAGGAAGAAATTCCATGTTATATTTTGCCGTAATGTGATGATATATTTTGACAGCAAAACTAGGACTGAGCTTATAAATAAATTTTATGACATATTGGAGTATGGGGGATATCTGTTTATAGGACTTACAGAGTCAATACAACGGAATGAATCTAAATTTCAGTATGTGATGCCATCTGTATATAGGAAGATTTGACAAGTTACATCTATATATTGAGGTGATTTAATGAAAAATATTAGAGTCCTAATAGTTGATGATAGTTTATTTTTTTCAAAAATTTTTATCTCTTGGGATATCATCAGCAGAGGGACTTGAGGTTGTAGCAACAGCACAAGATCCTTATGATGCAAGAGATAAAATATTGAAATACAAGCCTGATGTCATGATTTGTGATGTGGAAATGCCAAAGATGAACGGTATTGAATTTATTCGCAAACTTATTCCACAGTATCCAATACCTGTTATAGTTGTAAGTTCAATAAATGGAATAGTCTTTGACGCACTGGATGCTGGAGCAGTAGATTTTGTTGCTAAACCTGATATGGAGAATATAAAAAATGTGGAGCTGTTTATATTAGAATTAATTGATAAGATAAATATTGCATCTAAAGCAAAAATAATAAAAAACAATGAAAACACCAATATCAACTCTAAGTGTGAAAAAAATAGCTTAAGTTCCAAAGAAATAATTGCCATTGGAGCTTCGACAGGAGGAACAGAGGCCATTTTGAGCATATTAAAAAATATGCCTTCTAATATACCTGGAGTGGTTGTAGTACAGCATATTCCCCCTTTTTTTTCTAAGCTTTTTGCTGAGAGATTAAATAAATTGACCAATCTAGAAGTAAAAGAAGCTGAAAGTGGCGATTATGTTGAGCAAGGAAAAGTTCTCATTGCTCCTGGGAATAAACATATGAGAATAAAGAGGATATCGAATAAATTTAAGGTTGACTGTTTTGAAGGAGAAAAGGTTAATGGACATTGCCCTTCAATTGATGTTTTATTTGAATCTGTTGCTAAAGAAGCGGGGAATAATGCAGTTGGAATTATCCTTACAGGTATGGGGCAAGATGGTGCAAAGGGGCTTTTAGCAATGCGAAGGAGAGGAGCCTATACTATTGGGCAAGATGAATCTTCTTCTGTAATTTATGGTATGCCAAAAGTTGCATTTGAAATAGGTGCTGTTTGCAAGCAGCTTCCATTAAGTAGAATTCCATTTGCTTTATTAGAAGTTATTAAATGAAAAATCCACCAAATTTTGGTGGATTTCTTAGTCATATTAGATTTTAAATTGCTTAACTAATTCGATAAGAGAATGTGATTCTTTATTTGATTTATTAGTTAAATCAACAACTTTTTCTGTCATATTAACTATTGATGATGCCCTCTCAGCAATGTTTGCTACTCCTGCTGCTTCTTCATTGGAAGATGCTGCTATTTGATTAATTGCTTGCACTAAATTTTGTACTGATGAAAGAAGTTCTTGAGAAATAGCACTAAATTCTGTCACTATGTCATTAATTGTATTTGAAAGTTCATTGTACTGTTCACTATTTTGCACTACGCTTTCGTAATCGTTTAATACTTTTTTGTCTATAAAATCAATAATTTCTTCTGAGCTTGTTGATAATGCATTTACTACAGCTATAACTTCACTTATCATATCTTGAATTTTTGTAACAGATGACCTTGAGTTTTCTGATAACTTTCTTATTTCATCTGCGACAACTGCAAATCCTCTGCCTGCGTCTCCTGCTCTAGCTGCTTCAATGGCAGCATTTAAGGCCAATAAGTTTGTTTGTTCAGTAATACTTAATATTGTATTAGAGAGTTCATTAATTTGATTAACTGCTTTAGATTGTTCAATTGCATTTTCTAGATTAGCTTTTGTTCTGCTATATATTTCTAAAGCTTTTTCTTTAGATGATATTGAAGAAAGTTTCATATCTTCACTAAGCTTACTAACTTTATTAATAGTTAAAGAACCTTCTTGTGCTTTAGTAGCAACGACTTCAATGGCTTTCTCTAATTCTAGAGAAGTTGCGTTCATTTCTTCTGTAGATGCAGCAGTTTCTTCGGTACTAGCTGATAACTGCTCAGTAGTAGCAGAAATTTCCTCGATGCTTTCGTTTAAGCTAAACATATTATTGTTAATTTCATTTAACATATGACCTACATTTGTAAATTCTTCTACAATAGTTTTTATCATGTTTCTCAAGGAACTTTGCATTTTTTCTAATGAATTTGCCAAATTACCAACTTCATCTTCCTTCTTTAAAAGCTTTTCAGGTATTTCTATTGTAAAATCTCCTGTAGCCATTATATTTAAGTAATTACTAGCTTCCTTAATTGGTTGGGTTATTTTACTTGAAAGTATAATTGTAATTGCTACTCCTACTAATAGGAAAATTACAGATAATCCAATCATTACTTTTGTTAAACTATTTATTTTAGCCATGACTACTGATTTTGGTGCTGTTATTGCTAAAGACCAGTTTGTTCCCTCTACAGGACTGTATCCCATATATTTAGTTACTCCATTTTGTGTATATTCACCTACGCCTTTTTCTCCTGCATTCATCTTCTTTACGAGATTGCATAGTTCTTCTAATCCAGGGTCAGTTTCATAAGCTTTAAAGAAGTTGTACATTTCCATAACATCAGAAGTTACTTCACTTGCAATTACTGTACCTTCATTATTTACCATGAAAACTTGATGTTGATTGAATTCCATTTCTTTGGTGTAATTACTTAACTCATTTCCATCACGTCTAGCTACAAGTACTCCTGTTACTTTATTTCCCTGTTTTATTGGTACAGCAAAAACAACTACAACACTGCCATCTGTTTTGCTAATCATAGGGTCAGTAACAGCATTTTCCCCTAATAATGCTTTTTTAAAATAATCACGTTCACTTACATCGACAACTTCACCAGTTGTGTTAGTAGCTATACCATTTGTATCAACAATCATGAGGGTTTTATGACCACTGCGTTCTACTTCGTTTTGTAAAAATTTTAATTTTTCCTGAAGGGAAAATTGGTCGCTATTTATCCAAGGAGAATTGGCTAAAGATTCTAATGCATTAAATTGAGTGTTAATCTTTTCTGTGATAAATTTTGCATTTGCTACTGCTAATTCTACTAAATCTTCATCAATTTTACTTCGAAGGGCATCACTCGCTTCTATGTATGCAAAGGCTCCTAATCCCATGCATATTATAAAAATTAAAATACCAAAAAAAATGCTTATTTTGGTAGTAATACTTTTTGTTTTCATAGTTTTTCCCCCTTTTTGAAGTTTACCAAAATGTGCCAAATAAAAAACAATTATCATTTTATCAAATAAATCTACAAAAAACAATAAATTATAACATAATACAACAAAATAAGACAAAAGATATATCTTATCATGAAGCGAAAAGATATGTTTTGAATTATTTCAATAAGATATAATTAAAAAAGAAGTATAATTTGAAAATAAATATTAAATATAAAAATTCTGTTTTCATACAGGGGGGAGAAACATATGTTAAAGTTTATTTCTTTATTAGGAACAAATCGTTATTTACCTTGTAATTATTATTTAGATGAAGATATTGCACATGATTGTTGTTATATTCAAAAAGCAATAATTGAGATACTTATTAATAAAGGTGTTTCAATAGATAAGGCAATAATCTTTACAACAAGTAGTTCTCATGATAAAAATTGGATTCTAAATGCTCGTGATAATGCTAGATTTGGGTTAAAAGATGAACTGAAAAAACTATCAGAAGAAAATGGATTCCAAGTTGAAAATGTAATGATACCTGAAGGGCATAGTGAAGATGAGATATGGGAGTTATTTGATATTATATTAAATCATTTGGAAGAAAATGATGAAATAATTCTTGATATAACTCATTCATTTAGATATTTACCAATGCTAACTTTCATTATTTTAAATTATGCTCGCATTGTAAAAAAATGTATCTTGAAAAGAGTGTATTATGGAGCATTTGAAGTTTTAGGTTCTTATAATCAAGTAGAAGAGATGCCTTTAAAAGAAAGAAATGCACCTATATTTGATTTAACACCATTTATTGATTTATATGACTGGACTTTGGCTATAGATAGATACTTGTCTACTGGTGATGCTACATTAGTTAAACAGTTAACTTCAACCAATATTAGAAAGCTTAATGAAGAAATAAATAAAATAGCGTCTGAGGAAGCCATTATTCCAGCTGTGTTATACAAAGATTCAAATGCTTTAAAACAACTATCAAATGCTATGAAAGAATTCAGTGATTCAGTAATCACTTGTAGGGGACAGGATATTACAAAGAATATATCTAATTTAAAGAATAGCATTGATATAGTGATTGAAAATGAAACCCATGAAAAAATAAAGCCACTGAGTCCAATAGTAGAAATGCTAAAAGACAGATTTAATCGCTTTAGTCATGAAGATGAGTATAAAAATTTCATTGAAACAGCAAAGTGGTGTTATGACAATGGGATGTATCAGCAGGGGCTAACAATATTAGAAGAAGGGATAATAAGTTATATATGTGATAAATTGGAATTAAGTAAATTAGATTTAGAAATTAGGGAAAGCATAACAAAAAAAGCTAGAGGCGTTATTAAGGAACAGTTATATGCTGATAATATTTTAGGTATGAGCCAAAATGATGCTACTGACTTATTTAAAATGCTTTATGATTTAGGGAAAATAAGAAATGATATAAATCATGCAGGATGGAGAGAAAATTATGCAAAATCTTCTGTTTTTAGATCAAAACTAAATGAATTTATAGAAAAAGCTGAATCTCTTATATTAAATACAGAAAAAAAACTAGGAGAAATACGAATGCTATTAATTTTTTCTCATAATCTTACAGAGAAGCAGATAATAGAAGCAAAGGATAAATTTAGTATTTCAAAGTTTGTAGAATTGGATAATGAGCTTTTAGTTAAATGGTCCAATGTTCCACCAGATTTAGAGGACTTAAATGAATACCTTAAAGATATAATGGATTGGATTGATGAAAATGGAAGAGCAGGAGATTATGCTTTAGTTCAGGGTGATTTTGGAGCGACAAATATAATAGTAAATTATTGTAAGATGAGAGGCATAATTCCTATTTATGCAACTACAAAAAGAAAAGCTGTTGAAGAAAAAGAGGGGGAACAAGTTAAAGTTATACGTGAATTTGAGCATGTAATGTTTAGAAGATATCAGTAAATTGAATTAAGTTTATTTCTTGGATACCAGTTGTGATGAAGAAAAATTAACTCGAGCTGTTGGAATTGCACTTATATAAATTGGTGCAATGAATACATTCCTATTGGTGATATTTGCAGTGTTAACTAGAACTTTCAACTATGGAATTGATGACATTTATTATGCTTTAGCATTACTTATTAATACATTGTTAAGCGTCACTGGTATAATTATAAGTATCAATAAAAACAATTAGGAAAGGATAAGGAAATAAGGCCTGAGATAATACAATCAGGTCTTATTTTTTATTCATTTCTTCCCATTCACTTTTTAAAATCCCCATAATCAGGGTATCAGTATACTTTCCATCTATATAAAAATTCTGTCTAATCCTTCCTTCTTCTATAAATCCGCATTTTTTATAACAATTAATTGCTCTATAGTTGTAATCTCTAACTTCAAGTTCTAATTTATGGAGATTAAGCCTATTAAAAGCAAATTCCTGAAATAATTTAATTGCATCTTTACCATATCCTTTTCCTAATAATTCAGTGTTTCCAATTACAATTCCCAGTGTACCAATTCTGTTTACCCAATCAATTTTTACAAAGTCAATTTGCCCTATGTATTCTTCATTTTCTTTTTTAGCAATTACAAAGCCTTTTATTCCTGAGCTGCCATCTAACATACCATTTAAAAAGCGTTCAGTATCGCTTAAGGTATGAGGATATAAAAATATGTTACTAAGATATTTGGTGATTTCTGGATTATTTACCCATTTTCTTATGTAAGGCAAATCTTCTTTTCTATATTCCCTCAAAATAATTCTTTCACCATATAATATAGGCATTACATCCCCTCCAATATTTTCATGATTATTATCAATATTATAGTTATTATTTTGTCTTAGGACAAGGAAATTCTAAATATTAAAACAAAAAATTCAAGAAATATTTTGAATTAGGCAAAATTAGCAGTTGACATAATTTAGTTTATTAAATATATTAATTTTAAAATTATAGGAAAAGGGGAGTATATATGGGTAATACATTAGTAGAAAACAAAGTAAATAAAGATTATGATTTTTTGGAGGAATTTGTTTTTAGGAGTTTTCAACCAGGGGATATAGGATGGGTTATCCATAGACATGGCGTACTTTATGCTCGAGAATATGGTTGGAATGTACATTTTGAGGCTTTAGTTGCACAAATTGCTGCAGATTTTATTAATAATTATAATCCTGAGCGAGACAAATGTATTATTGTAGAGAAAAATGGGGAAATTGTAGGCTCTGCTTTTATTGTCGGAGAAAGTGACGAAGTTGCAAGATTGAGGTTATTATTGCTTGAACCAAAAGTACGGGGAATTGGGTTAGGTACATATTTAGTACAAGAATGTATTTCCTTTGCTAAAAGCGTTGGCTATAAGAAACTTGTTCTATGGACTCAAAATATACTTGAAGCAGCACGACATATTTATAAAAAGGCAGGGTTTAAAAAAGTGGCAGAAGAACCACATAATAAATTTGGTACTGAACTTATAGGCGAAACATGGGAATTAAATCTTTTATGATAGTATATATTCTACTTTCCGTAGGTAGCTATATCATAAGATAAATGTTATTATGATATAGCAAAGGAGGAGATAAAATTGAATCAATATATAACAGGAGAGTTGATTAAACGACTTCGTGAAAAGAAAAAGATGTCTCAAGCTGAACTGGCTAAATTATTAAATGTTAGCGATAAAACAGTTTCTAAATGGGAAACAGGAAAGGGTTATCCAGATATTACACTTATAGAACCTATTGCAAAGGCTTTGGGGATATCAGTTATTGAGTTATTTATAGGCAATAATATTATCAATAATAATCGTTCTTTCAATATGCAAAAGATGAAGTTTTATGTTTGCCCTATATGTGGCAATATAATTACAGCCACAGGAGAAAGTGTTATAAGCTGTTGTGGAATTGTTTTACCAGCATTAGAATCAGAGCCAGCTGATGATGAACATATAATTAATATTGAAGAGGTAGAAGATGAGTATTATGTAACGATTTCACACGATATGAGTAAAGAACATTATATTTCTTTTATTGCTGCCATATCAGACAGTGGTATAGAAATCTGCAAATTATATCCTGAAGGAAATGCTGAAGCAAGATTTAAAAAGAGGACAACCAAATATATATACTGGTACTGCAATCATCATGGGTTCTTTGGAGTTAGAATCAAAGGATTAAGCATTAAATCCTAGCTAATTATATAAGGTATGGAGGAATTATCTAAGTATGAAATTCATAGATTATATCTATAATAGACTTTTATCGATATTTAATTATCCATATATACCAAAAGAAATATTGAAAGATTTGGAAGGACCTATATTGCTTCATATAAGTGATACTCCATCAGATATTTATAAATATATATTTAGAATCGTAGATATAATAAAACCTCAATTTATAATTCATACTGGCGATTTAGCTGATAACATTAAACTAGAAATATATAGAGACAAATTAGATTATTATAATGAAAAAGTTGCAGAGTTGATTAAAGGATTAGAAAAGTATGATGGAACTGAAATATATTACGTTTTGGGAAACCATGATGAATATGAAACTGTTAAGAATTTATCTAAGAGGGGAAATATATTAAATGAAGGGATAATAACTATTGAAAATTGTAATTTTTTTGTTGGTCATTACTACAAAGAGTATTCTTGTAAAGTAGATTTTAGCCTATATGGCCACAGTTTTTCACCTGCCCATCATATAGATAAAAATACAATTGGTTTAAACGGGGTATTAAATATTAATATCATAGATTTATCCACTAGAAAGATTTATCAATTGGATTATCCAATAAGTACAAATAGGTTAAGATTAATGGAAATGAAAAGGGTTTCCTTATAAATTAATTTTAGGGGGATAAGAATGTTTTTAATTAGAATGGGTCCGCGTTTTTTGTTTATTAGAACTGAATGTACTGATGAAGTAACTAAGTTTTTAGAGGAAAAACTTAGTGGAAAAACTATGGATATATGGAAAGCCATAGAGGAAGCTTCAGATAATAGTACAATTTGCTTTATGACGGGCATAAATAGTGAAAAGACCAGAGTTGAAGATGCTAGAAGAATAGTACTTGTAAATGAAGCTTCTACTATTATATTAGGTTCAATAATAAATAATCGAATGAGTCATCTATTAAATAGAGTTGATTTAGGGCCTGCATTAGTTGTAATGAGAATTGCAGGAGATGAAAGAAAAATTATTGAAAGATTAAAAGAGATGTTATCTGGTAAAGAAGTGGAACTCTTAGAAGGTATTAGTTTGGGAGAAAAGGATGATACAATTATAGCCTTTACTAACAAAGCAATAAATGGACCTGTCCCCCCAAATGACTTTGTAGAAAATAAATTATTAATACCAAAGCCCATCAGAGAAGTTCAGCAGATATTAAGAACTGAAGCACTTAGGATTATTACACAAGCATTAGAAGATAGCCAATGGTATGAACTTAGAATAAACATATATGATTCTTATGGTAGGTATGAAGAGCATTATAGAAGGCTTATGTTTATATTTTCTAAGTTGGAAATTGGAATGATTTTAGGTGAAAGTTGGACTAAAGATTATGCTGTAATGCTTTTTTCAGTATTGACATATCAGGTAAGGTTATTTACTTTTTATACCCCTTATGAAATCAAAAAATTGCTGATGGCATTAGAATATACAACAGATGGCAATAGATTAGTGGATTTTGATTTATATTATAAAAACAAAAAGATTCATTGGAATGAAGTAGTAAAATCAAAAGATAAGAAGAACAAAGCTGAAATATCTATCAGTTTTAGAAAAGAATTATATAAAAAGTTGAATACAAAAGATATTAAAGCTTTAGAAGATATGGAAAAGAACCTAAAATAATAATGCTGGAATCCCTACTGGGTTCCAGCATCAATATTATATAGTACTTGTGCAGTTTCAGCCCTAGTGGCTAAGGATTTTGGGTGTAGTTTATTTCCATCTCCTTGTATTATGCCTTTATTTACGAATGATTTTAAAGCTTCAACTGCATAATCATCAATTTTATCTATATCATTAAATTCTTCAAATGTTTTTTTACCATTATTCATATTTTCGTTAGTTTTTCCAAGCATATTTTGGATGCGATATAATATTACAAACATATCCTGCCTTGTCATGTTCTTTTCAGGATGATACTGATTGTTCCCAACACCATATATAAGTCCCATTTTTTTTGCAGTCCCGAGGTATTTTGTATAATATTTATTTCCTGCATCGGAGAAATTATCTTCTATTGTTTCTTCAGGCGATATGCTATAAAAGTTCATAACCATTATTAAGAAATCTGCCCTAGTTATATTTTTGCTTGGTTCAAATTTTCCATTTCCAACGCCATTAATTATTTTTCTTTCGTATAGGCTATCTATGGCTTTTATAGCCCATGCTTGTCCCCTATTAACATCATAAAAATATTTAGACTGTTCTTTGCCTATTATCAATCCATTGCTTTCATGATGTAGCCTATCAAGGGCAGTCACAACATATATTACATTATCAATATCGTAATTAGTATTATCTATAAATTCTTGAACATGTGCATCATTTTTTCTTACTGTTGCGATTAGATGCAATGCACTGCTGTTTGAATTAATATCAAGTGTGTTTCCTTTATTTATTCTGTAAATAGCAAAATAAGCAGTATTTTCATCATTGTTTTTCCATGATATCTTTATTCCATTTTGAGAGTTTTCTATTTTTCCGTCAACAGGACTTTGTGGTGCTTTTCCACCTTTCCACTCCATTACAGGGATGAGGGCCTTTGTGGACCATAGATTTTTTATTGTATTTACTACTTCTTGTTTATCTGAATCTGTAAAATTCTTAAACCTGAACATTATACTTCCTATGACCTCTGGTTTACCGATATTGTATTTAATCTGACGAGTAAATTCTTCTGATGCTTTTGTATTTTTAAAGTAACTATCAGTATCGTTGTTTACTTTATACAATGCTTGGCCAATATAAAGATGAACATTTTTGTTTTTTACAACATTTGACCACCAAGTAACTATTTCACCATAAGGTACGTAATTATTTGCGAAGGAAAAATAAACTTGAGGTGCAATATAATCGATTAATTCTTCCTCGACCCATCTTTTTGTATCAGCAAAGCTTCTATCGTAATTTGGAACTCCTGCGCTAGTATTTGAGCCATCTGGGTGGCCATCCTTTTTATTTCCCCATACAGCAGATGGGCTCACTCCAAATTTTACCCAAGGCTTTGCTTGCCTAATTTTTTCTGAAAGTTCTTTAATTAGAAGATAGGTATTGTTTCTTCTCCAATCATCTATATTTGAAAATTGCCCATTGTTATATCGATTAAAGGTTTCTTTGTCATTTAATTCTCCTTTATAAGCTTCATGGTAAAAGTAGTCGTCAAAATGTATTCCATCAATATCATAGTTTTCTACAACTTCCATTACCCTTTTTATGACCCATTCTCTAGCTTCAGGAATGCCAGGGTCTACCATAAGCCTTGAATGGGCAGTCCTAATCCAGTCTGGATGCTCCTTGTAAACGCTTTTCTCAATATTTAGGGATTCAATAGTTGCACTATCTGTATACATCGATATTCTATATGGATTAAACCACGCGTGGATTTCAAGATTACGATTATGAGCCTCTTCTATAGCAAATTGAAGAGGATCAAAACCAGGGTCTTTTCCAAAGGTACCAGTTAGATATCTAGACCAAGGTACTATATCTGATTTGTAAAAAGCATCGCCTTCTGGACTTACTTGTAGAAATACTGCATTTATGTTCATTTCTACTGCCTTATCTAATATTTCAATTAATTCAGCTTTAGTTCTTTCTAGTCGTTGGTCTTCATCTGGGATATTTCTTGTTTCTACAGAAGGCCAATCAAGATTTAATGTGGTGGAAATCCAAACCCCTCTGAGATGCCTTTTAGATGTGGAGCTATTCATATAATTGCTGTATTTATCCCAGGGATTATTAGCAGCCAGTGTTTTTACGGGAATTTCGAGTATAATAATACAAAGGACGATTACAAAAACTAAATGTTTAAAATATAATTTCCTAGTCATTGAATTCCTCCTCTGTTGGATTGTTTAAAATAATTATATCAAAAATTGCATAATAAATATATTAACATTGATTGCCAAATGGGTAAAATATCGCAAAGAGAATAAATGATGATGAAAAAATTATGTATAATATAGACAGGGCATTTTCTTAAAAATATTAATTAATATCAATAGAAAGGCGGTAGATTATAATAACAATATGGCAAGAATAAGTATTGCTCCAATGTTAGATATAACTGATAGGCATTTTAGGTATTTTTGTAGGATTCTAACAAAAAAATCCATGTTATATACTGAAATGGTTACAAGCAGTGCAATTATACATGGAGATAGGCACAAGCTATTAGATTTTGATGCTTTTGAAAAGCCTTTGGCTCTGCAGATTGCAGGATGTGATAAAGATGAGATAGCTCAAGCAGTAAAAATTGCTGAGGATTGGGATTACGATGAAATAAATTTAAATGTTGGATGCCCTTCTGACAGGGTTTCGGGTAATCAAATGGGAGCTGCACTAATGGCATATCCTGAAAAAGTAGCTGAAATAGTTGAAGCTATGAAAAAAGTGACAAATAAGCCTATTACTATAAAACATAGAATTGGAATTGATGGAACAAATATATTACCTAGTTCACTTCCAAAGATTATATATGATAAATATGAAGATTTAGAGAATTTTATAAAAATAGTATCAAGTGCAGGAATTAGTCATTTTATAATTCATGCACGAATTGCTGTTTTGGAAGGTTTGAGTCCTAAGGAAAATAGGGAGATTCCGCCATTAAAGTATGAATATGTTTATAAAATAAAAGAATATTTTCCTGATTTGTTTATAGAAATTAATGGAGGAATAAAAACGATAGAATCCATTAGGGAACATTTAAAACATGTAGATGGGGTCATGCTTGGCAGAGTAGCCTATGAAAATCCATTTTTACTTACAGAAGTTGACCAATTCTATGAAAGTGGCAATGTTAATAATATTTCTAGAAGGCAAATTATAGAAAAGCTAATAGAATATGTAGAAAGATTTGGTAAAGACCAGAAATTAGGGTATCAAGCTTTAAAAAATACAATTGGCTTGTTTTATAATAAAAGAGGCAGTAAATTGTGGAGGCAAATTATAAATCCACCGTGGGGAGAAGGCATATATGCTAAAGATGTTCTCATGCATGCACTGGAATTACTGCCAAATGAAGTATTAGATGAAAAACCAATAGAATGTTAAAAAATTGCAAAATATTAAAAATTTATCGCTTTAAAATAAAAAATAAAAAAAGTATTGACAAATTTATAAATTGTTTTTAATATTATAATCATTATTAGAAATTTTAATAATAAAGTTGAGGAAGCAAAGAGTAGTTATGCAAAGTACATCTTACAGCGAACTGGGTTTGGTGAGAGCCAGTTTATGGAAAGCATAATGAAGAGAGTTGCTGAAACGAATAGGACAAAGCCTGTAGGCGAGTATCTTATTCCGCATTCAAAGCGTTATTTTGATTAGAGATGTGTTTTTAAAACACAAGAAGAGTGGTACCGCGGGATAAAACTCGCCTCTTAATAAAGAGGCGGGTTTTTTAGTTAGTATTATGATCTATAGATTATATTAGTATAAAAATTCATATTTAAAATCGATGATGCAGAGAGTAGTTATATGAGTAGGTTCTTCAGAGAGCTGGGATAGGTGAGAGCCAGTGAACTGAAAATATAATGAAGAGAGCTGCGGAGATGCTCAGGACAAAACCAGCTTATTAGCTGGTGAGTATCCTGTGACGCTATCAAGCGTTAATGAATCGAGGGGGTTTAGTTAAAAACCAACAAGAGTGGCAACGCGGGTTAGTCTCGTCTCTTAATATTGAGAGACGAGATTTTTTTATTTCAATTATAAAAAATAAAAGGAGAGGTGTTAGTAATGAAAAAGAAGATAAGTATACTATTGGTGTTAGCACTGTTAATGACAAGCATTTTATCAGGATGTGGGAAGAAAGCTGATGACATGATTTCTGGAGATGACAATGTAGAAAGTTATACATTGGAAGGTATAAAAAAGAAGGGAAAAATTATCATGGGAACAAGTGCAGATTATCCACCTTTTGAAACACATGCAATGATAGAAGGAAAGGACCAAATTGTAGGATTTGATATAGAACTTGCAAAATACATTGCAGATGAGCTAGGAGTTGAGTTGGAAATCAAAGAAATGGATTTTAGCAAGTTATTAGGGGGATTATCTACTGGAATGTTGGATATAGTAATTGCAGCCATGAATCCAGACCCTGAAAGGCAAAAGGAAGCAAATTTTACTGATATTTACTATGAATCAAAGCATGTTGTCTTAATTCATAAAGACAGCGAATCTAATATAAAGACAATTGATGATTTAGAAAGTAAAAGTATAGGAGTGCAGCTTGGCACTACTCAGGAAAAGTTTGCTAAATCATTAGAAGGTGCACATATTTTAAGTCTAACTTCTAATCCAGAAATAGTTATGAATTTAAAAACTAAAAAGATTGACTGTGCTATTATGGAAGAATTTGTTGCAAAATCCTTTGCGAAAGAAAATGATGATTTAATTGTAGTTGATGGTATCAGCATTAATGGCGAATCAGGAGGAGTTGCTATTGCATTAAAGAAAGGAAATGATGAATTAACAGAAAAATTGAATCAAATAATTGCTGATGCAAAAGCTAAAGGGCTACTAGAAAAATGGTTTGCAGAAGCATACGAACTTTATAACGATTAGGAGGATAGGCTATGGGAATACTGAATTTGCTTATAGATTATAAGTACTACTATTTGACTGGAATAAAAATAACTATAGCGCTATCATTTTTCTCATTGATAATTGGGACAACCTTAGGGGCTCTTTTGAGCCTTCTAAGGCTTTCAAAATTTAAGATACCGAAGGCAGTAGCGACTGCATATATAGAAGTAATCCGTGGGACTCCAATGATGGTTCAAATTGCATTAGTTTATTTTGGAAGCTATGTATTGATGGGAGTTGATATGAACACATTTCTAGCTGCACTTATTGCAGTTTCATTAAATAGTGCTGCCTATGTTGCTGAAATAATAAGGTCAGGGATACAATCAGTAGATAAAGGACAATGGGAAGCTAGCAAAAGCTTAGGCCTAACAAATGTTCAGACAATGAGGTATATAATTCTTCCTCAAGCTGTAAAAAACATATTGCCTGCCTTAGGAAACGAATTTGTGACATTGATTAAAGAAACCTCTGTAGCTTCAACTATAGGCGTATTAGATTTGATGCATGCTTCAAAGATTGTTCAAAGCAATAGCTATAAGGCTTTTGAGCCTTTAGTTATAGTAGCTGCTATTTATTTTATACTTACTTTTACTTTATCAAAGCTTGTTGGAATTTTAGAAAGGAGATTGTCTTATCATGATTAAAGTGGTGAATTTAAACAAATTTTATGATGATAAGCATGTGCTTAAAGATATTAATATAGAAATAGAAGATGGAGAAGTAGTGGCACTTATTGGTCCCTCAGGTTCAGGCAAAAGTACTTTAATCAAATGTATAGATTTTTTAGAAGAACCTACATCTGGTGAAATATATGTAGATGGGGAAAATATTGCCCTTTCAGGTAAAGACATTTATAAAATCAGACAAAATATAGGGATGGTATTTCAACATTTTAATCTATTTCCACACAAAACAGTTCTCGAAAATATTACATTGGCTCCAGTATTGACTGGGAAGATGTCAAAAAAAGAAGCAGAGAATAAAGCTATTGAACTTTTAAAGAAAATGGATCTATTAGATAAAATCGATTCATATCCTGATTCTCTTTCAGGAGGGCAAAAACAGAGAATTGCCATTGCTAGGTCATTAGCCATGAAGCCTAAGATAATGCTTTTTGATGAAGCTACTTCAGCACTGGACCCAGAAATGGTTGGAGAAGTGTTGAAGGTTATGAAAGACTTGGCTGAGGAAGGTATGACTATGATTGTTGTAACCCATGAAATGGCATTTGCTAGAGAAGTAGCAGATAGGGTAATTTTTATGGCTGATGGTCAAATTGTTGAAGAGAATACTGCAGTGGAATTATTTGAAAATCCTCAAAATCCTCGAACAAAGGAGTTTTTATCAAAGGTATTGTAATTCCATCTGCAGATTCTTGATATTATTTGTGTTTAAATTTGGCTTGCATTCTCGTATGCTTTTAACCAGTTTGATTTCTTGTTATAAATCAAAAATATTATAGAGCTAATACACCAAGTCAATGGATAAGCCCAATAAACTACCCTTATATTAGGAATCAATTTTACCATGATAGTTATATATGAAATTCTAATTAGACACCAGCTAATTAGCATTACCATCATAGGAATTTTAGTTTTCCCTGCACCACGAAGGATTCCTGCTAAGCAGTGGGATGTAGCAAGCAAAAAGTAAAATAGGCTTATGGTTCTTGCTTGTGTTACACCATATTTGATAACTTCTGGGTCAGAGTTAAATAATCTTATTAGATAAGGTGCAAATATCCAAATTGTTATACCTATAATTTCTGAAAGGGTTACACCTGTAATAACTCCAAAGCGAGCACCTTTTTTAACTCTGTCATATTTTTTTGCTCCTAGGTTTTGTCCAATAAATGTTGTGAGGGCTATGCTGAAACTTGTAATAGGCAAAAAAGAAAACCCTTCAAGTTTTGAATAACTGCCACTGCCAGCCATTGCAACGGAACCAAAACTATTAATATTTGACTGAACTATAACATTTGCAAGGGCAATGACAGAGTTTTGAATACCACTGGGTATGCCAAGTTTTAATAATTTTTTCAACATTTCAAAATCAATTCTTATTTTTGTTATGTGAATTTTGTAATTTTCATTAATGCTGATAAGTTTAGTAAATGCAAGAATTGAACTAACAAATTGGGATATAACAGTTGCTATAGCTACTCCCTTGACACCTAATCCAAATTTAGCCACAAATAAAGTGTCTAAAACTATATTTGTAATAGTTGCTGTAATTAAGTAATATAGTGGATGTTTGCTGTCTCCAACTGCTTGAAAAATACCAGCGCAAGCATTATACATAACAGAAAATATACTACCAGCAAAGAATATCTTAATATAGCCTGAAGCTTGGTCATAAACATCATCAGGTGTTTTCATTAGCTTTAAGAACGTAGGACCTAATCCTACTCCAATAATTGTGATTATCAAGCCAGCGACTAAGCCACAAGCTATAGTGGTGTGAACTGCTTTAGAAAGATTTTCCTTATCGTCAGCACCGTAGCTGTGAGAAATAATTACAGATGCACCTACAAATAGTCCTCCTAAAAAGCCTGTAATCAAAAATATTAAGCTGCCAGTGGAACTTACTGCAGCAAGGGCTTCTTTACCAACTATATTACCTACTACAAGGGAATCTACAACATTATATAATTGTTGAAACAAGTTTCCTAAGAATATTGGCAAAGCAAATAAGATGATTTTTTTTGAGATTTTTCCTTCTGTCAAGATTACTTGCCCTCCTTGATTATATGATTGAATTTCAGTGTAATCAGAATATATTTTCCATATCTTTGCATAAAATTTCGACATATATTATCTTAACATAAAATCATAAGAAAAAATAGATATGAAGTAGATTTTATTTTATAATTGACTCGAAATAAAAATTTTGAGTCTTTTTTTATTATGTTTCATATAAAGTGTAACCAAATTTCTTATAATTCGTTTTTATAATGAAGAAGAGAAAGGGGTGTCACTTTGAAAAAAGATTTAATGGAAGAATTATACATTAAATATTATAAGGAACTATATCTGTATGCCTTCTCGTTATGCAAGGATTATCATTTAGCGCAGGATTTAACAAGTGACACCTTTTTCAAAGCGTATTTGTCTTTAAAAGATGATTGTCCAGTAAAGTATTGGCTGTTTAGAGTATGCAAGAATCTTTACTTTGATTATCTTAGGCATAACAAAGAATATAGTACTGATATTATATTAAAAGAAACTTCAACCATTATTGATACGACTTTAGACAAAATAATAAAGTCAGAAGATCGAAAGTATTTATACAATCTTATACTGGAACTTAATGAGCCATATAAAGAAATTCTAATATTGTATTATTTTTGTGGTTTTTCTTTGAAGGAAATAAGTCAGATGAAAAATATAACAGAAGGTGCTGCAAAACAAAATTATTCAGGGCTAGAATGAAACTTAAAAAGGAACTGGAGGGGAAGTATGAATTATAAGGAATTATTTGAAAAGTATAAGAATGGTATAGCTAATGAAGAAGAAAAAAGGATAGTTGAAGAAGAATTAGAAAAATACGAAGCTATAGAGGAATATCTGTCGCAAATTATCGATGAGAAATCAGTCAAAGCTGAAGATTTTGATATTTTAGAAGATAACAAAGAAGAAACATCAAAATTAATAAAGGATGTAAAAAAAAGGTTAAGGAAAGTAGGTTTTACTTCTGCAATAATTGTTATTGTTTTTTTAATTGTAGTTTTTTATGGCTTGCCAGAAATTATTGATTTATTTTATTATGACCCGACTAATGTTTCATCTGCTAATAGTTATTATACAGCTGATTCAGTTGGAAACATTTATAATACTGGACTTCCTAATATATATTTTAATCTTGTAGCCCATGTAAGTTTGAATATGCCAGGATATGCTATAAGGTCAGTTTCAGCTTATTCAAAGGGATTTGGAGAGTATGAAGTTGTTTACTCATTAAAGAATCTGTTTGAAGAAGAGGAACTAAGAACTTATGTGGATATAATAAGAAACAGGGTTGTTTATAAGGGAGATACTTTGGATTATAATTCTCAAATTGTATTGTTGAAACTCCTTGGTTTTGAGGCAATAAATAATCTTTTTGAAGATGATTCTCCTGATCATATTTCAGCCATCAACAGGCAAATACAACGAAGAAATGAAGAAACCATCAAATATTTTCAAAATCTTAATCCTCTTTCTTATGTTTCAATGGCCATTGTGTTTGACAAAGACCTTGATATGAAGGAATTTTATAATTTGACTGCTGAAATGCCATCCTTAGATTTTAAGTGGGTAGGGATAAGGACGGTTGAACCTGGAAAGAGATGGAGGAATAATCAATCTCTTGACTTAATAGGTTTTAATCCAAGTTTTAATGATGAGCCAATACCTGGAGAATCTCCTGATTCAGAAAAATATCCATTATTTTATCTTGTAGATTCATTTCATATTCCTATTAATTTTAATTCGGATTATGAAACATATATTTCTCAAGCCTATGAAACACATTTTAAGTCCCGCTTACAATATTTGATAGACCAGGAGGAGTTTGTTAAGATTTTTGAAAATGGAAACAGAAAAATTGAATTCTATCAAGATGCACTTGACTATATAAATGAACATGGGGTAAAAACTTATGGTGTGCTTGTATATGGGAAAGTCGAGGCTTTTTTAGAAAACATTGATAAAATCCCATACTCAAGTTTATACATTAACAAGGTATTGCCAGTAAAGCCAAATATTTATTATTAGCAAATAAAATACTCCTTTCATTTAAGAAATTATCTTAAATGAAAGGAGTTTCTTTTACTTATTTATTTCAATTTTTCCTCCACTATAAGAACCATCATCATAGTTCCAATTAAACTTAATATTGTTTGAATTAAGTCCACGTTCTTCAAGTCTTCTCTTGATTGCTTCCTTATTTTTATTTCTTTCAAATGGGTTTGTAGTTTGTATTGTGCCTTCTACAATTTCATACCATTTTGCAAATGGTATTCCCATTCCCACTTCATTTTCTTTCCAGTCTGCTACTAAACGGGTACCTGGACATAATAATGTAATATTGATGTCCTTTGTGTTATATGGGTATGTAGTTAAGTCTTGACAAACAGCTTGTAGGCCAACTGTCCTTAAATTATTAGTATAACCGTTGAAATAGCCATATCCTTGGATTAATCTCATAATATTGTAAGGTTTGCTTACAACTATTACAATATCAGGTTCTATTTCAAAATTTTCCAATGGCATAACTGCAATACCTGCAGGTTCTTCTTTTAAAAATAGCATTTGATCGCTTATACTTTTAGATACTTCAACACTGCAGTAGATGTTTTTGCTAAATCTTGCTTTTCCACTAGCCATTGGTTCAGGAATTTCTCTCATTTTCAATGCCATTGCACCATTGGGGCATGCTTGATTTTCCTTAGTTAACTTCATAGCTTTACCTTTGCTTGCCCATTGAACAGCATTGCAGTAAGTAATTTTGCGTTCTCTTTGAGGCACATCAAAACTGTCGAATTCATCTTTATTGAAGAAAAACTTTACTCCAACAGGTTTTCTATCAAGGTTTAAATAGCATTCAATTAATGCAACACTTTCCTTTATATTCATGCTTCATCCTCCAAATCTATTATTTTATCCAGTTATTTCTCATTATATCATTTGAGATTTTTAAATAATAATAAAAATTCTCTATATGACTTAATCTTAATATTGATAAAATTAATAAATAATTTCAAGTTTTTTTAAATTTATATAAAGTTGTACATGTATTGATGGTCTGTTAGAATAGATTTAAAGTCTATGTTTTAAAATTTAATCAAATTTTAATTTTTCTCAAAAAAATTTTGAAGAATTTGCTGTTATACTGAAACCATATTAAATAGATAGGAGGTTTAAAATGGTTAATTTAGAACAAGTTGAAAAGTTAAGAAATTATACGAATATTTCTTATGAAGAGGCTAAGAAAATATTAGAGGAAACCAATGGTGATGTATTGGAAGCTATAGTAAGGCTTGAAAAGGAAAATAGATTAAAAGCACCTAATGGAGGGTACTATAGTTCCAAAGAAAAAACCTATGAAGACATAAATGTTCAAGCTGAACAAAATAAAAATTACAAGGAAGCTGGAGAAAGCATAGGAGATTTAATACGCAGATTTGGAAAATGGTGTGGTAAGATAATTAACAGGGGGAATAAAAACAGCTTCATAGTTTTAAAAAATGAAGAAAGATTCATGTCTATTCCAGTGACAATTCTTGTTATGCTGCTTGTATTTACATTTTGGATTGCAATTCCTCTATTAGTAATAGGCTTGTTTTTTGGATATAGGTATAGGTTTATAGGTCCCGACTTAGGCAAAGAAAGTGTAAATCGTGCCATGGATTCTGTTGCTGATGCAGCAGAAGACTTTATAAAAGATATAAAAGGTGATAAGTCAAATGGAAAGGATTCTAATAATTGAAGATGAGGAAAAAATAGCCCGCTTTATAGAGCTGGAACTAAAATATGAAGGTTATGAAGTAGAAAAGGCATTTAATGGAAGGGTTGGGTTGGAGCTAGCTACAACCCAATCCTTCGACCTTATTTTACTGGATATAATGCTACCTGAATTAAACGGCCTTGAAGTTTTAAGGCGAATTCGAAAGATTTCCAATGTGCCTATTATATTATTAACTGCAAGGGACGCTGTATCTGACAAAGTTGCTGGGCTTGACAGCGGAGCAGATGATTATATTACAAAGCCCTTTGCGATTGAGGAATTGCTTGCAAGAATAAGGGCAGCTTTAAGGAAGAGGGATAGCAGTATTGATAAAAAGGAATCATCTGAATATAAAGTTGGACAATTAACCCTCGATCCTGTAAAAAGGGAAGTTAAAATTGGACAGACTTTAGTAGACTTGACCAAGAAGGAATTTGATTTGCTTCAATATCTTTTAGAGAATAAGAACATAGTTCTTTCCAGAGAAACAATACTACAACATATTTGGGGATATGATTTTCTAGGTGACACAAATGCAGTAGATGTATATATTAGATATCTTCGTTCGAAAATTGAAGAGCCCTTTGGTTTAAAATTCATTCATACTGTTCGTGGAGTAGGGTACGTGATAAAAGATGAATAAAGAAATAAATAATACAAAAAAGAGTTCGACAAATTTTACAAATAAAATCCGTTCATCATTAGTATTGAAACTTAATGTTAGAATGGTTTTGAGATTACTGGCTGTTTTTTTGTCATTCAATGTCCTAATAGTTTTTGTTGGGCTATTTGTTGTTTTTTGGAATGCAGAAAAGGAAATTGAATCAGTTATTAAGATAGTTGAAACATATCCAACAGAGATAAGTTATGAAGACTTTGGAAAATATACTGTATCTGATGAAATTGAAGAAGTAAACGGTATCAAGATTCCAATGTTTATTGAACAAAATTTATTTAAAAGAAATGATTGGGAAAGAAGCATATATAAATTAGAAACAAGTTCAAATTCTAAGTCAATAGAAAACTTGGAATTAATAAGGTATGTTGTTGTTGTTAACATAAATGGAAAACCATATCAAATTGTCTATCCTTTAGGCAATTATCTGAAGATATTTTTAATTTTTTTAATTATTATATTAGTATTTGAATTAATTACTTTAATAGATGAAATCAGTAAGGGTGCAAGGGATATAAGAAAAATCTTAAAGCCAATTTATGACCTTACAGAATCTGCTAAAAATTTGAACCAAGAAGTATCAAATGTTGGAATTGTAGACAGCAAAATAAAGGATTTAACTGGTGCCATAAGCAGTATAGATGTTAATAAATTGGATAAGCGAATTTCTATAGATACTTCACAAGAGGAACTTAAAGAACTAGCATCAGCCATTAATAACATGTTAAATAGAATAAATGAATCATATCAGTCCCAAATAAGGTTCGTTTCAGATGCTTCTCATGAGTTGAGGACTCCAATATCAGTTATACAGGGATATGTTAATTTACTTGACAGATGGGGGAAAAAAGACGAGAAAACGTTGCAGGAATCAATTGACGCAATAAAGAGCGAGACAGAACACATGAAGGAATTAGTTGAAAAACTTCTATTTTTAGCAAGAGGAGATAATCAGACTATTCAATTATATAGGGAAAATTTTGACATTTGTCCTATAGCTGAAGAAATAGTCCGCGAAGCTGAAATGATAGATTCGACTCACGATTATAGTATAGAAATTAAGGGACCAGCCTTTATAAATGGAGACAAACAGCTTATTAAGCAAGCAATAAGGATTTTGGTTGATAACAGCATTAAATTTACACCTGAAAGTGGCAAGATTAAGATTAAAATTTCTACTGATAATGATTTAGTATATGTTACAGTCCAAGATGAAGGCATTGGAATATCACCAGAAGATTTACCGCATATATTTGACCGCTTCTTCCGTTCTGATGAATCTAGGGCAAGAAAAGGCGGTTCAGGACTTGGATTATCAATTGCAAAATGGATAATTGATAGGCATGGAGGGCATTTTGAAGTATTAAGCAGGGTTAATATTGGTACGAGAATAACCATAGTTTTACCAAAAGTTGATATGGAAATACATGAAACTATAGTTTAGGGGTTTGTTTATGAAACTCCTTTTAATTTTCAGATAAAATTCACATAATAAACAAAGGCAATTCAACTTGTTAATTCAATATTAATATGAATGGGGCAATCTATTTCTTTTTTTTAAATAATTCATAAATTCCTATTAGCAAAAGAAAAACGCCAAAAAACTTTCTTAAGCTTGATGAATTAATTTTAGCTGCTAAAATTGAGCCAATTATGGCCCCTATTATTCCTCCGATGATAATTGATTTTGCATACATAAACTCGATATTGCCTTTTTTGTAGTGCGTATATAGGGCAGTAGCTGCCACTGGAAGAAAAACTATTAAGTTTATTCCCTGTGCATCCTGTTGCTTTATATTATTAAGTAAAACTAGTGAAGGAATAAGTATGGTACCTCCTCCAATACCCATTCCACTAATTATTCCTGATAAAAAGCCTATTAATATTAACATCATTTCCATATCATCCTTATGGCAGTATAAATTATTATACTGCCAAATATTTTTCTAAGGATATTTATAGGAATTTTATTTAGCAGTTTTGCACCTAAAAAAGAACCAACAACACCACCAATAGTAACATGAATAGCAGTCTTAAAGGGTATTAAATTGTTTGAAAAATATATGATAGTACTTATAACTGAAAGGGGTAAAATAATTAATATAGCAGTGGCATGGGCTTTATAATCATTAACTCCCATTAAAAAAACCAAAGCTGGTACTATGATTGTTCCACCACCAGAACCAAACAAGCCATTTATTAAACCAGCCACTAGACCTATCAGAAGTAATTTATATTTTGTGTTGTTCATAATAAGCTCCTTTATGTTATAATCATCTTATAATTATAATTTTACCAATTAGGTAGAAGATATACATAAAAGCCTATTAATTGATTTGGAGGTATGTTAATGGAAAACATTGATTTAATAATTGAAAAATTAGTAAAATGGCTTAAGGAAAAAGTAAATGATGCTAATGCTAAAGGATTGGTATTTGGATTGAGCGGAGGAATTGATTCTGCTGTAGTTGCAGGGCTTGCAAAATTAGCATTTCCAGAAGATTCATTGGGGATTATTATGCCTTGTTATAGCGATCCGATTGATGAAGAACATGCATTATTGGTTGCTAATGCTTTGAATTTAAAATGGAAAATAGTAGATTTATCTAAAACTTTTGATACCCTTGTAAGCTCCATTAATGATGAAATTGTTAATCCAATGGCTAAGATAAATATAAAGCCAAGACTTAGGATGACTACTTTGTACTTCTTTGCTCAAAATTATAATTATTTAGTAGCTGGCTCATCAAATAAGTCTGAGCTTACAGTAGGATATTTTACAAAATATGGTGATAGCGGAGTAGATATTATGCCTTTGGCTTCATTTGTAAAATCAGAAATACGTGAATTAGCAAGGAAATTAAACATACCTCAAGTAATAATAGATAAACCACCAACAGCAGGCCTTTGGGCTAATCAAAAAGATGAGGATGAATTAGGTTTTACTTATGATGTATTAGATGAGTATATAAAAACTGGAAATGGGCCAAAGGAAATAGTAGAGAAAATTGAAAGAATGAATAGGATTAGCCAACATAAACGAGAACTGCCACCAATATTTGAGTGATAAATTATGATTTTATTGAAATTATTTTGAAATTACCATAAACCTAATCTAGCTTATTAAGTTAGATTAGGTTTATTAATTTATAGACTTTATGTAATAAAAATAGTGAAATAATTTTTATATTATGTTAAAATGTATAATGCAATACTTAAATAAGGAGTGGATTTAATGTCAGGACATTCAAAATGGAATAATATAAAGCATAAAAAAGGTAAAGAAGATGCTAGAAGAGCAAAGATATTCACTAAACTAGCTAGATATATTATGGTTGCAGTAAGAGAAGGCGGTCCTGATCCTAATTTTAATCCAGCATTAAAGGCTGCCATTGAAAAAGCAAAAGCAGCGAATATGCCTAATGACAATATAGATAGGGCTATTAAGAAAGGTGCTGGGGAACTAGGCTCAAGTACTTTTGAAGAGATTCTTTATGAAGGTTATGGGCCTGGCGGTATAGCTGTAATTGTCCAATGCCTTACAGATAATAGAAATAGAACAGCTTCTGATATCAGGCATATTTTTGATATATGTGGCGGTAATTTAGGCCAATCAGGTTGTGTAACTTTTATGTTTGATAAAAAAGGTGTTATAGCAATAGAAAGAGACGATTCAATAGATGAAGATGAATTGGCAATGCTCGCCATTGACTTAGGTGCTGAAGATTTTACTTCTGAAGAAGAAGGATTAGAAATAATTACTGCACCAGAAAACTTTAACGAAATAAGAGATGGGCTATCAGAAAGAGGATATAAATTTGCAATGGCAGAAATAACATATATTCCACAAAACACAATTAAATTGACAGACCCAGATGATGTGAAAAAGATGGAAAGATTAATTGATTTGCTTGAAGACAACGATGATGTCCAAGAAGTTTACCACAACTGGGAAAATGATGATGAAGAATAATTTTAATAAAAACACCTTCATTAATTTTGAATAATGAAGGTGTTTTTATTTTTAGATAGATAGGAGGTTAACAGCTGTATTGAACTGTAATATTATTTTTAGCTGGTTTGCTTAAATTTATTAATATATTACTCTTATAAATATTTACTTTGGTAGGGATGGTTTTTTCTTAAACTGTTTACATGGAAATATCATATTATAAAACATTATAAGTGCTCCAGCAGTAGTTCTAATGGCTAGAGGTACTCCACATCTAGCAATTCTAAAGAATCTAATTTTATCATCGCTGATTTCTTTGTGTTTTTTATAAATCTTTAATGCTACTCTGGAATTGAATCTTATATAGTTTTCAGTGGAATTTAATATATATGCACCATTTTTAACATCAAACTCTTTTATATGTTTATAAGTATCCTTGATGAAATTTTCATATTGGCGATGGTCGTCAAGGAGCCTAATATTTGCATGCTGTGGAACTGTCATATCTTGTATGATATGTAAGGCAGCTCCAAGATAGAATAAGGATTTATCAAATTCTCCTCTAATCCAGTTTTGAATGGCTTTACTATAATAACCTATTCCTAAATCCATGGCAGATTTTCTACCATATAATCCTTTCTTTTTATATGGATTGTAAAAGTGATTAGTGCTTTTGAAATCCTGGTCTGCCCAAACTGCTCCTTCGTTAATAATATCAATAAAGCTTGAAAAGAAATTATATTCATCTAGAAATCTATCATTTTTAAGTAAGTTTAGGGCTTTATAATTAATAAATATATGGACTTTACAATGATTATTTATTATTGTCTTTTTTATGGGGTTTATTATGGAAAAAACTGTATTTAATAAGTTGTCATAAGTAGATTCCCAAAAATCCATATTAATCACCTGTTATTGAAAACTGATTATAAAATATTTTTTCCGTATATGAAATGAGTATTCAAATGAAAGCAACCATGTTAGAATGCCAATTTGTTACAAACTTTACAAAAACAGCCAATATGTTATAATATAAATAGCCATTAAATCTCTTCTTATTTTTCAATTCTCTTAATTCTATTCATTTTTATCCATTTTATAATGCTTTCTAAATGTTTTTCACAAAGATTTAGAAAAATAATATTTGAAAGGAGATGAGAAGGTGAAGGTTGGTGTTCTATGGAGAAAATTCAGGAATGTAGAACAACAGATGAAGCTCACTCCAGATAAAATCTATGATGATGCTTATGAAGAAGCATTTCATCATTATTCTGCCTTAAAATCTGCAGGTTATGATGCAACTCTTATCGAATGGAATGGCAAAGACCCTAGGAAAACCTTAGAAAGCATCATAAAGGAAAAGGTTGATATAGTATTTAATGCGTCTAGCTTAAAGGAAGTTGCATTATTGGAAACCTTTGGTATTCCTTATGTAGGTTCAGGAATAGATTTGGTTTCATTAAACAAAGCACAGAGAAAAAGAATAGTTGCATATAATGGGGTTCCTACAGCTAAATTTGTTGTGGTTGATGATCCTGATAATATTCCAGAAATCAATCTAAATTATCCTCTTTTTGTGAAGCCAATAAATGGTAGAGGAAGTGCAGGTATAAGTGATGAAAATATTATATATAAATATGAAGACTTACCAAAAGTGGTAAGAAAGATAACTGAAAAAATTGGGCAAAAAGCGTTGATTGAGGAATATATTGAAGGTAGGGAAGTAACTGTAGGTATTATTGGATATGAAGATCCAATGGTTTTACCTATTGTAGAAATAAAATATAATTCAACAAGAACAAATACATTTGAACATAAGATGTATGACAGGGAGATAATTAAATGTCCAGCAGATTTTCCTGAAGAAATAGAGAATAGGATAAAGAAGACAGCCATAAGAATTTTTAAATCATTGAATGCGAAAGATTACTCAAGAATTGACATGATAGTAAATAAAGAAGGCATACCATACTTCCTTGAAATAAATACTTTTGCAGGTTTATCGATGGCATCTGAAAAGGATGAAAGCGGAAAGATGAAGATACATCATGGATATATGGGTTATGCTGCAAAAGCTGCAGGAATGACAGCATCAGAATTTTTAAGTAAAATTCTAGAAAGTGCTATTGAAAGGTACAATTTGATTGAAAAAAAGAAAAACATATCATAAAACCAACAGTAGGTAGTACTACTGTTGGCTCATTAGCAATTATTTCTTATTATAATTTTGATAAATTGATTTCAAGCCATCTAAAATTTCTATTATCGCGGAATTTTTTCCATAATTATCTTTTTCTTTTTTATTATCCCTTTCTTTTTTTCTATTAATTTTTTCATTAGATACTTTCATATCCTTAACTTCAGTTTTAGTTTCAGTTTCTTTATTTTCAATATTTTTAACATTTGTTTTATCCATTTTCTTATTATCTAAATTATCGGATGAATTTTTTCCTTGATTTGTCATATCAATAGGATAGCCAATTTTTTTATTATATTTTGTCATTTACATTTCACTCCCTGCTAATTAAATCTATTTTTTTAAATAGTTTATAAATCTTTTCTTTTTGAAAACCAAATTTATTAATCAAATAATCTAAAATTTCTTCTGGACTACTTGTGGTGTAAAATTCTTGATTTTTACCTATATCTTCTAATATTTTTGCATATAATGCTTTTTCTTCTGGAGTAAGGATGTTATATAATTTTTTGTGATTAAAGTTTTTTTCTTATTGGTATCGTCCATTTTTAGCACTCCTTACTTACTTTTGATATTCCGAAGATTTTTACACCAGGTTCTATTTCAACCATTTCATAGCTTTTATTATTAATTGTAATGATTCCTTCCTCATTTATATCTATATTAATATCCATGCCTTCAATGTTTAATTTTTCAATATAGTATGGACTTATGACTACGAAAATTGAGTTAAGCTGTATTGGAGAAATATTATTATTTCTACTTAAATTTGCTTGATTAGATGCATTTATCAAAAAATTAAATATTTTACTGTTTTCATAATTAGTAATTTCTTCTAAAAACTCTTCAGGTCTAGAATCCACTACTATTACCTCCTGTAATAATTATTTATTTTACTCACTTGAGGTTACCTTCTTGTCTGAGTATATATAAATATTTTCATCATTTAATTTATCTTCATCTAATCCATTAATAGACAAATTCCCATCCTTATCTATATAGAAGGAAATAGGTATTTTTTCTGATTCATTAAATGAATTTAAATATTCAAGTCCTATAATGACAAAAAAGTTATATTGAGCTAAGTGGGTTTTGGTACATTTAATTGTATTAGCTTGATTAGATAGATTAAGTAATATAGAGTGCCTGATATTTTCCAAAAAAATCACCCCATATAATCAAGCATTATTCTTTTAACCATTTCATTTTTTTCCGCATTGGTTAAAGTTTGATTTTCTCTTAACAAATATAATTTTTCAAGTAATTCTGCTGGGTTTTTAATTTTTTTGAAGTTCATTACAAATTCAACATTTTCAGTTGTTATTTTATATTCATTAATATCAATATCTATATTTTGATTGCTATCTTCTTTATTGACCAAAAAGATTCCCCCTTGTATTAGAATTTCACAGTTGTTATCTCTTTTCTATCTGGACCTTCTTCATCTCTAATAATTACATAATCTCCTTTTTTTGCTTTTTTGCTTTCTTCAATGATTTTTTGGGTTTCTTCTCCTGAACTGAGTTTACTGTGCTTTTCAACATCTATACTTAAGTTTGTATATTTAGATTTAGTTTCATCGTATAATTCACCATCTAAATAAACATTGCCATTTATGTCAATTAGAATTTCTTTTGGTAGTTTATTTGTTTGTTTTTTTAATCTTATACCTATCCAATGAGAATTTCTATTAACAGTCATGTTATCCTCCTATCCTAAATTTATATTTACAGTAGTTGAATTTTGAGTTACTGCACTACATGAAGAGAGACACATATTTGACTGCTGATTAGTATTTATTTGATTAGCAATTTTGGCAACCATATAGGTCGTTTCATTAACCTTTGGAGAAGATTTGCTACTGTTTTTTGCCATAAAAGCCCTCCTATTTTATAGGTTTTATTTATATGTTATGTTGAATTGTATTAAATAGTTACTATAGTAAATAAAGAACTGCCTTGAATAAGACTATTCAAGGCAGTTCAAATCTATATTAAATGGATTTTTCAATTATCGACTTTAAAATATCAATACCTTGCATTTTATTTGCATTTCTTAGATTTGGTTGTTGAAAAACAGATAATATTTCATTTGCATTTGGAGGGTTCAATGGAATGTCAGATTCTAGTTCTACACCATTTATTTTGAAATTTAGTGGATTGAATTTCTTTGAATTAAGCCTTAGACCATCTTTTGAAAATCCTATTTTCAATTTCATTCCTCCTTCCTAGGATGAATAGAGGGTGCATCTATCTATAATAAAAAAATTATATTACTAACACATTAAATATCTAATAAATCATCATCAAATTGAGCAGCAATGCCCAATTGAGCTTCTATTACAGATGCAATTTGAGCAGCAATTACAGTTAATACTTGTAGTTGAACTTGGGTTACTGATTTTTGATTAACTACTGATGCAAGAATGCGGTCTGCCATTGTTTTTCACCTCCAAGTGTTAAAAAAAATTAAAGGTCTAGTAAATCATCGTCAGATTGAACAGTTATACCTAATTGAGCTTCTATTACAGATGCAATTTGAGCAGCAATCACAGTTAATACTTGTAGTTGGATTTGAGTTACAGTTTTTTGATTAACTACTGAAGCAAAGATTCTGTCTGCCAATGCTTGCACCTCCTTCTTTTGTTTAGCAAATATTATCCTATGCATGTACACAAAATTTTGATACAAAAATTGGACAAATTTTATAAAATGGTAAAAATTTTCACAACAGTTAGTATAATTTTTCATTTTTATAAGAAATAGGAAAGCCAAATATTTCAAAACAAAGATGAGCAAAATAAAAAAATTTTTATGAGGGATAATAATTGTAAAGCTGAGTAGCAAAAAGGAGGTCTTTTATGGAAGCAAAAACTAATTTTGAAGAAATAAAGGAGAAATTTATAACTGCTGATTTAGATACAAAAATAGATATTTATACAACTGTACAGGGATTGTCAGTTGAGCAGTACAAGGAACTATTAAAATATTTTCCAATACAACATTTAGATAAATTAGAAAAAGCTTTAGGATAAAATAAAGGATTGGGATTTTAATCTCAATCCTTTTTAAATTTACTTTGATGTGGTATTATATATAAATAAATCTTTGGAGGGGTATATTTGAAAAAATTTCTGTTAAGCTTATTAGTTTTTACTTTATCTTTATTTGCTTTATTAGAATCCATAGAAATTAATGCATTTAACAGGGAACATTATTTAAGAAACTATGAGAACCATAATCAAGTTGAAATAACAGGTAAATCCAAAGATGAACTGATGAAAATAACTGAGGATTTAATTATTTATTTACAAGGGAAGGCTGGAGATGATATATTAGAGCCTAATTTTAACCAAAGAGAAATTCTGCATATGAGGGATGTTCAAAGATTATTTAAAGTTGGATATATATTAAAATATATATCAATTTTAATATCTGCTGGGATTATAGCTTACTTTATAAAGAAAAAAGAAGTGAAATTGTTAGGGAAATATATATTTAGAGGATTATTTATAAATTGGGCAATGTTAATAGTCTTGTGGATCTTGATTAATTTAGATTTCAATAAGTATTTTACATATTTCCACTATATATTTTTCAACAATGACTTATGGCTTCTTGATCCTGAAACTGACCTTTTGATTCAGATGTTCCCAGAGGAGTTCTTTTTTTCAATGGCAGTTTATATAGGAGTATCTTTTTTCACCATTTTGGCAATAATACAAGGAATAGGATACTTATTATCTAGGAAAGGAAGTGCCAGTGGTGAAAAGGGTAATAGATTATTTAAGGACTAGGCACAATGAAAAAGAGAGAAAAAGAGTATTAGATAATTTCTATACTGCACAGATGAAAAATGGAAAAACAACTGGTGCAGATATCCTTGATAAATTGGCTTTAAGCATTGGAGCCATATTCCTTTTAATTATAATATTAAATAGATATATTAATAACATTTATTTATCTATAATTATAAGTATAACTTTAGGAACTGTTTCTTATGTTTTTTTAAGTAAATTTATGACTAAGTTAAGGAAGAAGAAAATCGAGGAAATAAAAAGGGAATATAAGAAGAAGTTAGTAGAAGAAAAAGTAATTCAACCAAATGATGATATTGAGGATTATATTGTTTCAAAATATTATGAAAAGAAGAAAGAGCTTAAAAAAAGCATCAATTTTTTGAGCAAAGATAAGGTATATAAATTATATATATTATTTGCTATCTTCTTTTTAATGTCATATTTCTCTCCTTATCCAACATATTATAGAGTTATTGCAGTAGTATCATTCCTTTTGGCCACAATTATCGGATCCTATAATATAACAGAGTATATTCGAAAAAAGTATAACGATGATTTACTAAAGAAGGATATTGATATATAATGAAGTTGATATGACAGAGTAGGTAAAGAGCGTTAAGTGTTAAGGGATGGGAAGTTGCCCTTAAACGAAAGATGTATATCTGCGATTCTTTACCGCATTCCGCTGTCTCATTAAAGAAACTCCTTTTCTTTAGTGTGACAGTAGACTGTCATAGCAAAGAAAGGAGGATAAAATGAATAGAGGTAGGATAAATACAATAGTTATAGTTCAAGCTGGTTTTTTAACAGCTTTATCCATTGTTTTAACGAGATTTGTTTCAATCATGGTGCCTTTAGTAGCAGGTCTTCCTACTTTAAGATTGGGCTTTGGCGAACTTCCAATAATTTTGAGTGGCTTATTATTTGGCCCAATTGTAGGAGGAATGACAGGACTTATAGCAGATTTAATTGGAGCATGGGCTTTTCCCCAAGGACCATTTTTCATAGGTTTTACATTAAGCTCAATGTTGTGGGGAATCTTGCCAGGCATCTATGGAAATTACTTACGAAAAAAAGCAGAAAATGGAAACCCATTTACATTTAAAAAGGTATTTTTAATAGTAGCAATATGTACAGTATTGATATCGACTATATTAAATACCTACTGGCTAACTATTTTGTATGGAAAAGGATTTTTTGTTTTATTGCCAGGGAGAATATTATCTGATTTAATAAAAATGCCTATAGTAAGTTATTTAATAACTTTATTAGTTAAATTGCTAAAGACTAAAGTAGTATTGTAGGGGTGCTTATGAAAAAAATCTTAGCACTAATGGGCAGTCCAAGAAAAGGTAAGAACACAGATGTACTGTTAGGATATTTACTAGATGGAATAAATAAGGAAGAATATGAAATTAAAAAGATAAATTTGATAGACAAAAAAATAAATCATTGTACTGGATGCGATTATTGTGGTCATGTAGAAGGGTGCGTAGAAAAAGACGATATGTATGAAATCTATGAAGGCTTTGATACCAGTGATATAATAATCCTAGCTGCACCAATTTATTTCAATTCCATTAATGGATTAACTAAGAACATGATAGATAGATGTCAAAGATATTGGTCTTTAAAATATACATTGGGTAAAAAATACAAGAATACAGAAGATAGAATTGGCATATTCCTTGCAGTAGGCGGTGCACCTTTTGCCTTTGAACAATTCAGCGGTTCAATACCGGTAGTGGATTATTTCTTTAAAGCCATAAATGTGACTTATAAAGGCAATTATTTTGTATCTAATACAGATAATTTATCTGTAGCAGAAAGGCCAGAAATTAGAAAAGAATTATATGAAATTGGAAGAAATATAGAAAACATCACTGACTTCTACATTCAAAAGTAGAAGTCTTTTTTTGGAGGTAAGTATGATAAGATTTCAAACTTCAGGAGAATCCCATGGAACTTGTTTAATTGGCATAATTGAAGGCATACCAGCAAATCTATACTTAGATATAGATTTTATTAATAATGAACTAAAAAGAAGGCAAACTGGCTTTGGAAGATCTGAAAGAATGAAGATTGAAAATGATAAAGTCAGAATAATGTCTGGAGTAAACAATAATTATACAACTGGAGCGCCAATATCAATTATAATTGATAACAAAGCAAGGAATGTGGATATGGTTGAAATAACAAAGCCAAGGCCTGGTCATGGAGATTTAGTCGGTGCATTAAAGTACAATCAAATAGGTGGTAGAAATATTTTAGAAAGGGCATCTGCAAGGGAGACAGCCATGAGAGTTGCTTTATTAAGCATTTGCAAACTACTACTTAGGGAATTAAATATATTTATTTACAGCCATGTAATAGATATTGGCGGAGTTAGAAGCCAAATTGATTATTATAATGGATTAAAGCTTAAGGATTTAGAATTAGCAGATGAATCTGTTATTAGGGTAATTCATAAGGATTCAGAAAAGAAAATGATAGAAAAAATTAAAGAAGCAAAGGAAATGGGCGATACATTAGGTGGTACAATTGAAATAATAGGCAGGAATATACCAGTGGGTCTAGGAAGCCATGTAAGTTGGGATAGAAAATTAGATGCTAGGTTGGCAGCAGCACTTATGAGCATACAGGGGATAAAGGCTGTTGAAGTAGGTCGTGGAACAATGGCTTCAGAAATTAAAGGCTCAAATTTTCACGATGAAATAATATATACAGATAAATATGCTAGGAAAACTAATAATGCTGGAGGAATAGAAGCAGGTATATCAAATGGAGAAGATATTGTTTTAAGGATTACCATGAAGCCTATACCAACATTAAGAAAGCCTCTTGAAACAGTTGACATGATTACTAAAGAAAAAACAGTTGCACAATTTGAAAGGTCAGATATATGTTCAGTACCTTCTGCTAGCATAGTAGCAGAGGGAATGGTGGCCTATGTTTTTGCAGATGAAATCCTAAGAAAATTTGGCGGAGATTTTATGGAAGAACTTAAACTAAATTTTAATAATTACTTAAAATATCTGGAAAAGAGGTAAATAATGAGGTTCAGGTTAGTTGATAATATATGGGATGAGTTGAAAAGATATACAGTTGATGACAATTATATATTAATAACTGATGATAACATTTATCGATTGTACAAAGATGATATAGATAGGCTGTTGTGTGTGAGAAATAATATTCTATTAATTAAACCTGGGGAGGAAAGCAAAAATTTAGAAAATGTAGTTAAAATTTATGATAAATTAGTTGAAAAAAACATTGATAGAAATGGATTTATCCTCTCCCTAGGAGGAGGTATGATAGGGGACTTAGCAGGATTTGCAGCCTCTACTTATAAAAGAGGCATTAATTATGTTCAAATACCAACTACCCTCTTAGCACAGGTAGATAGCAGCATTGGTGGTAAAACTGCAGTAAATTATGGCGGATATAAAAATCTAATAGGCACTTTTTATTTTCCAGTAGAAACCATAATAGATATAAGATTTTTGAAAACCCTCTCTAAAAGAGATTTTATTTCAGGATTAGGAGAAGTAGTAAAGTACGGTATTATAGCTGATTATGAATTTTTCAAATATATAAAAGAAAATCTAAATGGCATTTTTGATAAAGAGGATAATATTTTGCGTTATATAGTTGGCAAGTCTGTGGAAATTAAATCCTCTATTGTTGAAAAGGATAAGTTTGATTTAAACATAAGGCATAATCTTAATTTTGGCCATACAGTAGGTCACAGCATCGAATCCCATTTTAATTATGAGATGTATTATCATGGAGAAGCAGTTATTTTGGGAATGCTTGTTGAGTTAAAAATTGCCTATTTAAAGGGGCTTATAGGAAATGAATATTTTGAAGAAATAAGAGCTTTACTGTTAAGTTTAATTGAATCATATAAATTTAATGAAGATGAAATAGATGGGCTTATAAAAATAATGAAAAATGATAAGAAAAACATAGATAGAAAGATAGCCTTTGTTCTTCCAGTTGGGAAAGGAAAAGTTGATACATTCTTTGATATTGAAGAAAAAACTATAAAAGATGCTTTTTTAACATATTACAGGGAGTGAAAATATGAAGATTAAAGGAGTAAGAAAATTAACGGGAGAAATAAAAGTCCCAGGAGACAAATCCATTTCTCACAGGGCAATTATATTTGGTGCCATCAGCAATGGAGAAACAGTTGTAGATAATATTTTATTATCAGATGATACATTAAGGACCATTCAGTGCTTTGAAGAAATGGGAATCGAGTTTGAAATAGATAAAAGCAAAAATAGGGTGAAAATATTCGGAAAGGGGTTAAATGGCCTAAGGGAACCAAAGAAACCATTATACTGTGGCAATTCTGGAACTACCATGAGGCTTTTGGCAGGTTTATTAGTTGGACAAAACTTTAAATCTACCTTAGTAGGAGACAGCTCACTTAGTAAAAGGCCAATGGATAGGATTATTATACCCTTAACTAAAATGGGTGCTAATATAAGAGGAGTGGAAAATAAATATCCACCTCTTGAAATAGAGCCTTATGAAAGGTTAAATGGAATAGTCTATGAGATGCCTGTGGCCAGTGCACAAGTGAAATCTGCAATTTTACTAGCATCTATTTATAGTTCTAGTAAATCAAGGGTTATTGAAAAAACAGTAACTAGGGACCATACTGAGAGAATGCTGGAATATTTTAGGAAAAATAATTTTACAGGTAGTAGGCTTTATATACCAGGGGATATATCCTCAGCAGCTTTTTTTATAGTAGCAGCTACCATAATTAAGGGTTCAAAAATAGTTCTAAAAGATGTAGGGGTAAATGAGACAAGGACAGGTATCATAGATGTATTGAGAGAAATGGGTGCAAGTATTGAAATAAGGAATGTAAGAAATGTAAACAATGAGCCATTGGGAGATATATATGTTTCTTATGCTCCATTAAAAGGAATAAAGATAGATGGAAACATTATGGGAAGATTAATTGATGAAGTCCCAATATTAGCTGTAGCTGCAGCTTTTGCAGAAGGAACTACTGAAATAAGAGGGGCTGATGAATTGAAATTTAAAGAAAGCAACAGGATAGAATCCATAGCATCAGAGCTAAGAAAAATGTCTGTAGACATAACTCCTTTATCCAATGGCTTAATTATAAATGGAGGAAATAAACTAACTCCTGCAAAAGTCTATAGCCATAAGGACCACAGAATTGCTATGGCGTTATCAATTGCAGCTTTGGCTATTGATGGAGAAAGTGAGATTATAGACAGTTCCTGGGTAAATATTTCATATCCAGATTTTTATGATATTATCGGTAGTTTTAACAATAACTTTTGATTTTTTATTTACAAAGCTTTATAATTAAATATATTGAAAGAAAATAAGATAATGGAGGTTGTAAAAATGAAAAAAACTTTACCAATAGCTTTATCAAATAGACATGTTCATTTAAGCCAAAAAGATTTAGATATTTTATTCGGAGAAGGATACCAATTAACAAAATTAAGGGATTTATCACAACCAGGGCAATTTGCTTGTGAAGAAAAAGTAGATTTAGTTGGACCAAAGAAGACCATTAAAGGTGTAAGAATACTTGGGCCAGTTAGATCTAAAACTCAAGTTGAAATATCAATTTCTGATGCAATAACTTTGGGTGTTGAACCTGTAGTTAGAAATTCAGGAGATTTAGCTGGAACTCCAGGAGTAAAAATTGTAGGGCCAAAGGGTGAAATTGATTTAGAGGAAGGCGTAATAGTGGCTGCAAGACATATTCATATGCATACTAATGATGCTCCAGAATTTGGAGTCAAGGATAAGGATATAGTTAGTGTTAAGGTAGACGGAGTTAGAGGATTGATATTTAACAATGTCCTAGTGAGAGTTTCTGATGAATCTCAACTTGAAATGCATGTTGACATTGAAGAAGGAAATGCTGCTGGAGTTAAAAACGGTGATATAGTTGAAATTATTAAATAACAAGGTGGTTTCTATGAGTGAAGTTTTAAGTCTTATAGATCACACTTTATTGAAGCCAGATGCTACCAGCTCAATGATTGAAAGCTTATGCAGAGAAGCCATTGAAAATAACTTTTATGCTGTATGCGTTAATCCATGTTTTGTGAAGTTTGCAAAAGATTTGTTAAAAGGTTCAAATGTTAAAGTGGCAACAGTCATTGGATTTCCATTGGGTGCTAATACAAAGGAAGTAAAGGCATTTGAAACTGAAGATGCAATCAAAAATGGAGCAGATGAAGTTGACATGGTAATAAACATTGGAGCTTTAAAGAATAAGGATTACGATTTAGTAAAAGAAGATATAAAATCCGTTGTGGAAGCTGCAAAAGGGAAAATAGTAAAGGTAATTATTGAAACTTGCCTTTTGACAGATGATGAAAAGAAAAAAGCTTGTGAATTGGCATTAGAAGCTGGAGCTCATTTTGTTAAGACTTCTACTGGTTTTTCATCTGGTGGTGCAACAGTTGAAGATGTTAAACTAATGAAATCAGTAGTTGGAGATAAGATGGGCATAAAAGCTTCTGGAGGAATCAGAGATTTAGAAACTGCAAGAAAGATGATTGAAGCTGGTGCAACAAGGCTAGGGACAAGTTCAGGCGTAAAAATAGCAAAAGAATTGCATAAAGAATAATAAATTTTCCCTCCTCTTGTTATAAATTTTGAAAATTATGTAAAACTAATAACTAGAGGAGGGATTGGCTGTTGAAAAGGTATTTATTATTAGCTATAATTCTTGTACTGCTTTTGCAGTTAGGGTGTTCAGCGAATAAAAATGAAACTCCAATATCAGAGGAGCAGGATAGGGTTATTAATGTTTCAGCAGAAGATAAGGCTATAATAGATAGATCTGAAACATTATCTGACCATGTTGTTGAATTGTTTGGCATTGATGATGCTGCTACCATAATATTCAATGATACAGCCCTAGTTTCTGTAATCATGGCTTATGATAAAGAATTCAATGAAGATATAAAGGAATTAATTATAGATACTGTGTTGGAAACTGATAGTAGCATAAAAGAAGTTATTGTCTCCAATGATGAGAAGACTTTTTATCAGATAGTGGACATAATACTTGATATGATGAATGGTACTCCGTATGATAACTATGTAAATGATATAAGCAAGTTAATTGAAAAAAATAGATAATAAATTCAAAAAACCCATTCTTGAGAATGGGTTTTTTGAATTTATTTTTATAAAACGTAATAAATTATAAGTAACATTAATGGAATTTGGGTATAGTTTTATTAATACAGTAAAAAAAGGAGGAATGAATTTGGACTTAAGATGTGAAAGAATACAAATTAAAAGTGGGATAAATTTAAATTTAATAAAAACAGATAAATTTAAATCAAATTTATTGAGTTTTTATTTTTTAAGGCCATTGACAAGAGAAGAAGTTACAAAAAATGCCTTGCTTCCATTAGTTTTAAAAAGAGGGACAATGGAACTTAAGACGAATTTAGAAATACAGAAAAAGTTAGAAGAGAATTATGGTGCCAACTTAAGTGTGGCTATTAATAAAAGAGGGGAAAAACACGTACTTCGTTTTTCAGTAGAAACGATAAATGGTGAATATATAAATAACAAGGAATATATTTACGATGTATTCAATCTATTAAAATCAATTATTTTTAATCCACTATTGGAAGAAGGATACTTCAAAAAATCCTATGTTGAGCAAGAAAAGGAAAACTTAAAGAGAAAAATTGAGAGCAGAATAAATGATAAAAGGTCCTATGCCATAGACAGATGTATAGAGGAAATGTGTAAGAATGAAAGATTTGGAATATATCCTTTAGGAAGTATAGAAGACCTTCCAAAGATTGATGAAGAAATTTTATATAAGCACTATAAAAAAGTTATTGAAACTAGTCCAATTGAAATATTCTTTGTAGGCAATTACGATGATGATATGGTTCTATATATGAAAGAAATGGCTAATATCGAAAGAGGAGAAATAATAGATATTCCAAGAGAACAGATAATTAGCAGAGTTAAAACAAAAAATATGGTATATGAAGATTTAGATGTAAATCAAGGCAAACTAGTTTTAGGGTTTAGAACTGGTATACCTTATGAAGATAGGTTATACAATGGGCTTCTTGTAGGAAGCGATATTTTAGGTGGAGGTCCAAATTCTAAGTTATTTAAGACCGTTAGGGAAAAGGAAAGCTTAGCATATTATATTACATCAACAGTCTTTAAATATAAATCTATATTGTTAGTAGATGGTGGAATAGAATTTGAGAATTTTGAAAAAACAATAGACATAATAAAAGAGCAAATAGAAGAAATACAGCAGGGCAATTTTTCAGAAGATGATATTGAAATATCAAAAGAATCATTGAAATCTTCAACAAGATCTATAAAGGATAGCATATTCCTAATTTCTGAATACTTCTTCAGTCAAATTTTATCAAATGATAAGAGAACTCTAGATGAAGTAATTGCTGATATAGATAAAGTAACTAAGGGCGAAATTGTTGAAGCAATGTCAAAATTAACCATTGATACAATATATTTCATGAGAAATCCTAAGATAATGAATAACATAATATAAAAAATGGGGAGGCATCAACTTTGGATATAAAAGTTTATGAAAATGAGAAACTTAAGGAGAAGCTTTATTATAAAAAAATGGATTCTGGATTAGAAGTTTATTTCATACCGAAAAAGGGTTATACAAGGCAATATGCAATATTTGCTACTGACTATGGCAGCATAGATAATGTATTTGTGCCTATTGGAGAAAAGGAACCAATAGAAGTTCCACAAGGAATAGCCCATTTTTTAGAGCACAAATTATTTGAAAGCCCTGAACATAATCTTTTCGAAAAGTTCTCTAAATTAGGTGCTGATGTAAATGCTTATACTAATTTCAATCAGACAGCTTACTTGTTTTCATCTACTGAGAATTTCTATGATTGTCTAAGCTTACTTATAGATTTTGTGCAAAGTCCATATTTTACCGATGAAAATGTTGACAAAGAAAAAGGGATAATTGCACAAGAAATAAACATGTACATGGATGACCCAGGATGGAGAGTATTTTTTAACTGCTTACAAGCTATGTATAATACACATCCTGTAAAGATAGATATAGCAGGAACAATTGAAAGCATACAAAAAATAAATAAGGAGCTATTATACAAATGCTATAATACATTTTATCATCCAACAAACATGGTACTGTTTGTAACAGGAGATTTATCTTTTGAGGGAATAATAAAAGTAGTGGAAAAATCTCAAAAAAATAACTATAAAAATATTGAAGAAATTAAGAGGATATTGCCTACTGAGGATAAGAAAATCAATAAAAAAATTATTGAAGAAAATATGATGACATCAGAGCCTATTTTCCATATCGGAATTAAGGACTTAGAAATTGGATTAACGGGGGAAAAATTGGTAAAAAAAGATTTAACAACAAACATAATATTAGATATTTTATTTGGTTCTAGCTCAACATTCTACAATGACTTATATGAAGAAGGATTGATAAATTCGAGTTTTGGAGGATACTATACAGGAAAAGAAAGTTATGGCCATTCCCTAATAGTGGGTGAGTCAAAGGAGCCAAAAAAAGTATATGAAAGAGTATTGGAACTGATTAAGAAAGATGCTGAATCTGTACTTTCTGAAAAAGATTTTATTAGAATTAAAAACAAAGCTATTGGTGAATTTTTAATGGGGTTAAATTCAATAGAATTTATTGCTAACAATTTCATCGATTTGTATTTCAGCGATTTCTTGTTAATCGATTATCTTTCCCTCCTAGAGAAAATAGAATATAAGGATATAGTAGAAAGGTTTAACAGCCATTTTATAGAGGAAAATGTAGTTTTATCTATTATAAATCCACTGGAATAAATAGAAAAATAATGTAAATTATGTTATACTTATTCAGTGGACTAAATAGAAAGGTGGTTTTAATATGAATCCAGTGGCATTTACTATATTTGGCTTGGAAATAAGATGGTATGGCATACTGATAGCTCTAGGTGTGCTAATAGGCACTTTTTTAGCTCTTAGGGAAACTAGAAGGCTTGGATTAAATGAGGAGCTTATATTAGATTTGCTGATTTGGGCTGTTCCTCTATGTTTAATAGGCTCAAGGTTATACTATGTAATATTTAATTGGGATTTGTACAAAGATAATCCGCTTGAAATAATAAATATCAGGAATGGCGGTTTGGCAATTCACGGGACAATTATCGTGGGAATAATTGTAGCAATAGTGTTTTGTAAAGTTAAGAAAATTAGTTTTTGGACCTTGGCTGATATCTGCTCCCCAAGTTTAATATTGGCACAAGCTATAGGAAGATGGGGGAATTACATTAACCAAGAAGCCTATGGGCGCCCTACTAACTTACCATGGGGAATAATGGTAAATGGAGTAAAAGTCCATCCAACTTTTTTGTATGAGTCTATATGGGATTTTTTAGTATTTTTATTCCTAATTTGGTTCAGGAAAAAGAAGAAAAAAGTAGATGGAGAAATATTTTTACTTTATCTTTCATTGTATTCCTTTGCTAGATTTTTCATAGAAGGATTGAGAGTAGATAGTCTAATGCTGGGGCAATTTAGAGTAGCCCAACTTGTAAGCATTGTTGGATTCTTTGTACCTGCAGTTATCTTTTATCTGAGAAGAAGGAAAGCTCAATAAAATTGTTATAAAATGATAAAAAACTGCTGATAAATTAAATTTATCAGCAGTTTTTTTTGTCTAATTTTTTTT
>DATCJO010000175.1:0-10307 GCA_036562765.1 Tissierellaceae bacterium | reverse complement strand
GGCACTCTCCGAAATAGCAGTACTTACTTCGTTGATTGCCATAGTAATCTGTTCTCCACTAGCTGCAAGCTCTTCAATGACTTTAACAAGGGCTTCTATATCAGCTCTGATATCGTTAGCATCTTTGCTATATAACTCACCTATATTAATCATACGTTTATAGTCATTAATTACTTGATCGTCTATAAATTCTATCAATTGGTTACTTCTTTCAGCTAAGTTTTCCACTGCTTCTATTACTGTTACTATTTTATTCTCTATTTGGTCTACATTTGCTTTTGACTGTTCAGCTAGCTTTTTTATTTCATCAGCTACTACTGCAAAACCTCTGCCATGCTCCCCAGCTCTAGCAGCTTCTATGGATGCATTTAATGATAATAAGTTAGTAGTATTAGATATTTCCTTAATTGCATCTGCTAATGCTTTAATGTCTTCAACTGTCTTTGCCATTTGTATAGCTTTATCTAATTCTGTTTTGCTTTCTTGATAGATTGCATTTGCCTTATGAGTTGCCTCTATAGCCTCATTTTTTATACCTTCTGCTTTTACAGAAATTCCATCAACCATTTGCATTGAATTTTGAGTAATACTTACAATATCATCTAAATTATTTTTAACAGTAATCATTGAAGCATTTACTTCTTCTGTTGTTGCGCTTATTTCTTGCATTCTAGCAGATAGCTCTTCTACCGTTGCACTTGTTTCTTCAGACTGATTTTGTAATTCAACCGTAGAACCATTTACCTCTGTCACAACATCTTTTAATTGAACTAATGACATCTTTAACCCATTTACGATGAAAGCTAGTTGTTCTTTCATATCCTCTATTGATTTAGCTGTTGTTCCTATTACATCATTAGAGTTTACTAGCATTCTATCTACGCTTACTGTTAAATCTCCATCTGCAATTTGATTAACTTTTTCAGCTAACCTTAGTAGAATTTTCTTCATTAATACAAGAACCATAAAAGCTACTATTCCCAATGCAATGAAAAATACAATAAGTATGAAGATTGATAGCTCTTTCATAATAGGCCTAATTTCATTTTCTACTATTTCGTAAGGTACTTCAATAACCATCTTCCATGCTGTTCCAGGAATTAATCTGTAGTAGTAGATTGTTTCTATACCATTATGGTCTGCTTTAAATGCACCTGTAGCGCTTTTACTTATTTTATCCAGTATTTCAGCTTCTGTTAGTTCCCCTAGACTTTCTGTAATATTATCTTCTTCCTCTACAGTTACAGTAACTATAGATACCACATCTACCTCATTAGTAGTAGATGTTTGTATAGCTTTGACGCCTTCTTTTTTACTAGCTATTATCTGTCCAGCATTACCTACTACAAAAATTCCTTCTTTCCCATCATACAGATTAATCTCTTTTATAAGTTCATGTACATCTTCATAAGAAACATCTAATCCTATTACACCTATTATGTTGCCATTTTGGTCAGTTAGTTTCTTTGAAAATGTAACTACCTCTTTCCCAGTAGATACATCGTTATATGGGTCAGACAAATAAATACCATCTCTTGCTAACGCTTCTTTATACAATTCCATTTCTCTAAGGTCTATTCTCTCATCTACCTGATAATCTGCTTTATTTGTTATCAGTGTATTATCTTCGTATATTATGTAGACTAATATGATGTCATCATCTATTATAATGTTGTTAAGCTGACTTCTAACAGATTCCTCATCCTCTAGAGGTCTAATCATTTCACTTAGTATCTCTGTCTGTTTAAGTTTATAGTCTATCCAATCATTTACCAAGGATGCTCCCGATATGGCATCAATTTGCAACTGCTTCTCAACTTTCAATTCTGCCTGTTCCCTAATAGCACTGATGACTACTAATGAAATAGTTCCTACAATAGCAATCTGTGCTATTAAGAATGATATTAATACTAACTTTGTAAAGTTCAATGTCTTTATATTTTTGATTCTCGACTCTATTGCATTTTTAATTTTATTCATATGCTACCTCCTAGTATCTTCAGTTCTACTACATCTCTTTTTCTCCAAATAGCCCCCCAATATAAACTTTAATGACTTATCATCTTTATCATCAGTCCAATCTTAACTCAATAAAATATATAGTTAAGGCTAAAATATGCTTATTAACAAACTAATTTTATAGGTTTTCCTTATTTGCTAAGTTGTATACACTAGTAAGTACTATATCACATACTGCTTTAAGCTTATTTGGATCAACTTTTTCCCAAGTGTCTTCTGGACTATGGTAGTAGCGGTCTCCAGGACCCCAAATCCATGTAGTAGGTACTCCTGCTTTTGCAAATCTTCCTGAATCTGGCGTACCTAATACACAGAAACCTAAATCTATGTGATATCCTAGTTTAGTAGCTGTTTCTTTTACATAATCACATAGCCATTTTGTAAGTCTAATTTCTTCATCTGGCCAATTACCACCTTCTACAACCCAAAGTTCACTGCCTGCACCAACCATGTCTATTTCAATAGATGCTTTTATTTTATCCAGTTCATCTCTATGTCTCGACACATATTCATATGCACCAGCAGAACCTAATTGTTCTTCAGAACCCATTGATACTAATTCAATAGTTCTCTTTGTATTTAATCCTTTTAACAATCTTGCTATTTCCATCATTATAACAGTACCTGAGCCATTATCGTTTGCTCCTGGAGTGCCAGCTGCATCTCTATGTCCATAGATTAAAATCTTTTCATCTGGATATTCACTACCATATTTTATTCCCCTAAGATTTTTTGATTCTCTTTTTCCATTGAATGCATTAACAAAAAGTTTAACTTTAGTGTTACCCTTTTCCATTTCCCTCAATATTTCTTGGCCACTTTCACTACCTACTACTACTGCAGGTATTGGATTTGGTTCAATTGGAAGAAATCTTTTTTCTGGATTAAAGAAACCAGTTTCTAAGGTAGTGATAAATACCCAAGGAGCAAAGTTAATCAATATTACCCCCTTTGCACCTTTTTGTGCTGCCAATTTTACTTCTGGCCAAAATTGGTCCTTTTCTGTTTCTTTGTCCCTATGGAATATTACTATTTTGCCTTCTAATGATAAATTTTCAAAATCTTTTTCTTTACCAACACCTGCAAAGATAAGTTCTCCTTCTAGTCCTTCTTCAGGTGTAGAAATTGAATAATACATGGCTCTAGTAGGGTATTTTTTACCATTTAATTCTACATAAGACTCATATTCCTCAAAGGCATTAACCATAAAAGTTTCTTCTATTACTTCTAATCCTGCTTCTTCAAAAGCTGATTTTACAAAATTAGCAGCTTTATTCTCTGCTTCAGAACCTGCAAATCTATTTCCAAAGCAAGAAAGTGTTTTTATATCTTCTAACATTCTTAAGGCATTACTATTTTTAAATAATTCCAATTTAATTCATCCTTTCATCTTTTTAATTCTTCAAATATACTTAATTGCAAAATCAATGCCAAAAAAATAAAAACTATGAATTCACAAAATAAGGTTTGAATTCATAGTTTTTTATATTTCAATTCTATTTACTGTAACCTTTAAGTAACATTTAGTGATACTTAAAAATCACTTACTATTTCTCCATAAGATTATATTTTTTTATTTTCTCATATAAATTTTTTCTTGCGATTCCTATTTCATCAGCTGTTTTAGATATATTCCATTGATTTTCAATTAATGCTTCTAGTATGAAGTTCTTTTCAAAGTTAGCCTTAGCCTCTTTCAAAGATTTTTCATCATGACTATTATCTGAGTTTAAAATTAATTGGTTTCGAAGAAAATCAAAATCGATTTTATTATTCCTTGCAAATACTACTGCCCTTTCAGCGATATTCTTTAGTTCTCTTACATTTCCTGGCCAATGGTAACTTTTTAATAAGTTTTCAGTCTTACTATCTATAGGCTCTATATTTTTATTCATTTCAATTGAATATTTTTCAATAAAGTAATTAAATATAACAACTACATCTTCTTTCCTTTCCCTTAAAGGAGGAATATGAATTGGAATAACGCTTATTCTATAATATAGATCTTCTCTAAAATTACCTAATTTTACTTCCTTTTGCAAATCCTTATTAGTAGCTGCTATAAGTCTAAAATCTGAATAAATGGTTTTATTAGAACCAACCCTTTCAAATTCTTTTTCTTGCAGTACTCTTAATAATTTAACCTGCATATTTAAGGATATTTCTCCTATTTCATCTAGGAAAATTGTCCCTTGATGGGCTATTTCAAATCTTCCCTTTCTTGTAGCATGTGCTCCAGTAAAAGCACCCTTTTCATGTCCAAACAATTCACTTTCTAAAAGGGTTTCTGAAAGAGCTGCACAATTTACTTTTACTAATGGCTTATTTTTTCTCAAACTATTTCTATGTATTAATTCTGCTATCAGTTCCTTACCTGTACCACTTTCACCAGTAATTAATACTGTGGAATTTGTAGGAGCAACAATTTCTATTTGTTTTTTTATAGTCTCAACAACTTTGCTATTCCCTAAAAAAGGATTTTTTTCTTGGGTTAACCTTTCTTTTAAATAAATATTTTCATCCATCAATTCTAAGTATTCTTTACATTTATTTACTTCAATTAAAAATTCATCAATATTAACTGGTTTTGTTAAATAGGTATAAGCCCCCTCCTTCATAGATTGAACCGCTGTTTCTATAGAACCTTTTCCCGTTAAAATAATTACTGGTAGCCAATTCCAATGTTTTTTGATATATTGTAACAAATCTAAACCGCTCATTTCAGGCATTACCATATCTGCTATAACTAATGATACATTTTCATTCTCTAATATTTTTATTGCTTCAGCACCATTATTGGCAACCATTACATTATAATTTTTTCTTTCTAGTATTTTTCTATGTATGCTTAAAAAACTAGGGTCATCATCTACTAGAAGTATATTAAACATTTTCTCCTCCTTCCATATTGCCATATGAATGAAATAACACTTCTACTATTGTACCTTGACCTAAAGCACTTTTAACATTGATTTTACCTTTATTTCTTTTTACTTCTCTATCAACAAGCCACATTCCAATACCAGTACCAATATTTTTTGGTTTCGTAGTATAGAAAGGTTTGAATATATTCGATAGTTCCTTTTCATCCATTCCTCTTCCTGTATCCTTAATTGAAATCTTAACTAAGTCATTATACACTTTTCTTACCTCTACAGTCAATGTACCTCCATCTTTCATTTCGTATAATGCATTGTCAATTAAGTTTATAAAAATCAGTCTTAATGAATCAAGGTTTCCATTAACCCAAATATCTTTTTCTTCATAAGATTCAACAACTTTAACTTTATTTTCTAATATATATTTCTTATGTAAAAATAAAATCTGCTCTAATAAAGAAACAATATTAACTCTTTCATCTTTATCATTAGATTTCCTAGAAAAATCCAGTAAAGTACTGATTATTTTTTGAGAGTTACTAACACTAGTATCAATTTCTTTTAATATTCCATATATTTCATTTTTGTCCTCTTCATTCATATTGCTATTCTCTACAATATCCTTTATAAGATAACTGCTTCCATTAATTATTCCCAAAGGATTTCGTAGTTCATGGGTTATTGCAGCTGCAACTTGTCCAACACTTGCTAATTTTTCCCTTTGATAAAATTCTCTTTCTATCATAACTCTTTCAGTTTCTTTTGTACTATAAACTACAACTTCAACTACTTTTCCTTCTTTATCAAATATTGGATATGTTCTAATATGATATACATTATTATTAACTATTACCTCTTGAAAATTCTCTTCCCCACTATTTATAGTCTTCTTTACAGGGCATTCATCACAGATAGAAGAACACTTTTTAAAGTATTCATAACAACTAATACCTTCTACTAATTTATTTTCATTTCCAATAATTTCTTTTCCTAAGCTGTTTATATTGACTATCTTATAATTGCTATCTACTACAAATATAATATTTTTCATACTGTTAAATACTACTTCCAATTTTATATTTGTTCTAATTAAATTATCCATGTAATCTTTAAGATTAGAACTCATTATATTTAGGGAATTAGCTATTGTCTCTAATTCATTTCCACCCTTAATATCATTTACAAAAGATAATTTTCCAGAAGCTAATTCCTCAGCCCTAGCAGATAAATCTACAAGATAATTTGAAGTTCTTTTTAAAGCATAAAAAATAAATATTGAAAAAATAGATACAATTGCAATGGGACCTAAAGCATAACTACCTAAATATTTTTCTATATCTATTGTATATTCATTAGAATTAATTTCAAAACCAAGACTCCAACCCATCTGTCCTACAGGTGCATATGTAATTAACTTTTGTATATTCATTTTATTATCATAATAATACCTTTGCCCTGTTTTTCCAGCAATCATCTCTTTCAATATATCATTAAACCCTTTATTATCAGATAGAGATAAAATATTGTTCTTAACTTCATCTCCTTTAGATGGAGGGTTGTCTAAATAATTGGGATGATAAATAATACCTCCGCTGTTATCTATTAGAAAACCATAGCCAAACTTAGATATTTTGAAATCAGCAATTTCTTGTTGCAAAGAATTTAACATAACATCAGCGAATATAATATATTCAAGATTACCATTATCATATATTGGATATGCACATGTAACTACCAAGCCTCTATCTGCCCAATCATAGTATGGCTTTGTCCATACTATTTTATTTTCTCCTTTAGATTCTTCTAATGCATATTTAAAATAGTGATCTTCCCTAAAATCGTGCTTAGGGTCTAATTGTGTTTCTTTCATATGGGGATAAACTCTCAAGACTCCATCTTTAGATATAGCATATACACAAACAATATCTGAATTTTTGCTTATAGTTCTTATAAACATTTCTTCTAATCTTTTAGTATAAAATATCTGTTTTTTCACTTCATCAGTAAGTTCAATAGTATTATTAACGAAAAGGCTAATATTTCCATCTTCTCCGTATTCTCTTAAAGTTCCATCCTCACATCTAATATAATTAACTTCATCTATTTCATCTACTTGCTTATATTTATTAAGCCAATATGCTAACTCTTTAACTTCTGATTCAACTTGTTTCATTCTCAATTCAAGTATAGACTTTTTTTCATCTACTAAGCTCAATAAATTTTCTTCCATTACCTTTAGAGCAACTTTTTGCTTGTTTACTGCATTAAATATGCCAAAAATAAAAAAAACAAAAACTATCAACACAATAAAAGCTAATATTATCTTTGATGAAAAAGAGGAGAAAGACTTCATTCTATACCTCCATAATTTATCTAGTTAAATGTTACCTTACAAAATTTACATGTAACTTTATTGTAACAAAAAGCAATCCATGTTTGTCAAGGATTGCTTTTTACTTGTTTTATATATTGGGCATGGTTTTTGCAATTATTAATCAACGCATTTAATAATACATAGTAAAAGGAGGAAGATAACTTGAGTAGTAATAATTTAAAAAAAGAATTAACTTTAACTCAAGTAATTGCCATGGCTGCTGGTGGTATGATTGCAGCTTGGATGGTAGAAATCAAATATTGGTTTGAATTAAGTGGTACCGGTTGCTTTTGGGCATTAGCAACTACTGCTGTCATGGTGCTGCCATTAGCATTCGTTTATTCTGAAATGTCTGCAATGCTTCCTTTTGCAGGTGGAGCAAATATCTGGGTTTCTAATGCTTTCAATTGGGATTTAGGATGGTATTTTGATTGGGCGCAATTACTTTTATATGTACTTGCTATGCCAACAGTATCTTATGGAATAGTAACTATGACTAATTATTTTTATCCATTAACATTTTTCCAAACAAAAGTAATCGCTTTACTAGTTCTAGTAGTATGGTTCTTTTTGACTAATAAAGAAATAAAACTTTTAGGAAAAATTCAAAATTTCTTGTTCTGGCTTATGATTATAACATCTGTATTCGTTTCTGTATCTTTAATTACTAGTGGTCAATGGAAATTTAGCAATCTAAAACCTTGGTTCCCAAATGGTTTTTCTGGTTATAGTGCAGCTGTTGGAATTTTAGTATTTAAATATATTGGATTTGACCTTATACCTCAATTATCTGAAGAAGCTAATTTCCCTAGAAAAGACCAATGGAAAGCTTATTTAGGAGCTATTGGATTTACTTTCTTGATTTATGGACTAGCTATAGTTGGTAATGCTGGAATTGTTTCTACTGAATGGATAATAAATATAGATATAGTAGACCCAAGAGTAGCAGATTTAGTTGGTAAACACTGGTTAGCAATACTAGTTGTTATAGTCGGTATTTTAGGTACAGTAACTACATTAAGTGGATTCTGGCTAAGTGCCTCTAGATGTTTATATGGAGCTGCTCAACAAAGACAATTATCTCCTATATTTACTAAAATAAATAAAGATGGTCAACCGTATATAGGAAATATAGCTGTTGGAATTCTTTCAATCTACTTTACAATATTTGCACCAGAGCAATGGGTAGAATATATTTATACAATATACTCCTTCGTGGCAGGAATTGTATATATGTGGGTAGTTTTATCATTCCTTGTACTTAGAAAGAAACATCCTGAATGGGAAAGGCCTTATAAAGTTAAATGTGGTACTTTAGTAGGATTGGCAGCGCTAGCATTCACTATATGGGTAATTTACGCTTCATTATCTGAAATTTCTGCAGTATCAATATGTTTGTTAGTAGGTTATTTCTTTGTAGGAGCACTTTTCCATTTATATGCTAAGAAAATGCAAAAAGTCTCCCCTGATAAATGGGCACCAATTATATTGGGTCCCGAGGATATAAGAGCATAATTTTTGAGAATAATTCCATAAAATAATAAGGCCAATGATGTCAATTATTGTTGACATCATTGGTTTAATAAATCCCACCCCAACAATTGACAAAGAGCCAAAATAAAAGCAGATCATTCGATCTGCTTTTTTGCTTTTGGTGGGCCTTCAGGGACTCGAACCCCGGACCTGCCGGTTATGAGCCGGACGCTCTAACCTACTGAGCTAAAGGCCCAAATTCAATTCTCAATTCACAGTGCACAATTCAAAATGGACCTGGGTGGACTCGAACCACCGACCTCACGCTTATCAGGCGTGCGCTCTAACCTCCTGAGCTACAAGTCCATTTATATGTACAGGGGTGGCAGGATTTGAACCCACGACATTCGGTTTTGGAGACCGACGTTCTACCGCTGAACTACACCCCTTCAAAAACAGTGGGCCTTCAGGGACTCGAACCCCGGACCTGCCGGTTATGAGCCGGACGCTCTAACCTACTGAGCTAAAGGCCCTTATAATATATTAACAATGTACAAATAAAAGCTATAACTTTTAATTGCCATTGTTAGTTTCTTATGATGCCCAGAGCCGGAATCGAACCAGCGACACGAGGATTTTCAGTCCTCTGCTCTACCGACTGAGCTATCTGGGCATATTAATTTGTTGGTGGGCCTTCAGGGACTCGAACCCCGGACCTGCCGGTTATGAGCCGGACGCTCTAACCTACTGAGCTAAAGGCCCAAATTCAATTCTCAATTCACAGTGCACAATTCACAATTCAAAAATTTACGTCATGGTGCATTGTGAATTATAAACATTTATTAGCTTCTTTGACGGAGAAGGAGGGATTTGAACCCTCGCGCCCCTATTAAGGGGCCTACTCCCTTAGCAGGGGAGCCTCTTCAGCCACTTGAGTACTTCTCCATATAAAAAATAAATTCAATATTTGGCGGAGAGGGTGGGATTCGAACCCACGTGGGCTTGTGCCCTAACGGTTTTCAAGACCGCCCCGTTATGACCGCTTCGGTACCTCTCCCTATATGGTGATCCATCGGAGACTCGAACTCCGGACACCCTGATTAAAAGTCAGGTGCTCTACCTCCTGAGCTAATGGATCAAAAGGGGAAAATATAAAAAATGGCTGGGGTGACAGGACTCGAACCTGTGAAATGCTAGAGTCAAAGTCTAGTGCCTTACCGACTTGGCTACACCCCAATGTTTTACGCGCCTAGAGGGATTTGAACCCCCGGCACACGGATTAGAAGTCCGTTGCTCTATCCAGCTGAGCTATAGGCGCATGACTGAATAAGATGTATTTTGGTGGAGCGGGTGAAGGGAATCGAACCCTCGCAACCAGCTTGGAAGGCTGGGGCTCTACCACTGAGCTACACCCGCAAAATTATTTAGATGGAGGAGGCTGGATTTGAACCAGCGAAAGCATCAGCTAACGGATTTACAGTCCGTCCCCTTTAGCCACTTGGGTACTCCTCCTTATTTAAAGCTGGCGAGAGGAATTGAACCCCCAACCTACTGATTACAAG
>DATCJO010000174.1:0-33964 GCA_036562765.1 Tissierellaceae bacterium | reverse complement strand
TGGAGAGATGGTGCACGGGCCTTTAGTTTTACTCCATATCTGCTGCCATGTTTGTATATTTCTGGTTCAGCTAATTCTAATTCCTCTAAACTTGGACTAACCAATCCATAACCGAATTCCTTAGCTTCTATTAAAGCTTTTTCTATTTTATCATATTTCTTCTTGGTTTCAGCAAGCTTAGAAATTAAGCCTAATAATTGGTAATCTCCTTCAATTGAATAGCCAGTCATTTCCTTAAGTACACTATAGAATAGGTTTTCATCAACAATTATTTCTGAATGTACTACCCCTTCACCCAACTTTATTTCAACTATATTTACATTTTTAACAATATCTAATTCTTTTAATGGGTTTAAAAATTCAGCTACTTCACTGAGTTTTTGAAGCCCTTCTATTGATTCTTTTAATGAATTTAATATATTCATCTTAATCCAGTGTTTCTTTGGCAACCCTTCTATCCATTTTGGTAAATTAATAGTAACTTCTTTAACTGGAAATTCATATAATAGTTTTTCAAAAATCTTTTCAATATCATTAACATCCATATTTAAACAGTCTAAGGCAATGACTGAAACCCCATATTTGCTTTGAAGACTTTCTCTTAAGGCTATTGTACTATCTAAATTTGGATGTTTTGAATTCAATATGATGACAAATGGCTTCCCTAGCTCTTTTAATTCAGAAATAACCCTTTCTTCTGCTTTTATATAATTTGACCTATCAATATCAGTAATAGAACCATCAGTAGTTACCACAATTCCTATTGTTGAATGCTCCTGAATTACTTTTCTAGTACCAATTTCAGCAGCTTCCTCAAATGGAATTTCCTCATCATACCAAGGTGTTGTTACCATTCTAGGAGCAAAGTTTTCTTCATGGCCTAATGCACCTGTAACCATATATCCTACACAATCTACCATTCTAACTTTAAATTTAAGGTTTTCTCCAAGGGTTAATTCCACTGCCTCATTTGGTACAAACTTTGGTTCTGTAGTCATTATGGTTTTCCCAGCACCGCTTAATGGCAATTCATCTTTAGCCCTCTCTCTTTTATGTTTGTTTTCAATATTTGGCAAAACCATTAGTTCCATAAATCGCTTAATAAAAGTTGATTTACCAGTCCTTACTGGCCCTACTACTCCTGCATATATATCGCCATCTGTTCTTTCTGCAATGTCCTTGTATATATCATATACTTCCACAGCCTACCCCCCTTATGAGTAATTTAATTACAATACTTAACATTATATATATACGTATGAATAGATAAATTATTACAAGCTTATAAAAAAAACCTGCTATTCTTAGCAGGTTACCAGTATATTTCCTTATCTTTAATAATAGCTTCCATTTCATGTTTTTTATCCCTTAGCATTAAATTCACAACTGAATTTTTTACATCTTCACCTTCATATATAACGCCATATATTTCAGATGTAATAGGCATTTCTATATTATATTTCTTTGCTAAATCATATGCAGATTTTGTTGTAGATATTCCTTCTACAACCATACCAATCCTTTTTACTGCTTCTTCTACCTTCATTCCTTGCCCAATTAAAATGCCAGCCCTTCTATTCCTACTATGCATACTTGTACATGTAACAATTAAATCTCCAATTCCAGCAAGCCCTGAAAAAGTAGTAAGCTCAGCACCCATTCTAACACCAAGCCTTGCTATTTCAATGATACCTCTTGTCATAAGTGCAGCTTTTGTATTATCGCCATATCCTAACCCGTCTGAAATTCCTGCTCCTAATGCTATGATATTTTTTAAAGCCCCTCCTAATTCAACTCCTATAACATCTGGATTTGTATATACTCTAAAATAAGGTGTGAAAAAAAGATCTTGAACATATTCTGCAGCTTTCTTGTCCCTCGAAGCAGATACAACAGTAGTAGGCATATTTTTGGCTACCTCTTCTGCATGGGATGGACCAGAAAGAACTACATAAGTATTCTCAGGTAAAAATTCCTCTACTATTTGAGAAATTCTTAGTAGCGTATCGCATTCTATACCTTTTGAAACATTAATTATAATTTGGTTAGGTTTTATGTAATATTTTGATTTTGAAAGTACATCTCGAATGCCATGAGTACTGGTAGCCAATACAAGGGCATTTTTATCAGATATACAGTACTCCAAATCGTTAGTTACAATCAAATTATTAGGCAGTACAACATCAGGAAGATATCTTTTATTAATCCTCGTTTCATTCATTTCTTCAGCTTGGAGTTTATCCCTTAACCAAATTGCAACTTCATAACCTTTATTAGCCAATAAAATACCAAGTGCAGTCCCCCAGCTACCGCCTCCTAATATTCCAATCTTTTCAGACATTTTCCCCACCTTCCTATGTATTTTTCCCTAACTTATTCTCTTCTCCTTTAAGAAGCCTTAATATATTCGATCTATGCCTAATTATAGACAAAATTCCTAAAAACCAAATAGTGTAACAATAATACCTGCTCAAATCATCAAAGAAAATAATAGTCAAAATGATTGCAACTACTGATGCTGTTATTGAGCCTAAAGAAACATATTTGGTAAAGGCAATAACAATAATGCCCATGATAAAACAGATTAACCCAATTTTCCAGTTTGTCACCATTAAAACTCCAAAAGAAGTAGCTATGCCTTTTCCACCTTTAAAATTCAAAAAAACAGGAAAATTGTGACCTAAGACTACAAATATTCCAGCTAATAACCCCCCATTATATCCTAATAGGTATTTGCCAATTAGCACAGCTATAATACCTTTTAAAATGTCTAAAAGAAAAGTAAGAATCCCGATTTTTTTCCCTAATACTCTGTAGGCATTGGTAGCACCAGCATTTCCGCTTCCATATTGTCTTATGTCTATGTTTTTCGTAACCTTTCCTAGTACATAAGCTGATGAGAAGCATCCTAACAGATATGCCTGTAATGCTGTAACTATTGCCTTCATTTTTTACTCTCCCTTTGCCTAAATTCAAATAAAATAGGTACTCCAGAAAAACCAAAATGGCTTCTAATTTGGTTTTCTAAATATCGTTCATAAGAAAAATGCATTAATTCTTTATCATTTATAAAAATTACAAACTTTGGTGGTCTAACCGCTACTTGAGTTCCATAGAATATTTTAAGCCTCTTGCCTTTATCACTTGGTGGCTGAGCCATTAATACTGCTTCGTTAATAATATCATTTAGTACTCCTGTACTTATCCTCATGTTATAATTGTTATTAACGACATTTATAAGATCTAATAATTTGTTTATTCTTTGTCCTGTTAACGCTGATATAAATACGATTGGCGCATAGTTTATAAAGCTTAAAACCCTTCTTATTTCCTTTTCAAATTCCAAATAAGTATTGCTGTCCTTTTTAACCAAGTCCCATTTATTAACTGCTATAATGATTCCCTTACCATTATTATGTGCATAGCCAGCAATTTTTGAATCCTGTTCAGATACACCTTCAGTAGCATCTATAACAAGTACACAGATATCAGACCTATCAATTGCAGTCAAAGTCCTTACAACTGAATATCTTTCAATTTTTTCATATATACTTCTTTTCCTTCTTAAACCAGCAGTGTCAATGAATACATACTTTTGGTCGTTATACTCAAAATAAGTGTCTACAGCATCTCTTGTAGTCCCTGGTATATTGGTAACAATTACCCTTTCTTCACCTAAAATTTTATTTATTAGTGAAGATTTCCCAACATTTGGTTTACCAATAAAACAAACCTTTATAACATCTTCATCGTAGTCTGTATCTACATCCTCTGGAAAACTTTTTACAACTTCATCTAGTAAATCGCCAATTCCAAGACCTTGTTCAGCTGAAATAGCTATGGGTTCACCAAAACCAAGCTCGTAGAACTCATAAATTTCTTGAGAATTTTTTGGCCTATCAACCTTATTACATGCTAATATTACTTTCTTCTTAAACTTTCTTAACATATTCCCAATTTCTTTGTCAGTAGGACTTAATCCTTCCTTGCCATCGACTACAAAAATAATGACATCAGCAGTATCTATTGCAATTTCAACTTGCCTTTTTATATTGGCCATTATAATTTCTTCACTATCTGGGTCTAATCCTCCAGTATCGATTACAGTAAAGTATTTCCCTAGCCATTCCCCTTCTGCATAGATTCTGTCCCTAGTAACCCCAGGGGTATCTTCTGTTATGGCAATTCTTTTACCTACAATTCTATTAAATAATGTAGACTTACCTACATTTGGTCTTCCAACAATACATACAATTGCTCTTTTCATCCACATCACCTATTCCTAATTATATTTATTATATTTTTGCCTTTAACTTTACAAGGTATTATTTCTATATTTAAGGCATTAGATACATCATCAAGAGTTAGATCGTCTAAGAAAATGTTTTCATCATGTTTTAACATAGACCTAGGTATAATTATTTTATCATAATTTTTATATTCCATTAACTGTTCTATCAAATCTTTTCCTGTAATTAAACCAGATACCGTAATTGTTTCACCAAAGAAATTATTTTTAATTGGAACGACTTTTAATTCCAGTCCCTTAAATTTTTCATATATTAGGTCTCTTATTTTACACATAAAGTTATAAGCTATAGTACCTGTTGCTATTATAAATTTCCTATCTCTAATTATTGGAGTTTTTATTTTTCTAAGCTCATCAACGACCTCATCTTCAAACAATCTCATAAGCCCTACTCCATTTTCTAACTGAGGAAATCCCTCATATTCTTGATATGATGGAATAGGTCTATTTGTCAATGCAAAGAATTCATCAGAAGCAAAAACAAATCTTGTTCCTAAGCTATTAATAAAAGCTTTTTGCTTTTCAAAAATATAGTTTAATAATTCATTAGCTTCTTTTACTGTAAATGGCCTAATTCTAGGCAAATTCTCCCTATATTTTGTTATGCCTACAGGCACAACTGCCACACTATTTATAGAAGGATGAAGTTTAGATAAATCATTTAAAGTTCTTTCAAGCTCTGCTCCATCATTAATTTCAGGAACTAGAACAATCTGACAGTTAATTACCAAATTGGCTTCACTAAACCTTTTTAATATATCATATATCTTACCTGCATTTTTATTGTTAAGCATTCTGATTCTTAATTCAGGATTAGTGGTATGAACACTTACATTTATAGGAGATAATCTATAATCAATTATCCTTTGGATTTCTTCATCATTCATGTTGGTTAAAGTAATAAAATTACCTTGTAAAAATGAAAGCCTTGAATCATCATCTTTGAAATATAGGGTTTCCCTCATATTTGGAGGAAGTTGGTCAATGAAGCAGAAAATACATTTATTTCTACAGGATTTTGCCTTATCTATTAATGGATTAGTAAATACTAAGCCTAAATCTTCATCATAATCTTTCTCAATTTCATAATGCCATACTTCGCCATTTTTCTTTTTTATAGCTATTTCTAAGTATTCATCTGAAATTAGATACTTATAATCAATAATATCCTTTACTTTTCTGCCATTTATAGATAATAATATATCGCCAATTTCAATTTCAAGTTCTTCTGCAATACTGCCCTTCTTTACTTCCTCTATAATATTTCTGTCTTCTGTATAATTTCTTAATTCCATATTACACCTCATAAAATAACATATAGTTTATTCTAATATAATATTCCCAATATGTAAAGATAAGCCTACAGAATAAACTGTAGGCTTAGTTAATATTATTATATATTAGTTAATATTATTATATAAAGGATACTTCTTACAAAGAGCAAGAACTCTTTCTTTAATCATATCTCTATCATTATTCTTATCTAAAGCAAGAGCAATAATATCTGCAATTTCATACATATCTTCTTCCTTCATGCCACGAGTAGTCATTGCTGGAGTTCCTATTCTTATACCACTTGTAACATTTGGAGATTCTGGATCATAAGGTATTGTATTCTTATTTACTGCGATTCCTATTTCTTCTAACATCTTTTCTGCTTCTTTTCCAGTTATTCCTTTATTTCTTAGGTCAATCAATATCAAGTGATTGTCTGTTCCACCAGAGACTAGTCTAAATCCATTTTTAATTAATCCATCAGCTAATGCCTTTGCATTTTTCAAAATTTGCTTTTGATATTCTTTAAATTCATCTTTTAAAGCTTCTCCAAATGCAACAGCCTTAGCAGCGATTATATGCATCAATGGACCGCCTTGAATACCAGGGAAGATAGCTTTATCTATGGCTTTTGCATATTGTCCCTTGCAAAGAATCGCCCCACCACGTGGTCCTCTTAAAGTTTTATGTGTTGTTGTAGTAACAAAGTCAGCGTATGGTACTGGACTTGGATGCAAACCTGCTGCTACTAATCCTGCAATATGAGCCATATCAACCATTAAATAAGCGCCTACTTCATCAGCTATTTCTCTAAACTTTTTAAAGTCTATTATTCTAGGATAAGCACTTGCACCTGCTACTATCAACTTTGGCCTTTCTTTTATGGCAATTTCCCTAACTTGGTCATAATCTATCGTTTCTGTTTCCTTATCTACTCCATAAGCTATAAAATTAAAGTAGGTACCAGATATATTAACAGGGCTGCCATGTGTTAAATGGCCACCTTGGGATAGATTCATACCTAATACTTTATCACCTGGTTGAAGTACAGCAAAATAAACTGCTAGATTAGCATTGGAACCCGAATGTGGTTGAACGTTGGCATGTTCTGCATCAAATAGCTTCTTTAATCTTTCACGGGCTAATTCTTCTACCTTATCTACAACTTCACAACCACCATAATACCTTTTTCCTGGATACCCTTCTGCATATTTGTTTGTTAAATAACTTCCAGCTGCTTCTAGTACCTGTGGACTTACAAAATTTTCTGATGCAATTAATTCAATGTGATTTTGCTGCCTTTCCAACTCCATCTCAATTAAACTCATTACTTCAGGGTCATTTTTTGCCAAAGAGTTAAAATCCATTCTTATCTCCCCTTTTCATCATATTAAATACTTGAATAAACATACTAAATAATAATATAATGTTATAAAAATATTTAAATATCCATTAACATTATATAAGTATTTTAACCATTTTACAAGAATGTTATTAGAGGGATGTCCATTATGATTTATTTAAAAGATAGCGATAAAGAAGAAGTTAAAAAATTGCTAGTTTTAGCCAGCTTGGCAGGACGTGTTATGCTCAAAGCTGGAGCAGAAACTTATAGAGTTGAAGATACAGTTATTAGAATCTGTCAGTCAAGGAAAGATATTCAACATGTAGATGCCTTTGTTGTACCTACAGGAATATTTATTTCTCTTGAATATAAGGGAGAATTAATTTCTTATATTAAGAGAATTAAAACAATTTCAATTGACTTAAATAAAATCACTTTAGTCAATGAGTTTTCTCGTAATTTTGTCAGCTCCAATATGTCAATAGATGAAGGTATTAATGAAATTAAAAGAATAAGTAAAATAAAGACTTATCCAATACTAATAAAATCATTTTTTGGAGCTATTGCCAGTGGATTTTCATGCTTGCTATTTAAAGGAACTTTTTTTGATTTTGTAGCTACTTTGCTGGTAAGTTTCACTGTTACTTATTTATTAAACTATATATCCAAACTAAAATCCTCATTTTTTATCGATAAATTTATTGCTTCAGTATTTATAAGCATTATGTCACTTTTACTAGTAAAAATAGGCATAGGTAACAATTTAGATAAAGTAATCATTGGTTCCATTATGTCTCTAGTACCAGGTGTAGCAATAACGAATGCAATCAGAGATACAATGTCTGGTGATTTTCTTTCTGGATTATCTAGAGGAATGGAAGCAATTTTCACTGCTCTGGCAATTGCTTTTGGTGTTGGTATTGTTTTATTTTTCTCATAGGAGGTTTAAAATGGATATTATTAAGCAATTTTTGTTTTCATTTATGTCTACAGTGGGATTTGCTGTATTATTCAACTGTCCAAAAAATTCAGTTTTATACGCTGGGGCTGTAGGTTCAATTGGATGGCTTTTTTATTATATTACTTATGCTGTAACTAAAAATAATGTTGCTGCCCCTTTTATAGGTGCACTGACTGTTGGAATTCTTGGTGAAATTCTTGCAAGAAAAAATAAAAAACCAGCAACCATTTATATAACCGCAGGTATAATACCTTTGGTACCTGGTGCTGGTGCATATTACACAATGCTACATTTAATAGAAAACGAATTTTCCCTAGCTGCATCAAAAGGAGTTGAGACATTTTTCATTGCAGCAGCCATATCAACTGGAATAATCATATCTTCTATTTTTTCAAAATCAATTAAAAGAGTTAGGCAAAAGGAATAATATTATTTTTTTGCATATTTAATCACAGTTTCTAGCACTTTATTTAATTCTTCTTCTTTTAATTCCCCCTCTGATACTTTATAAATACAGTTTTTTACATAGTTTTCTAGAATTAATCCTCCAATGCTATTTAGGGCAGCTCTCGCTGCTGCAATTTGAATTAAAATATCTTCACAAAATTTTTCTTCTTCTATCATTTTCTCTATTCCTTTGATTTGACCTTCAACTTTTTTTAGTCTCTTTATGACTGCCTGCTTATCAACCAATTCAGGACAACCCCTTAGCTAATTATCTTAGTCATTCTAACTATATTATCATCTTTGCTTTCTACTTTTTTGTCAATAATCCTTACTATAAAGTATCCTAATGCCATAAACGCCAAACCTATTAAAAAGCTGAAAAGCTCATTTTGCAACTTTAATATATTCATTCCTAATAAGATTCCAGCGATTAAAAAAGCAAATGGTATCATATATACAATGATAGTATATTTCAAAATACTTTTTACTTCTCCCTGAATTTCAACTAGGTCTCCAACTTTAGCATTCAAAGTATTTGGAACAACAACTATATGGCTTTTAGTTTCACATCCGCTGCATGACTTACAAGCTCCTCCACAGCCAGAAACCCTTTTTATTTCAATTTCTGCAATATTTCTGTTAACTTTCTTTACTATTCCTATCTTTTCCATCTTGCACCTCCTTAAAACAAATATCTTTGATAACTTCTGAGGCCATTATAAAACCAACTACTGGGGGAACAAAGCCAACACTGCCAGGTATGGCCTTTCTTACTCCTTCTTTTTCAAGATTAACAGGTTTTGGTACTTCATCTGACCAAACAACCTTTAAGCTTTTTATATTTCTTTTTCTCAATTCATATCTCATAACTTTTGCCATAGGACATACTCTTGTTGAATAGATGTCTCCTACTTTAAACATTGCTGGATTTAGCTTGTTCCCTGCTCCCATGGAGCTAATAATAGGAATATTTCTTTTTTTACATTCTACTATTAAATCTATCTTAGAAGATATCATATCTATAGCATCTATTACATAGTCATATTTATGGGAAAGCAGCATTTCTTTAGTTTCTGGACCATATTTTTCCTTAAACACTGTTATATTTATATTAGGATTTATTTCTAATATTCTTTCTTTCATCACTTCAACTTTTGGCAGCCCAACAGTTTTCATTGTAGCGTGTATTTGCCTATTTATATTTGTAATATCTATTATATCATAATCTATAAGATAAATGCTACCAAGTCCACTTCTTACCAATGCTTCAGCTGCAAAAGAACCTACTCCTCCAATACCAAAGATAGCAACAGTTGAATTTTTTAGTTTATCCATTGCATCTTTCCCTAATAGCAGTTCTGTCCTATAAAATGGATTAATCATGCATGTCTCCTTCCTATTTTATAAATCTAACTTGATGTGTACTTCTTTTAACTGCTTTTCAGATACAAATGATGGAGCATCTGTCATCAAACAAGTTGCTGACTGAGTTTTTGGAAATGCTATTACATCTCTAATGTTGGAAGTATTTGTTAATAGCATCATTAATCTATCAAAGCCATAGGCAATTCCGCCATGAGGTGGAGTACCATATTTAAAAGCTTCAATTAAAAATCCAAATTTTTCTATGGCTTCCTTTTCAGTAAAGCCTAAAGCTTTAAACATTCGCTTTTGAAGTTCTGAATTGTTTATTCTTATACTTCCACCGCCCATTTCTTCTCCATTTATTACGATGTCATAAGCCTTTGCTCTAACCTTTTCAGGATTAGTTTCCAATAGGTCAATATCTTCATCCATTGGATGAGTAAATGGATGATGCTTTGCAACATATCTTTTTTCTTCTTCACTATATTCAAATAATGGGAACTCTGTAATCCAAACTAGCTTATATTCATTTGGATTTAAAATATTTAATCTTCTTGCCACTTCATTTCTTAAATTGCCTAAGCTGTCAAATACTACAGAATCTTTATCAGCAACAAATAATAGTAAGTCTCCTTTTTCTCCATTCATTCTCTTTAGGATATTATTCAATTCTTCTTCACTTAAGAATTTTGAAATTGGTGAAGTTATACCTTCTTCTGTAATCTTCATCCATACTAATCCTTTTGCACCATAAGTTTTTGCAAATTCTTCTAATGAAGATATATCTTTTCTAGTAAATCTATCAGCATATCCTTTTACATTTATACCCCTAACTGAACCATTATTTTCTATTGTTTGTGAAAATACTTTAAAGTTACTATTCTTTACTATGTCTGAGATATTAACCAATTCAAATCCAAATCTCAAATCTGGTTTATCTACTCCAAATCTTTCCATTGCTTCTTTATAAGTCATTCTTTGAATAGGAAGTTGGATTTCGACACCTTTAATTTCCTTGAATATCCTGTAAAGTAATTGTTCATTTATTGCAATTACATCATCTACATCAACAAAGGACATCTCAATATCAATCTGGGTAAATTCAGGTTGCCTATTTGCCCTTAAATCTTCATCTCTAAAGCATCTTACTATTTGATAATACCTATCCATTCCTGCTACCATTAAAAGCTGCTTCATCAATTGAGGTGATTGAGGTAATGCATAGAACAAACCAGGATTTACTCTGCTTGGTACTAAATAATCCCTTGCACCTTCTGGAGTTGGTTTAGTTAACATAGGTGTTTCTATTTCTATGAAATTATTTTCATATAAGAAATCCCTTACAACCTTTGCAGTTTTTGCCCTAATCTTTAACTTTTCTTGCATAGATGGCTTTCTTAAATCTAGATATCTATATTTTAATCTCATAGTTTCTGAAACATTATCATCATCTCTAATATAAATTGGTGGAGTTTCTGCTTCATCTAATATTTTTAATTCTTCTGCTAAAACTTCAACTTCTCCAGTTGGTAAATCCTTATTTACTGATTCCCTCATTCTAACTTTGCCACGAACAGCTAACACATATTCAGAACGAACTTTTTCAGCTTTAGAAAATACTTCATCTGAAACATTATTATCTATCACTATTTGACAAATACCAGTTGTATCTCTCAAATCAATAAAAATGATAGAACCTAAATTTCTTTCTCTTTGTACCCATCCCATGAGTATTACATCTTTTCCAACATCTTTTGGCCTTAATTGACCACACATCATTGTTCTTCTCCAATTACCCATTTTTTCTCCCATAATGCAACCTCCTATATTAGTATTATATAAATATAAAACCTCCCATCACTGATATACAGGGACGAGAGGTTAGCCCGCGGTACCACCCTAATTAGGTAATGCCTCACTCATTTATATAACGCATAAATGCGGGTAATCTTTCTATCGATTACCTACTCCGAAGTGTCTTCGTTAAATATTAGTATCGGCTTTCCACCCTCACCGACTCTCTATCACTAATTGATTTAACTACTCCTCTTCATCATCATACAATATTATGTTGTTTAGGTATTATAAAATAATTTTTCAGATGTGTCAAGATAATAAATTCTTAATTAAATTTTCTTTTTTCAAGATTTCTTCATCTATTCTTTCTATATATTCTTTAATATCCCTAAAATTGGGAACCCTTTCTATCCTATTTTCTTCAGGGTAGAATATCTTGGAAACCGCCCCCATACCAGCACCTATAATTGTTTCCTTTTCTTCCATTATTGCAATATTATAAATACATTCCATGTTTGGTTTAGCATATCCAACATTTTCATAGTTTCCTAGTATTAACTTTTGCCTATATAAATAATATGGAATTAGGTTCATTCTACTTGCAAATTTAACTGTTTCATTAAGCATATTCCCAATAGTTAATTGGTCTTCTATATCATATTCTTCCAAAGTTTCGATAAACCTAGAACCTCTTTTTATTGACAAGGTGTGGACAGTTAAATTTTCGGGATCTAATTTTTCTATTTCATTTAAGGTATTTTTTATTTCATCTACGCCTTCTCCAGGAAGTCCTACTATTAAGTCCATGTTTATTACTGGAAAACCTACATCTTTAGCTAGATAATATGTCCTTTTTATATCTTCTGAAGTATGTTCCCTGCCTATTAGTTTTAGTGTGTCATCATTCATAGTTTGAGGATTGATGCTTATTCTATTTATGTTATTATCATGAAGTACTTTCAAATATTTTAATGTAAGAGTATCTGGCCTTCCAGCTTCAACAGTAAACTCTCTAATATTATCAGAAAAAGAATTATAAACTTCCTGTATAATTTTTTCCAATTTTTCTGGTGGAATTGCAGTAGGAGTACCACCACCTATATAAACTGTATTAATTTTCATGCCTTCAGTCATTCTCTTAATAGACTTAATTTCATGTAAAAGGGTTGAAACATATTTGTCTATATAATTTTTAAACCTTTCCATTGGCAAAGTTGGAAAAGAACAATACAAACACCTAGTAGGGCAAAAAGGAATACTTATATATAAGCTAAATCTCCTTTTGTCTAGTGGATATAAATATTTCATCTGCCTTTTCCCAATATCTAATATGAGGTATGCTTTAGAATCATGAAGCTTATATTCCCCTGTTAAAACACGAATGATTTCATTATCATCAATACCTTTATTCAATAATTCTTGTACAATTTTTACTGGCCTTATACCAGTCAATATGCCCCAAGGTATTTCATTTTCTGCTATATCAATTAATGCATTATACAATGATTTCTTTAAGCCAATTTTTATGTCTTTTTCAATAGAATCCCTATATGCCTTTATTGAATTAATATCTTCTGCGGATTTGCTAATAAGTTCAGCACATTTATAAACTTCAGTACTTGAATATAGTTTTCCATTTGAATTAACTAAGGAACTTATAATACATAAACCTTCATCTGAAGGATTAATATCATCTACAAATTCAATTTCTTCTTTTGGGAAAAAAACTCGAATTAATTCAAACAATTCGTTTCTAGCATCATGATTTATCAACTTAACTCTTATCACTGGATCACCTTAATAATATAATTTTATCTTAAAAATGGATTATATTTCCTTTCTCTCCCTATGGTTGTTGGAGAGCCATGACCAGGATAAACTTTAGTTTCATCAGGATATGTCATTAGTTTATCCTTTATTGAGTTTATTAATGTATCATAATCTCCTCCGTATAAATCAGTTCTGCCAATTGAACCTGCAAATAAAGTATCCCCTGAAATTATTACATCATTAATTTCTAGGCATATACTCCCTCGTGTATGACCTGGTGTATGAATTACTTTTGCTTTTTCATTTCCAAATTCAAGAATATCTCCTTCTCTTAACAATAAATCTGGTTCTAATTCTACCTTACCCATAGCCATAACAGAAGATAAGTTTTTATCAGCATCTTTTAACATATCGACATCATCTTCATGAATTGCTATTATAGCACCTAATGCCTCTTTTAATCCTTTTAACCCTCCAATATGGTCTGCATGACCATGGGTTAATACTAGATATTTTATATTTAAATTATTTTCTCTCACATAATCTAGTATGTCATCTACATCTCCGCCTGGGTCTACTATTATTCCTTCATTAGTATCTTCACTATATATAATGTAGCAGTTAACTGCATAAATGCCTGCTTGAATTCTTATTAATTTCAAAATTATCACCTCTAAAATACTTTCTTACTATCTAATAATATAGTTACAGGTCCATCATTTATTAAGCTTACTTTCATATCTGCACCAAAAATCCCTTTTTCAGTTTTTATTCCCAGTTTAGCACATTTGTCTGCAAATTCTAGATACATTTTTTCCGCAATATCAGGAGGAGCTGATTCTGTAAAACTAGGCCTTTTTCCTTTTCTTACATCTCCATATAGAGTAAACTGAGAAACGATTAATAATTCTCCATTTATATCTAATAAAGATAAGTTCATCTTTTCATTTTCATCTTCAAAAATCCTAAGTCCAACTACTTTATTAACTAAATATTCTAAATCCTCTTCATTATCATCTTTTCCAACTCCTAAAAATACTAAAAGCCCTCTATTTATTTCTCCAACCACTTTTCCATCTACTTTAACAGAAGCATTTAAAACCCTTTGCACGACAGCTCTCAAAATTCTCACTCCTTATGCTGTTACTCTATATACATCCATGACATTTTTTACTTTTCTAATCTTTTTAATGACTTCCCTTAACTCTTCTATATCTCTAATTTCAAGTAGTAAATTAATAAATACTACTCTATCTTTTGATGTTCTAGCATTTAAAGAAATCACTGCTAAGTTAGAATCGGTTATTTTTTGAGTAATGTCCGCAAGTAAACCTGATCTATCTGTAGCTTTAATTTGAATTTCTGCTTGGTATGATACTTTTTTATCAAAATCCCATTCTACTTCTACTAACCTATCAGATTCAACAGCTGCTATATTAGGGCAATCTTTTCTGTGAACAGAAATACCTCTTCCCCTTGTAATATATCCAATAATCTCATCACCAGGCACTGGATTACAACATTTTGAAAATCTTATCTTTATATTGTCTATACCTTTTACACGGACGCCTTGATGATGTCTAGATTTTCTTTCTTGAACAGGTTGTTTTGTCTCTACAACATTCTTATCTTCTTCTATTCCATAGAATTCATTGTATAATACTTTTAATTTTGAAATTACTTGATTTAAATTAGCACTTCCATATCCAATTGCAGCATACAAGTCATCAATAGAACTAGTATTAAACTTTTCAGCAACACTCTTAAGCCAGTCTTCTTTTAAAATCTCTGAAGGCTTATATCCTAATCTCTTTAATTCCTTTTCTAATAAATCTTTACCTTTTGCAATATTTAAATCCTTTTCTTTAGCTTTAAACCACTGTTTTATTTTATTTTTAGCTTGAGTGCTTTTTACAATCTTTAGCCAATCTCTGCTAGGACCATTGCTGTTGGCAGAAGTAATAATTTCTACAATATTGCCAGTTTTCAATCTGTAATTTAATGGAACTATTTTACCATCGACTTTTGCTCCAACGCACTTATTGCCTATTTCAGTGTGAACTCTATAAGCAAAGTCAATGGGCGTTGAACCATCTGGCAAGTTAATGACATCACCTTTTGGAGTAAATACAAAGACTTCATCTGTAAAGAAATCAATTTTTAATGTTTCCATAAAATCCTTTGGGTCTTTCAATTCAGATTGCCATTCCAACAACTGTCTCAACCAAGTTAGCTTTTCATCGAAATTATCAGTTTTAGTTTTGCCTTCTTTATATTTCCAATGGGCAGCAATACCATATTCAGCGGTTCTATGCATTTCCCAAGTACGTATTTGAACTTCGAAAATTTCTCCCTTTGGCCCAATTACAGTAGTATGAATTGACTGATACATATTAGGTTTTGGCATTGCAATATAATCCTTAAATCTACCAGGTATAGGTTTCCAAAGATTGTGGACTATTCCTAGTACTTCATAACAGTCCTTTACATCATCGACTATTACCCTGATAGCTGTTAGGTCAAATATTTGGTCAAAAGTTTTTCCTTGTTGAACCATCTTTTTATATATACTATAAAAGTTCTTAGGCCTTCCACTTATATCGCATTTTATGTTATATTCATCTAATTTTTTCTTTAGAGTCTTAATAATTTCCTCTATATACTCTTCTCTTTCTTGTCTTCTCTTTTGCACTTTTTCTACTAAATCATAATAATTTTCTGGATCCAAAAATCTTAGAGATAAATCTTCCAATTCCCACTTAATTTTCGATATCCCCAATCTATGAGCCAAAGGAGCGTAGATTTCTAAGGTTTCAAGAGCCTTTTCTTTTCTCTTTTCATCGCTCATATATTCTAAAGTTCTCATATTGTGCAATCTATCTGCTAGTTTGACAATAACAACCCTTATGTCATTTGCCATGGCTAAAACCATTTTCCTTAAGTTTTCCGCTTGGTTTTCTTGCTTAGTCTTATACTTCAATTTTTTTAATTTAGTTACACCTTCGACTAAATTAGCAATTTCGGTACCAAACTTTTCTGCAAGTTCCTCATAGGTAGCTTTTGTATCTTCCAGTACATCATGAAGCAGTCCTGCTACAATAGTAGCTGTATCCATATTTAAATCAGCTAAAATCATAGCAACATTTACTGGATGAACAAAATATTTTTCCCCAGAATTTCTAAACTGCCCTTCGTGGGCTGCTTCAGCAAAATGATATGCATCTATAATTAAACCTAAATCTGCTTTAGGATTATTCTGTTCTATTATTGATAGTAACTTCTCTAGCATAGGAATTCACCTTTTCACAACAAATTAATTTTGTAATTATGTATAAATACCCATTTATCTTAAGCTTTAACTATATTACTTGTTAAACCTATAATTTTGAATAATGAGTTGAATATTTATGTTTCCATTATATTCATCTATCGATGGATAGTAAAGTATATCAATTTTTATATTATTTTTTATTCCATTATATAACTTCTTAAGCTCGTCCTCACCATATAATTTCAAAACTTTACTTTCAAAATTTTCCACATCACCAAATATAAGTCCTTCAATGGTTTTACCATTATTATTTGATAAAATTAGCTTCAATACATTTTTATTAACGCCAAGCAGTAGACCTCGTTTAATTCTTAAATTTTTTGTTCCAAACAAAGGTCTTTCATTTCCTTTTCCAAAGGGCTCCAATAACATAAGTTCATTTATTAATTTAATACTTATATTTTCAAAAGGAAGTTCCATGTCAATATACACTTTAGGTATTAAATCATCGTCTGTAAGTGAAACATTTTCGTTTAATCTTCTTCGAAGTGCAGGTATGTATCTTTCCTCCAATGATAGCCCTGCAGCCATTGGATGTCCACCATATTTCAACAATATATCCTTGCATTTAGAAAGTTCTTCAAAGATGTTACATTCTTCAATAGACCTACCAGAGCCTTTAACTCCTTCTTTCCCTTTTGTCAATATAATCGTTGGTTTATTATATTTCTCTTTAATACGTCCAGCAATGATTCCTGCTACAGATTCATTTATACTTGGCTCATAAATAACTAAAATTTTATCATCCTTTAAATCTGTAGTATTGATGATATTAACTGCTTTTTTAATTCCATCATCAGTTAATCTTTTTCTCTCATCATTTAATTCCCGAAGTTCTTTGGCTATAATTTTTGCTTCCTCTTCATCGGTAGATAAAAGAAGCTGCAACGCCTTAATTGCAGAATCTAATCGTCCAGAAGCATTTATACTGGGCCCTATTATAAAGCCTACATGGAAAACACCAATTGATTTGCCCTCAATTCCTACTTCTTTTATTAACGCCTTTAGCCCAATATTTTTTGTACTATTCAATAACTTCAATCCATTTTTTACAATTATTCTATTTTCGTCAATTAAATCTACAACGTCACATATAGTAGCAATAGCAACATATTCTAGGAGAGGATAAGCAGAATCTGATTGAAGATTAAACATAAGATATAGCCTTTCAACTAGCTTATATGCTATTGCTGCACCACATAGGTTCTTAAATGGATAGTTACAATCTTCCTGTTTTGGATTTACAACTGCATCAGCATTTACATACAAAGTACTTTTGTTGCCATTTTCATCAATGACAAAAGGTATATCATGATGGTCAGTAACTATTACAGTTAACCCTAGGCTCTTTGCCAATGCTACTTGGTCAATAGCTGATATTCCATTATCACAAGTTATAATTGTATCTACGCCATCTGCCTTAGCTTGTTCAACTATATGGTTATTTATACCATATCCTTCATTTACTCTATCTGGTATTACATAATCAACTATTCCGCCACATTTTTTTATGCCAGTATATAAAACATATATAGACATTACGCCATCTACATCAAAATCCCCAACTATTCTTATTTTTTTCTTGTTGATAATTTTGCTTTTTATTATTTCAGCTGATTTATCTAAATCCTTCATCAAAGAAGGACTGTACATTTTATCTAATGTAGGATACAGGAATTTTTCTATGGATTTGTAATCAGTTATACCTCTATTTACCAATAATTTAGCCAAAAATTCCGATATTTTAAATTTTCTTGATATGTTTTTATAATCTCCTGCTCGATTTTTTATAAACCATTTTTCCAACTGCTTCACTCCATTGACAGAATTTAAGTTGAATATTGCATGGTTAGTAGGATATTATATTATAATATTCTATCATATTTTTTCGATAAAATAATATAATTTATTACAAATTCATATTATTCTCATCAATTTTCTGTTAAATAAAAGATGGTGGATGACCACCATCTAAAATAAATTTATTAAATTATATCATATAATAATTAAAATTTAAAGATTTAAGTGAGATTTATACCTATTATTCCACCTATTATTCCCATAACTACAGATATTAATAATCTTGAAATTAAAAAGATATCAAATGTAAATGGTTTTAGGAAAACAATATTAATAAGCAATATTATTAAAAAATAGCATAGCCCCAATATACCACCGTTTATCCATCCTTTTTCCTTTGCCTTTATAGCAACATAAATACTGCCAGAAGTTATGCTGATTATCATTACGATTGTGTTTAATAGATTCATCTTGCTTTCGCTAATATTTGTATAAGTAATTATGACTGAAGATATAAAAATAAGAACTGCTGTAATTATAAATGCTAATAGCAATCCCTGTAGCAAATAGACGCCTTTTACTAAACTCTTCACCTTCATATTACAACCTCCTCACACTTACTTCTCTAAATCTAATGTATTTGAGGAGGATAACATTTATTACACAAAAAAGCTTCCAATTTTATATGGAAGCTATTTTTTCATTAATTTTCATTTTGATCAATATCATCATTTGTCATTTCTTCATTTACATTTTCAACAGAATCAGAATTATTTACAACTTTATCATTATCTACTTTATTTTGATTATCTTCCCTCTTTGAATCTTCTTCTTTTTCTTTCTTACCCTTTCCTTCATTCTTCTTTATAACAGAACCTACTGCCCATCTAGCTAACTCAAGCTTTGTCTTTGATGTACCTACTTCAACTGTAATATACTCATCTTTTAATTTTACAATTTTGCCTCGAATCCCGCCTATGGTAATTATTTCATCTCCAACCCTTAGATTCTTTCTCATTTCGTTAATTTCTGCTTCTTTTTTCTTTTGGGGCCTGATAACTAAGAAATAAAAAAATGCCAAAAATAGTATTGTTATAATTATTGGTTGAAACTGTTGTAAATTCATACTATAACCTCCTTTTAATTTTAATAATATTATACATGTTTTTTGGAAAATAATCTAATTTTTGTTTGTATATCCGAATTTTTTATAAAATTCATCTCTAAATTCAAGAAGTCTATCTTCTCTTATTGCTTCCCTTATATTTGCCATAAGCTTTATTAAAAAGTAAAGATTATGGATAGTTGCAAGCCTTGCTCCTAAAATTTCATTGACGTTAAATAAATGTCTTATATATGCTCTGGAATAGTTGGTACAAGTATAACAGTCGCATTCAGGATCTAATTTTGAAAAATCCCTAGCATATTTTGCATTTCTGATTACCAGTTTGCCATGTGAAGTTAATACAGTCCCGTTTCTAGCAATTCTAGTTGGCAATACGCAGTCAGCCATGTCTATGCCTCTAATAACTGCTTCAAATAAATAATCAGGTGTTCCTACTCCCATTAAATATCTAGGCTTATCCTTTGGCAACAAATCAACTGTATAATCTAAAACATCACACATCAAATCCTTTGGTTCTCCTACACTTAATCCTCCTACTGCATATCCTGAAAAGTCCATTTCAACTAATGATTTTGCACTTTTTTCTCTTAAATCCTTATATACGCTTCCTTGTACAATTCCAAATAATCCCTGCTTATCCCATTCAGTGTGATAATCTCTACATCTTTTTGCCCATCTTGTTGTCCTTTCCATGGATTCCTTGGCATATTCATAGCTGCATGGATAAGGAGTACATTCATCAAAACACATCATAATGTCTGAACCTAAGGCATTTTGTATTTCAATTGACTTTTCAGGAGATATAAAATGTGTTGAACCATCAATATGGGATTTAAATTCAACACCTTCCTCTTTTATCTTTCTCAATTCACCTAAACTAAATACTTGAAAACCACCACTATCAGTAAGTATTGGTCCATGCCAGTTCATGAATTTGTGTAAGCCACCTGCTTCTTTTATAAGCTCATGTCCGGGCCTTAAATATAGATGATAAGTATTGCTTAATATAATTTGAGCTCCCAAATCTTTAACTTCTTCTGGAGTCATGGTTTTAACTGTTGCCCTAGTACCAACTGGCATAAATACAGGTGTTTCAATTACTCCATGAGGTGTATAAAGTTTTCCAAGTCTTGCTTTGCAATCCTTTGCTTCTTTAATTAATTCAAACTTTATGGCCATAGTCTTCCTCCTACTTATTTAATAAACATAGCATCACCAAAACTAAAAAACCTATATCTTTGCTTTACAGCTTCATTATAGGCATTTAATATAATTTCTCTCGTTGCAAAGGCACTTACAAGCATTATTAAAGTAGACTCTGGAAGATGGAAATTTGTAATCAGCTTATCAACTATCTTAAACTTATAACCAGGATAAATAAATATATCGGTCCACCCAGAACATGGCTTTACAAACCCATTTTCATCTGCTACAGTTTCCAATGTCCTTACAGTTGTTGTACCTACACATACAACACTGCCACCATTAGCTTTTGTTGAATTAATTATATTAGCAGCTTCTTCTGGAATGTTATAATATTCTGAATGCATATGATGTTCTGTTATATCATCTACTTTTACTGGCCTAAAAGTGCCTAAACCAACATGTAGAGTTATATAAGCAATTTTTACCCCTTTGTCTTCAATTTTCTTTAATAGCTCTTCTGTAAAATGTAAACCTGCTGTAGGAGCAGCAGCTGACCCTTTATGCTTTGAATATACAGTTTGATACCTTTCTTTATCCTCTAATTCCTCTGTGATATAAGGAGGTAAAGGTATTTCACCAAGCCTATCAAGTATTTCCTCAAAAATGCCATTGTAGATGAATTTTATTATTCTTGTGCCATCTTCCCCAATAGATAGGACTTCACCTTTTAATAATCCATTTCCAAATTCTAAAACTGTATTAGGTTTAACCTTTTTGCCTGGTTTAACTAGGGTTTCCCACAAATCACCTTCTATTCTTTTTAAAAGCAGTATTTCAATTGACTCTTCTTTTCCCACTCTGCTTCCAAATAACCTTGCAGGTATAACCCTAGTATCATTTACTACTAAGCAGTCACCTGGATACAAGTAATCAATAATATCAGTAAACTTCTTATGTTCAATTTCACCGGTTTTCCTATCTAAAACTAACAATCTAGAATCCTCTCTATTTTTTGGAGGGGTTTGTGCAATTAATTCTTTTGGTAATTCAAAATAAAAATCTTGCTTTTTCATCAGTACACATCGACTCCCGTATAATAGTATTTTAGTATTTCTTCAAAATCATAACCATATTCTGCCATTTTTTTTGCGCCATATTGGCTCATTCCCACTCCATGGCCATAGCCACTACCTTCAATTACTAATACATCTCCTTTTATTGTACTTGATGCTTGAAAACTTCTACTACTATCATTCCCAATTGCCCTACTCACAATACCCCTCGTAACAGTTTTTCTTTCATATCCATCAATTATGAATGCGTTATTGACATTTATAGAAATCGGTTTTAATGAGCTTCCATCTAATACATAAACAATATTTTCATTTCCTGTTGATGACCCTTTAATTGTAAACCAAGCACTTTTTAAAGATGTAGTTCCAATTATGTTTCTGAAAGCTTCTGCTGTAATTTCAACCTCAGATAAAGTGCCTATTAATTTTATCTTTTTTACTTTATTAGTATCAGTAGTTTCTAGAATTTCAATATTCTTTAATTCTCCAATGGCAATACCTGCATTTTTTATTCTTTCATTTAAATCTGATAAGCTTATAGTAATGCTCCAACTACTATATGGAGAATCTAAAGAAAAATAATCTGCAACTGATTTTAGATAAGGAACGCTACTCCCCCATACATTTGAGCTGTCTTCAGTATACCCACTGCTTGATGAGTGAAATACTGCTTGTATTACATTCCCATCATAATAGATCATAATTCCTCTTGTTTCGTCAACAGCTTGGTTTGTTGCAGGTCTTTCATAGGCATATCCATCATAAACTTGACAGTGTGTAGTATCACATAGATTGAATCCTTCATTTATATGCTTGTTGATATTATAGACGGTGTAAGTCCTTGAAGCAACAGCTTGAGCCTTTAACGCTTCCATAGGAAATGTATAGGACATTTCTCTGGGAACAACACCATATAAATAGTGCTCTAAACTAACATGGTTTATCACTACTAACTCATTGTTTTTTACTAATAACTTAATATAATCCCTGTACATATCTTTTTCAACAGTTATAATCTTTTCATCTGAAGAATTTGAACCCAATAATAAACTGCCATCACTAGGCAAAGAATAAAGATGATTACTAGAAGAATCAAATAAATCTATGTATCCATTATTTGGAATAGCTTTTATTGTATTTTCTACAGTAGTAAAGATTGGATTTTCTAAATCATACTCATAGAAAACTGAAAAACCACCACTGCTTTTTAAATTTACGCAGTTATTCTGTATCAATGGTCTTGTCAACTTCACATCTATATAGTCAACTAAATCTTCTGCATGTGATTTAATTTTAAATGTACTTATAATTAAAAAAACAATTAAAAATATAGAAATAATCTTTTTCATATATTTCCCCCTTATGACTTGTCAGAATATGGAATGCCAAAATGTTCATAGGCTTTTTTAGTAACAACTCTTCCTCTTGGGGTCCTATTTATAAAACCAATTTGTAAAAGGTAAGGTTCATAAACATCTTCAATAGTTCCTTTTTCTTCACCAGTAGCTGCCGAAAGAGTGTCAATCCCTACTGGCCCACCACCAAAATTATCAATTATACTCATTATTAGTTTTCTGTCAATATTGTCTAATCCTAATTCATCTATTTCTAAGATTTCTAAACCCTTCTTTGCTATTTCTAAAGTAATGATGCCTTTTCCTAATACTTGAGCATAATCTCTGACTCTCTTTAAAAGCCTATTGGCAATCCTAGGAGTCCCTCTTGACCTTTTTGCAATTTCCCATGCTGCTTCTTCACTGATTTCAATATTTAATATCTTTGCTGACCTGTTAACAATTTTTTTAAGGCTTTCAGTATCATACAACTCTAAATTCAACATTACACCAAATCTATCCCTTAAAGGGGAAGTTAATAGCCCAGCCCTAGTAGTTGCTCCAATTAAAGTAAATCTAGATAAATCTAGTCTAATTGACCTGGCAGAAGGGCCTTTACCAATAATAATATCTAATGCAAAATCTTCCATGGCAGAATATAAGATTTCTTCAACAGTTCTGTTAATACGATGAATTTCATCTATAAATAAAACATCATCTTCACCTAAATTAGTCAAAATGCTAGCTAGGTCACCTGGTCTTTCTATTGCTGGACCTGATGTAATTCTAATGTTTACTCCCATTTCATTGGCTATAATATTAGCTAAAGTTGTCTTACCTAATCCTGGAGGTCCATATAAAAGAACATGGTCTAAAGCTTCTTTTCTTTCCTTTGCAGCTTTTATAAATATGCTTAACTTTTCTTTTACTTTTTCTTGACCAATGTATTCATTAAGCCATTTAGGTCTAAGAGTTGGCTCATTATCTATATCTTCATTCAAAACCTCTCTTGAAATTATTCTGTTATCAATATTTTCCATTTATAACACCCCTTAATTTTGGGATAATCTCTTTAAGGCTTCTCTAATAATATCTTCGACTTTCAACCTTGAAACATCTATGCCTTCCATTGCCTTTTCAATTTCATGCTTAGTATATCCTAGTGAAATCAATCCATGGACTGCTTCCATATAATCGTTGCCTTTATTCAACTGTAAATAGTTTTCCTCATAAGTTGCATTCCTATCAACTTTATCTTTTAACTCCAGTATTATTCTCTCAGCAGTTTTCTTCCCGATCCCAGGTGCCTTACATAATATATCTATGTCTTTATTGATTATTGCTTTCTTTATTTGATTAGGTGTTAGATAAGATAAAAGACCTATTGCAATCTTAGGTCCTATTTTTGAAACCAGTAATAATAACTTAAAAATATCTAATTCATCTTCAGTTGTAAAACCATACAAAAAAATTCCATCTTCCCGAACATTTAAATATGTATAAAATAGAACATTTTTCATTCCAAATTCAACATTTGCTATGGAATTTGATGATGTATATATTCTATAGCCAATATTATTACATTGTAATACTATATAATCATCTTTAATATCTACAATATCCCCAATAATAAATTCTAACAATATCTTTCACCCTTTATTTCATTCTGAAGTTATCTTTAAATTTTAGTGATAAACCATGGCATATGGCTACAGCTAAAGCATCAGCTACATCATCAGGTTTTGGTTTTTCATTTAGATTTAATAAAATCCTTACCATTTCCTGAACTTGTTCTTTTTCAGCTCTTCCATATCCTACTACTGCTTGCTTAACTTGTAGAGGAGTATACTCAAAAACATCTAATCCCATATTTACTGCAGCAAGTATTTCTACTCCCCTAGCTTGTCCAACTAAAATAGCTGTTTTTACATTTTTATTAAAAAACAATTCTTCTACTGCTAAGTCAGTCGGTTTATATCTATTGATTAATTCTACTAAACTGTCATAAATTGTTTTTATCCGTTCTGGAAAAGTTAGATTAGCATCTGTCTTTATGCAACCATAATCCAAAGCCCTTAATCTATTTCCATTTACTTCTAGTATACCATATCCTACTATAGCTATTCCTGGGTCTATTCCTAAAATTATCATTTAAATCCCCCTTTTTAGTATAACTACTATTATAGCATATTTCAAATAAAATCTAAATTAGAATGTCATTAACTAATAAAATTCTCTAGAATTTCCGACAGTTCCTCTTCACTATCTACTCTAATTCCCTCTCTCAATTTGTCCTGGTCTACGTCCATAAGCAATGATATGGGATAATCTTCAAATACTGTGTCTACAACTTTTTCCCCATTTTCATCTATCTTATATATAGCAATCTTTCCATCCTTTTCACCAATTATAAAATGATTTTCGCATAAATGTTTTTTAGTGACACCAATAGTTACTTTATTTGCTGAAAAAGATATCAATCTTCTATCGGGATATTCTTTATTTAAATAATCTACTAATTCATCTCTTGTAAAATTAATATACTCACTATCAGCAAAACTCATTTTAGATATGACATGCTCACAATCTGAATAATAAACTCTTTCTTCAATAACTGTATTAGGGGAAATTTTTACATCCTCTTTAAGAATCTCAAAATCATTATTTTTTTCTACATCTACCCTATTATCCAGCTGGCTTATCCTACTTTCTTCTATTTTTTTACCAATTATACTATAGCCCAATATAAAGCTTATTAAAAAGAGGACCAATGAAAAAAGAAAAATTGGTAAAAATTTATATCTTTTCACAAATATCCCTCCAGATTATTATCTAGAGGGATATTTTAACCAAATTCTTATTATTTATACATTATAATTCCTTATTTATATCTTTTTAAAACCTTATCATTCAGTCCATACCAGTATGCTTCTTTATATAACCTGAAGCCACTTTTTAAAATGACCTTTACTATTTCATCATATATAAAATTTAATTCATCTAAAGTTAACAAGCAATAATCCTCTTTTATACTAAAAGCTTCTGAATCATAGTCAATAGTAAGCTGTTTATCTAAAAATTTATTTAAACTCATTACTTTGTTTTTTAAAACATTTTCACAGTAATTAGTTATATTACTGTAAAGGCATTTATTTTCTTTTTCTTTTTTTTCAAGTTTTCTTTCCATCAATTCTCTAATATTTTTAACACGCTTATTCTTATATTCAAAATGATAGAGATACTTTCTTTTATATAATTCTTCTATTGGAATATCCTCTACAGCTACCTTCTCAATTAAGTTTGCTAAGCTATTGTTAAGATAACCGTTTCTATAGCCTTCTAAGTAAATATAAAACTCCAATCTATGTACATCTTCATGAATTAGTTGTCCAATTTTTAAACAAATTAAATGGTTGTTCTTTTTATGTTTTAAGCGTTTACTTATATGTTTTTTAATATGATAAGTAGATATGTACCTTGGGCAAATATTAGTGATATTTTCTTCAATATCAAATAAATTAAGGAGGATGTGTATGGAGTTTATGTCATTTTTATATAGAAATTGATTTATTAAACCACTATATAAATCGTATACCGTTTTCTTTGCAACTCCCATACATTCCCTCCTTTCTATATGAATTGTTGACATTACTAATCCAAATTAAACATATCTTTTAAAAATAAAAAATAAAATTTATTTGACAGTATTAAATATTATACTACATTTTTCACCATAAAGTGATTAAGAAAAAATAATAGTTTTTTTTCAATTTTTTAATATTTACTTTCTCTTAGTTAATATCTTTAAAATATCATCATAACTTAAATTTTGATCTATTTCATATTCTCCAACTCGGAGTATTTTTGAATATCCTTTTTCTATAGCGTAAGATATAAACTTATCAACATCATCAATTAGCCCCATCTCATGTAAATTATTAGCAACATCTGTTAATGTTTCTTTCCATTTTATAGCAAATTTCACCGTTTTGATATCTTCTTCATCATATTTCCCGTTGCTTTTTTCTTTATTATCATTATCTAACTTTTCATTTATATTTTCAACTTCTTCTTTTGAGATTTCAGTACTATTTTCATTTTTTCCTTCTGAAATATCTACATTATTTAAATTATTACTGCTCGACAATATTTCTAAGCTTTCCTTAAGAGACACCATTCCTAGTTCTTTCGCTCTTTCTATGATTTCATTTTCACTTAGTTCAGCTTCTTTTATAACAGGAAATAAGGTATTTACTGCACTACAAATTATAAATCCTATACCCATACCTAATAACAAATACATAATCTTAATTTTTTTTCCCATAAGTTTCTCTCCTTCTAATATATAAATTTTAAATTTATAATTCCTTGCTCTTTGTCTATTGTATAAGAGTATTTTTTTAACTTTACTCTATTAAAATTTTGGTATGCAATAGATTCTATTAAACTTTTTATATCAATTTTTTCGTTAATATTTTCTAATCTATATAAAACTTCACTTTTCTTGTTTAGAATGGCATTTTTTATTTTATTTTCTAGCTCACTTTCGCTTTTAACTATGAGGTCATTATACACAAAATAGTTATATTTTCTTCCAGTAGCAGGAGGATAATTCTCCTTATTCCATGTATGGGTTTTAGATATTTCACTATCATTTAAATTAAAAAAATTATATCTTATTATATCCTGCCCATCATCAATAACTGGATCATCCCAGGTAACATCTACATGATAATATCCATCATCAAGTTTAACCAAATTCCATGCATGATTTTCCCCTTTTGATTGCCCTACAACTATCAAAGAATCTATCCCTAGTCCATCCAAGAGAAACTTCATGGCCTTTGCATATCCTTCACAAACTCCTACTCCCATTTTTAGAACACCATAAGCAGTATACGACTCTGGAGGAATAGTTTTATTTTCCAATAAATTCGTATCATATCTACAATTGTTTATTATGTAATCGTGGGCAGCCAATTCTTTTTCATAATCCGACATGTCTTCAGTTATATACTTAGAAATGAAATCCTCCCTTATTTTTTCAATCTCAGCTTGGTGTTCTTTTATTTCTTCCTTTGATTTTGAATAGTGGATTCTCAATTTCCCAAACTGATATTCTGCTCCTTTGTAATACATTATTTTAGGATTCTCATATACCACAGTATCTAATATATTAAAAATATCATCTGCCTTTAATAGCAAAGATAAATTTTTGAATTCTACATACTCTTCACCTTCTAGTAAAGCCTCTTCAATTTTAGAATATATTTCTGATTTATTAATTGCTATTTCATTTACTTTTTCGTATACAGCCTCGCTCAATGTATTTTCAAAGTTTTCAACAGCAACAATTCCCGAATCCTTAATCAATAAATAAGAAAAAATTAGGCAGATGATTAGAATTTCTAATATTAGAATTTTTATAAAATTCTTCACCCTTTCACTCTCCCCTAATTAATAGTTTATAATAAAAAAATCTAAAGGGAACAAAAAGCTTTTATTATATAATTTATTTAATAAATTGCAAAAGATTATTTATCATATTTTCTTATAATAATTCTACAAAGAAAATCTAACTATTAAAACAATTTTTTATAAAAAAAACCTTGTATAAAATACAAGGTTAATATTAAAATTCCAATACAAATATGCTTTCCATTTCATCATCATAAGCCTTTATAGTGTCTAAAATAAAATAAGTAATTTTTAAATTTAATGCTAATGCGTAATTTAAATCATTTTCCATGCTTTGTTTCAAGGAATATTCATTAACAACGTCATCAATATATTTTTTTATTTTCTTTTTTAAGTTAAAACTGTAGATATCACTTAACTTCAAATCATCAATATTGATAATATTTTTCTTAAATTCATGATTATAGGCTTTTTCATTCAGCTGGGATTCATATTTAATATGTTTTATCATATTTTCAGAATATGTCCACCTCATTGCATGGGGTAAACAAACATAATCACTTAAATAATGAGATATTATACCTATTTTTTTGCTTAAAATCTTCATTGCCAACGGGTCTAATAAATTATTAAATTCAATGTACCTGCTTATAAAAATTACCCTCATGATTTCCTTTGTTATATAATTTAAACTTTCAGTTTTATAGTGCCTAATTAATCTAAACTGTGGCAATACATCAGGACAGACTGACCCCCATAATAGCTTTTCTTTATCGAGTTTTATCCCATAAATATTGTAAACATTTTTATATACTTCTGATGCGATAATCTTGTGTGTATCTGAAAAAATTTAAGACACCCCTTTACAATTAATATCTTTATTGATATTAATATAATAGGGTGTCAAAGTCAACATAAAATATATGTAAAATATTTGTAATATCTTAACTTGATTTGAATAACTCATTTAAATAATTTTCGTATATCAAATAGTCTTTTTCACTGTAAAGAACAAATATTATTTTTTCAGGGAATTTTTGGTTATCTATAAAGTCTAATACTGCCTTAACTGCAACTTTAACAGCTTTTTCCTTTGGATATCCATAAGCACCAGTAGATATTGAAGGAAACGCTATACTTTTTAAATTATATTCCTTTGCTAACTTTAAGGAGTTATAATACGCATTATATAATAATTCTTCTTCCCCTGAATTCCCATCTTTATATATAGGTCCAACAGCATGAATTACATATTTACATGGGAGGTTACCTCCAACAGTAATTCTCGCTTCTCCAGTAGGGCATCCACCAATTTTTTTACACTGTTCTAATATAATTCTTCCTCCTACCCTGTGAATAGCACCATCAACGCCACCTCCACCTAACAATGTATTATTGGCAGCGTTTACTATGGCATCAGCTTTTACTTTTGTAATATCCCCTTGTAAAATATCAATTTCAGTATCATGATATTTATACATATAATCACCCCTTAATACAATATCCTCTCTAAACTTACCCAGATATCTTCAGTTTCAAAGCCCTTCCTCCATGAAGCTATACCTGCTAAATCATATTTATGAATTAATGAAGCCTTAGCTTCCAAAGACTGAGCATTTTCAATCCATATTTTATATACAGCATTATCTTTTTTCAACTCACCATAATATTGTAAAGCCCTTTCATCCCAAACAAGTTCTACATTATTATCTTTAATAAACTGATTAGCCTTTTCCATAGAAATTGCTTGAGATGTAAGTTTCCCATCCTTCTCAATCCATAATCTTGTATAAAATGGTATTCCAAGTACTAATTTATCATTTGGTATATATTTTAAAACACCTAAAATACTATTTTCTACCCAATCATATTCTGCAACTGAACCAGCAACAGGACTTCCAGCCCAATGTTGATCGTAGGCCATTAACATCATATAATCGACTACTTCTGAAAGTCGTCTTCTATCATAACACTGGGACCAGTTTTCCGATGTCGATAAACCAGTTACATCCATTGAGACAACTAATCCTGCTTCTTTAAAAACTGGATATAGCTCTCTTACAAACTGAGTTAAATAATCCCTTGTTTTTAAATAAACATTTTCAAAATCTATATTTATCCCTTGAAAACCATAATCTAAATATATATTCAAAATGTTATTTATCAGTTTTTCCCTTTTTCTACTACTGCTTAATAGTTCATGGGTTAAATCAGGGTCAAAGCTATTATTAATTAAAGGCCATACTTCATATCCATACTCATAATACTTTTTAGCATATTCTTTATTTCCTTTGTCTATAATATCTCCTTCGCTGTTAATAACTGAAAACCAAGTAGGGGATATAACATTAACGCCAGGTAAGATACCTATATTATTGTCATTTCTAACTTTTACACTAGTGTAATCCCATGTTAGGTTAATAATTTTTTTGTCATTATAAGCCTTTTTTTCATCTTTTTTTATTTTAAATAATTCATCATCAAAAATCTTTCTTATATATTTTTTCTCTATAAAACCCGGAACGCCATCTATCGTTCTAACTTTGTACCAGAATTCATATTCGCCATAAATATTTACTATTGCACCTACTGGAAGAGCGTCATATATTATTGGAGCTTTAATACTTAAATCACTCCTAATAACTGCACCATCTTGAATAATTTGGCCTTTTAAATAATAATAATCAGTAAAGTCTAAAACTACAGCATTTGTATTATCGAAATAATTTATATCAACATCATAATTTTGCAAGAGTATTTCCACAGGGATATAAATTTTCCCATTAATTTCCTTAACTACATCATCAATTAGAAATTCTTTGCTGTTTACACTAGCTATTGAATCATCAACTTTATATCGTAAAACTCTTTTTTCATTGGTTATAATTAAAGTCTTTTCTTTTTCATCGAAGAAAATATCTTCATCTATATAGTGTTTTACTACTGGTAAAGAAAAATATAAAATGTCATTTTCAAATCTAACTGAATCTTCACTGTCAACAAATTCATCTTCGACTATTAGGTATATTTCATCGGAAAATGAAATAACTTCCCTATTAGGTTCATACTTTATCTTATAATAAGCAAAAATACCAGTACATATAAGAATCAGAACAAAGATAATTATAAACAATTTCTTTAACATGATGTCCCCCTAATATCTATTATAATATTTTTCTATATTATAATAGATATTTGGGGTTTATACAAATAGATGATTATGGAAAATTAAAGTAAAAATATATTTTTCTCTCTACATTCTGATAATATTTCGTCTGTCCAAACAGAAGCTTGTACTTCGCCAATATGCCTTTTTTCTAAGAAAAACATACATATCCTTGATTGTCCAATCCCTCCACCAACAGTATATGGCAGTTCTCCATTTAGCAACATTCTATGGTATTCTAATTTTTTTCTTTCTTCTGCTTTTGCAAATTTCAACTGTTCTTCTAAGGATTTTTCATCTACTCTGATTCCCATACTGGATAATTCAAAAGCAGAGTTTATTATAGGATTCCAAAATATAATATCTCCATTTAAATTCCAATCATCATAATCAGGAGACCTTAAACCATGAGGCTTACCTGATGCTAATGGATAACCAATTTTTGATACAAAAACAGCTTTATATTCCTTAGTAATCATCTTTTCTCTTTCTTCTGGGGTTAAATCTGGGTATAAATCTTCAAGCTCTTGGCTAGTTATAAATGTTATTTTCTTTGGCAGCTTTTTTTGAAAAGTATTTGGATATAGCTCATCTAAATACTTTTCTGTTTCTTTAAATACTTCATAAATATCTTCTACAATCTTCTTCAAATAGCTATATGTCCTGTCTTCCTTTCGAATTATTTTCTCCCAATCCCATTGGTCAACATAGATTGAATGAATACAGTCCAATGTTTCATCTGGCCTTATGGCATTCATATCAGTATATAGCCCTTCCCCAATTTTAAATCCATACCACTTTAATGCAAATCTTTTCCATTTAGCTAAGGATTGAACTATTTCAACTTTCTCATTATATTTTCGGATTTCAAATGAAACAGGTTTTTCTACACCTGATAAATTATCATTTAAGCCACTTTCTGGTTTTACAAAAAGTGGTGCTGAAACCCTAATTAAATTTAATTTTTTAGCTAAATTTCTTTCAAAAAAATCTTTAATTGATTTAATTGCAATTTGAGTCTCTTTTACTGATAATTTTGTCATTTTTCTCCCTCCTAGTTAAAATTAAAATTAAAAAAACCTTTCATCCATTAAGGACGAAAGGTTTACTTCCGCGGTGCCACCTTATTTAGCATAAGCTCCCTCATTAAAGGTACGGATTGTTCATAAAACAATCGATACCCCATAGCTGTAACGGGCTATGCCCGTCTAAGTCTACTCTCCTAAAATTTAGGATTTCGGTTAGATGCTCGAGAATGTTCTTCGTTTATTAACTAGTATCGGACTCTCACCAACGCCGACTCTCTGTGACATCGTTAATAAACTACTCTTTCTCTCATCGCATACATTTTATTATTAAATTAGTTTTAGTATATTACATTAAATTGTTAAAGTCAAGAATTATTATTTATTTTTCTAAAAATCTAAATTAATATTCATTGATTACTTTATAACATTAAATCCATTTTTTTATATTTAACACATATCAATAGTTTTACATATTATATACTAAAAAACAACACAAATAAATAGAAATGAGGTGTTAATGTGAGTAATATAATTGAAAGACATCACCATGAAGCTGATGAATCTCTATTATTCTTTTTCTTACTATTAGTTATTATTTTCTCGAAATGCTTTAAATATTAAGAATATGAATAATATATAAATAAATCGGGATGTAAAGACATCCCTTTATTTTTTTTATTTAATATTTAATATTGCATTTATTAGAAAGCAATCACAAATTAAATACTATTCAATGATTAAAAATAAATATCTAAAATGTATCTTTGAATTTTACATAAAAAAGGCTAGATTTTATACAATCTAGCTTTTATTAACGTACCCTGAGGGATTCGAACCCCCGGCCTTCTGATCCGTAGTCAGACGCTCTATCCAGCTGAGCTAAGGGTACTAATTTATTTATTTTTAAAACAAGCGGGTGAAGGGAATCGAACCCTCGCAACCAGCTTGGAAGGCTGGGGCTCTACCACTGAGCTACACCCGCAAAACTATGCATATAGAAAAATAAAGTACCCAAAAGGGGGGTACTTTTTTTGTCCCTTACGGGCAATATATGGAGCGGAAGACGAGATTCGAACTCGCGACCCTCGCCTTGGCAAGGCGATGCTCTACCACTGAGCCACTTCCGCATATGTATTTAGATGGAGGAGGCTGGATTTGAACCAGCGAAAGCATCAGCTAACGGATTTACAGTCCGTCCCCTTTAGCCACTTGGGTACTCCTCCTTATTTAAAGCTGGCGAGAGGAATTGAACCCCCAACCTACTGATTACAAG
>DATCJO010000169.1:0-23895 GCA_036562765.1 Tissierellaceae bacterium | reverse complement strand
CTTGTAGCAAAGACCTTTGCCACTGTTGGCTATAGATTAATGATACCTTTGATGAAATATATAATATTGGTATATGTGGGATTAATAATCCATGCAGTAGTAGTTTATGGAACTTTATTGAAGAGATTTGCAAAACTTTCTCCTATTAAATTTTTCAAAAAGTTTTTGCCTGCCATGTCTGTTGCATTTTCCACAGCAAGCAGTAACGCAACAGTTCCAGTATCATTGGAAATAATGGAGAAGAAAATTGGTGTATCAAAGAATATTGCATCCTTTACAATTCCTTTAGGGGCTACAATTAATATGGATGGTACTGCTATAATGCAAGGAATAGCTGTATTCTTCGTAGCACAAGTATATGGATATGAAATGACTTTCGGCATGATGTTAACTGTAATATTAACTGCAACATTAGCATCTATAGGTACTGCTGGAGTACCAGGAGCAGGGACCATTATGCTATCTATGGTATTGCAATCCGTAGGGCTACCACTAGAAGGTATAGGATTACTAATGGGTATAGACAGGTTAGTTGATATGGGTAGAACCACAATGAATGTAACAGGAGATGCAGTATGTACTACTGTAATTGCAAGACAAGAAGGAGAGTTGAATATAGAATTAGCAGAATCAGATGCATAATGAGGTTAATAGTGTAATAAGGGGTCAAAGGACCCCTTAATTTTTTTTCTTCTTTTCCTTTTCTTTAAAATATGGGCAGTCTTTAGTTGGAGTATTTGATGGGGGGATTACTGATTTTAATGTGCATAAGCCATCTTCAGCATAGATGCAGTTTTCAGAACAAGGTATTAGCAAGATAAACCCTCCTATTTCATGGGGTATAAAATTTTCACGTTGATTTTTATAGTATTTTATCCAAAATAACTATTAATTATTAAATATTAAGTGTTCTAAAAGTGTATTTAATAATGAAAAAAGTGTTATATATATGGTACAATATATTTATTAATAGCTATCAAGGAGGACACATTATGGAAATCGGCAAACTACCAAACGATGTTCTTGAAAAAATAGTTATTTCAAATATTAGAACTAAAAGAAAAGAAGTACTTGTAGGAGCTGCCATTGGCAAAGACAGTGCAGTTGTTGATTTTGGCCATGAAGTTTGTGTAATGAGTACAGATCCAATTACTGGTGCTACAAAGGATGTGGGGCGCTTAGCAGTACATATTTCATGTAATGATGTGGCTACTTGTGGCGCAGAACCTTTAGGTATACTTCTAACAATATTGGCACCACCAACTGTAACAGAAAATGACATCGAAGGCATAATTAAAGATGCAGCTGATGCTGCTGAAGAAGTAAATGTGGAAATTATAGGCGGCCATACTGAAATTACAGACGCAGTTAATAGAATCGTAATTAGCTCTACTGTTATCGGGAAACAGAAAAAAAACAAATTGCCAAATATAGAAGATATAAAAGTTGGAGATAAGGTTATTGTTACAAAATATGTAGGTATAGAAGGTACATCTATTATTGCAAAGGAACTTTATGATAAGTTAAAGGATAAAATTGGAGAAGAAAAATTAAAAGAAGCACAAAATTTAGGGGAAATAGTTAGTGTTGTGAAAGATGGAATAATATGTGGAGAAATTGGAGTCAAATACATGCATGACATTACTGAAGGTGGAGTCTTTGGTGCTGTTTGGGAAGCAGCAAACGCAGTAAATAAAGGAATAAAGATTAAAGAGGATTTAATTCCTGTAAAAGATGTTACAAGGGAAATATGCTCATTATTAAATATAAATGTGTACAGATTGATATCTAGCGGTTCTATGCTGGTTATTGCAGATGAGAAAAAGGTTTCCAAGATAAATGAAGAATTATCTAAAGCTGGAATTAAATCAACAGTCATTGGAGAAGTGATAGAATCCGGTGTATTTCTTGAAAGAGATGGAAAGCTTCTTGAGATAGAACCTCCTTCTAGTGATGAATTGTATAAGGTTTTAGACTTTTAAATAAATGTTACAGCTGAGTTACAATATTATTACAAAATTCGGAATCTGTTGACATAATTGTTAATTAAATGATATAACTAACATAAAGTTAGTTACACAGGACATAAGGGGGTAAAAACATGAAGTTGAGAAAAATAATTTTGGCAACGTTAGTTATGCTCATTTTGTTTTGTCAGATTGGACATGCTTCCAATGATACCATTTTGGTCAGCTTAGGTGGTTCAAAGGTATCTGTGAAGCAAGTGCCAATAGTAATGGATGGTAAAGTAGTAAATACGGAGTTCCCCTCTTTTGTCTATGTGGATAGGACTTTGGTTCCAGTTAGGTTTGTAGCGGAAAATTATGGAGCTAAAGTAGATTGGGACCAAAAAACTAAGACTGTTACCGTAAGCTATGAGAATAAGGAAGTTAAATTTACAATAGATAGCAATGTTGCATATTTAAATGGAGAAAAAAAGTATCTTGACAAATATGCTGTTCCCAAATTAGCTACAATTGGGAATGAAAGCAGGACTATGGTACCTTTAAGGTTTGTCTCTGAAATCTTTGGATATGAAGTTGGATGGGACAGCGAAAAGAATGTGCCATATATTAACTCTAATCAAGGCATTAGCATAATAAAAAATATTTCAGTAAACAGTGGAGATACATTTAACCAAGTTATAGTAGAAAGTACAGATAAGCTTGAATATACCACAATGTATTTGGAAGGTTCCAAGAAGCTGGTTATAGATATAAACAATGCAAAAATATTGCTTCAAAACAATAGCAATACTTTTGGCATAATTAATGTAAACAACGAAACAATTGAGAAGGTTCAATATTCCCAATATTCCTATGAGCCAATGGTCGCAAGGGTAGTAATTACACTACAAGATGATGCAAAATATAATATTACAACTTCCAATGATGGGACAGGCTTGGTTATTTCCTTTGGTGGGAACAATATTGGTCCTATAACAATGGGGATAGTAGAGGGCAAACAGGTAATAGTTGTTGAAGGTGCTGCCAATGCAAAGATGAACTTTATGACATTAAAGAATCCAGAGAGATTCGTTATCGATTTGATGGATTCAACTTTAGTAGGGGGTACCTATTTTAGTTTTGATTATGATATTGGCTTTATAAAAAGGGTAAGAGTAGCACAATTTTTACCTGATGATAATTATGAACCAAATGACCAAATCGTAAGGATAGTACTTGATATAAAAGATGGAATAACAAATCCAAATGTAAAAATAGATACTTATGAAGATAAGCTTATTATTTATCCAGAAAAATCCCTTTGGGAAAATATCTCATACACCACAGAAAATGATGCTAAGTTATTTACAATTACTAATTCTAAAGATACCGAATATAATGTTGAGTTAGATGATACATCAACTAAGCTTGTTGTAACTATTCCAAGTGAAAGTACAGATTTAAATGAAGGTACAATAGTCATAAGGGATGGTTTTATAGATAGAGTAGATGTGGAAAAAGACGATGATGAAACTAAATTAACAATTAAATTTTTAAGGCAAGTGGAATATGCTGTATTATCTGATGAAGTAGATGATGAAATAGTTTTATCATTTAGGCGGAAGGTAGATACTAACACTTCAAATGTTATTATAGTTGTAGACCCTGGTCATGGTGGCGATAAACCAGGAGCAATATCAGTTAACAAGAGGTATGAAAAGGATTTGAACCTCAGCATATCATTAAAATTGAGGGACAAATTAATGGCTTTAGGTTATGATGTAATTATGACTAGGGAAACAGATGTTGATGTAGACTTATATGAAAGGGCAAACATAGCCAATAGAATAAATGCAGATTTATTCATAAGCATTCATGGCAATTCTCATGTTAACAGTTCAATAGCTGGTTTACAGGTATTATACTGTCCAGCTACCCAGTCAAGCGTTAAGGAAGTAGACCAATATCCATTTGCTAAAGCAATGATGGATGCTTTACTTGCAGGAACTGGGGCAGCTGATAAAGGAATCGTTCAAAGGCCTAACCTAGTAGTCCTCAGAGAAACAAAGATGCCAGCAGTTTTGATAGAAACAGGATTTTTATCAAACCCCGATGAAGAAAAGCTATTATTTACAGATGAATATCAAAATAAGATAGTCGATTCAATAATAAAGGGTATAGAAAATTATCTACAAATCAATTAATATAATAAGCAAGGGAAACCTTGCTTATTATTATTTTGGAGGTGAATTTGTGGAGCATATTGCTGGTTATTTATTTATTTTCTTTGCCAGGGTCACAGATGTAACTCTTTCTACAATCAGGACATTACTAGTTGTTCAGGGAAGGAAACTGCTTGCAGCTGTTATAGGATTTTTTGAAGTGAGCATCTATGTTACTGCTTTAAGTAAGGTAGTAGGGAACTTAGATAATCCATTAAATCTTCTCAGCTATGCATTAGGATTTGCTTGTGGTACTTTTATGGGAATTACAATAGAAAACAAAATTGCGTTAGGAAACTTAGCTGTTCAAATAATACTGACAATACCAGATAAAGAGCCACTGATAAAAGATTTAAGGGAAAAGGGCTTTGGAGTAACTGTAACAGTAGGACAAGGCCTTGAGGGCACTAAAGAAATTTTAAATGTGGCAATTAAGAGAAAGGATTTGGAAACTTTGAAAAAGAAAATATATGAATATGATAAGAATGCCTTTATTACAGTAAACAATATTAAGCCTATTAGTGGGGGATTTTTTGTACCAGTGAAAAAGTAGAATATAAATTAATCATAGTCTGACAACTCTCCTAATATAATGTAATAGTATTAACTAGGAGGGTTGGCAATGGCAAATAGAAGGATTTTACTCTTTGCACTGGTAATAGTCATAGGATTAACGGTATTGAAATTAGGAAAGAACCTGATTGACAGCAGGTTAGGAGCAAATGATGATGAAGTTGAAATAATTAGGTCAGATGAGCATATCCAGTTAGTTGAAAATGAAGAAGGGTTAAGAAAAACAGTAATGTACTTTAAAAATTCAGATGGATTCCTAGTACCTTTAATGAGGAAAATACCATGGGAAGAAGGGATAGCTAGAGCAACTCTAAAAAATATGATAGATTCTCCTGAGGTAAGAGAAATCTTGGCTCCTACTGGGCTTATTCCAGTAATACCAGCTGGTACAGAAATATTAGGGATATCAATTAATGAAACAGGATTGTGCAAAGTTGATTTTTCTGCAGAGGCTTTAAACAATCAAACAGAAAAGGATGAAGAGAACTTCATTAAAGGTGTAGTGTATACCTTAACAGAATTTCCAACTATCAATGAAGTGCAAATTTTGGTAGAAGGTAAAGCTATACAATCCACAGCTTTTGGCCATGACTTAAGCAAGCCATTGGCTAGGGGAGATATTAACCTTTTAGGAAATCCAGAAGATGGAAGGTCCAAAGTAGTAGTTTATTATAAAGGAATGGATACAGAAGAGTTTGAATACTTCGTTCCAGTTACCATACCAACAATGGCTCCAGTTGCTAATGTATATTCTGCATTAGATTTACTATTTGAAGGACCACCATTAGATTCAGGCTTATATTCAGATATTCCAAGGGGTATAGTCTTAAATGGAGTTGAAGTAAAGGATGGCACCGCCTATGTAGATATTTCCTATGATGGTCAAGAAATTGGAGACAGTATGGTTACTGACCTATTGAAGAACATAGGATTGACATTAAGTCAATTTAAAGAAATACAAAATGTTGAGCTACTTATCGATGGAGAAGCAATAAATTCAGCAATTCCAGTATTTGCTAATGAATATTAATTCAGCTGCAAATTGGAACCTAAACTAAGCTGTTGTCAATGAGGTGGAATAGATGAAGTGAGCATAGGGTTGCAGGCGAGGGCCCTCGCCTTTATTTATTTTTATGGGCATTACAAATTGTGGCAAATATATAGATAAAATCCTTATTTTTTGTTAAAATAATAAAATGAAAGGAAGATGAGAGCGAAAGATGAAACACAGAAAGCTAGTAGTATCTACCCATAATGAACATAAGTTAGAAGAAATCAAAAGAATTCTAAAAGATTTGCCAGTAGAAGTATTATCAAAAAATGATGTAGGTTTAGGAAGCTTAGATGTAGTAGAAGATGGCGATACTTTAGAAGAAAACAGCATAAAAAAGGCTAAAGCTTTGGCTGAACAAGTAGATTACATGGTTTTAGCAGATGATACAGGCTTATTTGTTGATGCCTTAAATGGGGAACCGGGAGTTTATTCTTCAAGGTACAGTGGAGAAGAAGGAAACAGCAAGAAAAATGTAGAAAAATTACTTGGGAAATTAAAGGATGTTCCCTTTGAAAAGAGGAAAGCCAAGTTTATAACAGCAATGGCCTTAATTACTGAGGATAAGAGGCTCATAGTTGTAAAAGGGGAGTGCAAGGGCACTATTGGATATGAACCTAAAGGGAATAATGGATTTGGTTATGACCCAATATTTATTCCAGATGGATATACACAAACCTTTGCAGAAATGGATGGAATAATTAAAAACAAAATATCTCACAGGGCAAGAGCCTTGGAAAACCTTAGGGAGAAAATAATACAGTTGTTAGAGGAGTAGTATGAAGATATTGGTAATGTCAGATACTCATGGAGAAATTAATAGTGTTGTTCAACACATTAAAAACATAGAAAAGTTTAGCATGCTTCTTCATTTAGGAGATTATATAGAAGATGCTGAAAAAATAAAGCAGCTATTGAATATTCCAGCAGTAATTATAAGAGGCAATGGTGATTTTCAAAGGGCAGACTATAATTACGATGAAATCTTGGAAATCAATGGAAAGAGGATTTTTTTGACCCATGGCCATAGGTATAATGTAAAATATGGGATTACGAATTTATACTACAGGGCGCTGGAATTAAGTGCAGATGTGGTATTATTTGGTCATACCCATATACCTATTGTTGAAAGGGTTGCTGATATGCTGATAATGAATCCAGGGAGCCCAACTTATCCAAGGGGATTTAATAGAAAAAGCACTATAGGCATACTAGATATAGGCAGTGATGTAGAAGGGAAACTGGTTGAAGTAAAATAAATTTATCTATTGACAAAAATATTATTACCTGTTATAATTTCTTAATGTAGCAGTTGAGGTTGAACTAGTAAATCACTGAGATATTGATTTGCGGGTATAGCTCAGTGGTAGAGCACTGGCTTCCCAAGCCAGCCGCGAGGGTTCGATCCCCTTTACCCGCTTTATTTTCTGATTTTTATTCATTATAGTTTAATAACATGGTGGATGTGGCCAAGTTGGTCAAGGCGCCAGATTGTGGCTCTGGAGATCGTGGGTTCGAGTCCCATCATCCACCCCATTAATTATATAACATCAATAATATGACCCATTAGCTCAGGAGGTAGAGCACCTGACTTTTAATCAGGGTGTCCCGCGTTCGAGTCGCGGATGGGTCACCATAAGCGGGAGTGGCGGAATTGGCAGACGCGCTAGACTTAGGATCTAGTGCCATTGGCGTGGGGGTTCAAGTCCTCTCTCCCGCACTAGAAAATTGGCATTAGCCAATTTTTTTTATAATAAGTTTTTGTGCACCCGTAGCTCAACTGGATAGAGCATCTGACTTCGGATCAGAGAGTTGGGGGTTCGAGTCCTCTCGGGTGCTTAAGATAATCTAAGGCCTACAGAGATTTTCTGTAGGCCTTTTTGTTTATACATATTGACGAATTATGAACACAATGATAAAATCGATGCACGTGCTTATGACTTTGTTTAGGGCTAGCATTGTCATTTGCATATATCTTATTTTGAGAAAAATAGGAGGATGACAAAATGAAGGGAAAATATTTAATATTAGTTTTATTAATAGTTGCACTATTATCTGGTGTAATAGGATGCAAAGATAATAAAGCACCAGAAGCAATTAATGAAGTAGAGAACATTGAAAAAGCAGATGATAAATTGGCTAGAGAAGAAAACACATCACAAGACGAATCAAACGCATTCCCAGGAGAAATATCAGAAGATTTGCTGGGCAAAATAATAATTAAAGATAACAGGAAAATTATAGAAAAGACATATCCTGTCTTTATTAACGAAGATGCAACTATGTTGATTAGGGAACAATATGATTTGGTTGGTGAATATTATTTGACATTTTACAGAGTAGATAGAGAAGGCAATATTTTAAATGTCTATGATAATTTAATACAGGGAATAAAGGATGATAAGTTTAACGAGGATGGGTTTGCCATAGTGAAGCTAAAGAGTGAAAGCCAAGAACCTGGAAAGGCTGGGGTACTTGAAACAATGAATGTAATAATGGATGTAGAAGGTAATCTTGTCTATGGCCCAGTTTTATCTATTGAAAGCGCCACAGGGAACAGCAAAAAAACATGCTTTTATAAAATAATTAGCAAAAAATATGATGATTATGGCTTAGTCGGTTATGAGGGAAAAGTCCTTAATAAAAACTTTGAAACTATATTAGAAATGCCAATTTATACTGAAGATCACAGCCCATCTTCCATGTGGGAAAAGGTATATTTTACTAATGAATTTGTTTTTTATGATAATAGAATAATTACTCTAGATGGAAAAACATTTGATACTAATTTAGATTTAACAGGTAACGAGTACATAAAAACAGGGGACGACTATATTTGTGTTGAAAAAGGCAATGAGATTTTAGTTGTAGATAAAAATGGCTTGTACAAAAGGATAGCTGTAGTACCTAATATATTTTATACAGATGTTATGTTTAAAGATTTATACAAATACTATGATAAAAGTAAGAAAATGGAAATATTAGTCTGTGGCGATGAAGAAGTATATTCTACTGATGGATTTTTGACCTTAATAGCAAAGACAGCAGATAAATATATACTAAGCAATCAAATTGGAAATGACAGATATAAGCTAATTACAATTGAAAACAATTCTGTAAAAGAATCAGATGATGTATATTATAATATCATTAATTTACAAAATCATTATGCAACAAGAGAAATAAGAGAAAATGGTGAAGCAGGATTTTGGACAATTTATGATTTAGATGGCAATGAAGTTCCATTAGATGAAGGAAGAATAGTTGATATTAGCAATGAAAACTACAATATTAAAGCAAGGATTAACAATGAAGATGTAATAAGGCGAATTAATTATCCAGTATTGCGAAATGAAAACAAGCTTGAAATATTTGATGAAGAGGAATTAAAGCAAACACTTTTAAATAAATTGTTCAGTGTTAGAGGTATATAATAATTCATTTTGGATTTTGAGTTACACTTGAGAATAATTTGAGAAATTATTCTCAAGTGTTTTTATTTAATACAAATTATAAAAATTTATTTAACTGTATATATGTTTATTTGGTGTTGGATTTTGATATTGTATTGACAAAATTTATTTTATATTATTAATATAGAGGAATGTCTAAGGGAGTGTAAAGGGAATTTTTTAAATTTATTTTAATATTCGTTTAGGAGGGAAATTATGAGCTTTGAATCTTATAATCAGAAAATTGATAATTTAAGCAAGATGATTGGCAATACCCCATTATTAGAGATTAGCTTTAAATATAAAGGTGAAGAACGCAGGGTATTTGCCAAGGCGGAATATTATAATCTAACTGGCAGCATAAAGGATAGGATGGCATTTCATATTATTAAAAAGTCTTACAAATTAGGTAGGATTAAGCCAGGAGATGTAATTGCTGAAGCAACAAGTGGAAATACAGGAATTTCTTTTTCAGCAATAGGAAGAGCTTTAGGCCATAAAGTTACTATATTTATGCCAGACTGGATGAGTGAAGAAAGGAAAAAATTAATGAGAAGCTATGGAGCAGATATTGAATTAGTAAGCAGGGAAGAAGGAGGCTTTTTAGGAAGTATAGCTAAAGCAGGCAAAATGGCAGAAGAGCATGAAAATGTCTTTTTACCACATCAGTTTTCTAATGAAGATAACTGTGAAGCTCATTATTTAACAACAGGGCCTGAAATTTGGTATCAACTTGAGGAAATAGGTCTTAAACCAGATGCCTTCGTAGCAGGAGTTGGCACTGGGGGAACTATTATGGGAACAGGTAGGTTTTTAAGAGAAATGAATCCTGGTGTTAAACTATATCCATTGGAACCTGCCAATTCTCCAACATTATCAACAGGCCATCGAGTAGGGAAACATAGAATTCAAGGCATATCTGATGAATTTATCCCTCCTATAGTGAAATTAGAGGAATTAGATGATGTTGTTCAAGTAGATGATGGAGATGCAATAATTATGGCACAAAAATTAGCTTCAACATTGGGACTAGCTGTTGGAATTTCTTCAGGTGCAAATTTAGTTGGTGCCATAATTGCTCAAGAAAAATTAGGGAAAGACAGTGTAGTAGTAACTGTTTTTGCAGATGATAATAAAAAATATCTAAGTACTGATTTAATGGGAAAAGAGCCAGAAAAAGAAGGGTTTATTTCTACAGATGTTGAACTTCTAAGCGTAAAGGCATATAAGCGACCATGCTGCACTTGTAAGGCATAATTCAAACTACATAAGTGAATAATGCATGCCTTTCAGGACATGCTATTTTTTTGACTCTGTTAATTTTCCAATAATTTTCTGTTTGTCAACAAACTAACTACTATTGTTTTTATTTTAACTTATTGATAAAATAAGACTGAAATGATTTATATTCTTAGGATTTACTGAACAAATTTTATTCGGAGGTAATTAGATAGAGGAGTTAATATTTAATCTCATTGGCGGGACGGCCCTCTTGATGTATGGCGTGGATCTGATGGGGGACGGATTAGAAAAGGCTTCAGGAGAAACGATGAAAAAAATCTTAAAAGCATTAACCGGTAATACGTTAAGTGCTTTTTTTGTGGGCACTTTAGTTACAGCAATCGTACAAAGCAGTACAGCAGTGACGGTTTTAACAGTTGGATTTGTAAATTCTGGTTTAATGAATCTGTCTCAAGCTTTGGGAATTATCTATGGTGCCAATATTGGAACTACGATAACAGCACAGCTAATGGCTTTTAGCTTTAAGTTTAAACTAACAGATATTGCCCTTCCAGTATTAGGTATTGGTTTTGCAATAAATTATATTTCTAAAAATAAAAGTATAAAAAATATTGGGCAAGCATTAATGGGATTTGGAATGATGTTTTTAGGGTTAAAGATACTAAACAGTGGAATTCCTTATATGCAAGAAAGTGAAACTTTAAGATATTTCTTTGTTAAATATGCTTCTAATCCATTTATTGGAGTGTTATTAGGTATTGTTGCTACAGCTATGGTACATAGTAGTGCTGCTACTATAGGACTTGTAATGATTTTAGCCAAAGCTGGGCTTCTTGATTTAGAATCTGCCATATACTTAATGCTTGGAGATAATATAGGTACCTGTGTTACAGCTCAGATGGCTAGTCTTACAGCTAATATTAATGCTAGAAGAACTGCTTGGGGACATACATTATACAATGTATTTGGAGTTATATTGACTTGGTCGATACTTCCAATATTTATGAAGATAGTAATATGGACAACAAATCAATTTAATGCTAATGCAGACATATCAGCATATATTGCTAATTCACATACCATTTTTAATGTTTTAACTGCAATTATATTTTTACCTTGTACTAAATATTATGTTGCTTTCTTAAATAAAGTAGTAAGAAGCAAAGCAGAAAATAAAAATGGAAAAGTTTTGTTAAATGAACTGCTATTGGATACACCTGTTGCATCCTTGGAAGCAGCTAGAAATGAGCTTATTAGGGGAATGGAAATACTCAGAACTATGATTAAGGATGCAATGGAATTTATATATAATGATGATACTAAGATAGTAAGCGTAATATCTGATAATGAAGATTTAATAAATGAAATGCAGAAAGAATTTACTTCATATATTGTTGAAATATCCAAAAGGGAACTAACGGAAAGTCAGTCCATAATGGTACCAGCAATGGTTAGCAGCATCAACAATATTGAAAGGTCTGCTGACAGGGTTATAGAAGTAGTATCCCTCAACAGCAGGAAAATGGATACAAAATTATCTTTTTCATCACTGGCTCTGGAAGAATTGAAGGAGTTAGAGAAAATTATTTTAGAAATGCTAGATTATACAGTAAAAACTATGAGAAAAAGAGATCAGGAAAGTATAGCTAAAATTGAAATATTAGAAGAAAAAATAGATGAAACATGTGAAACTTTCCAAAGGAACCATATTGAAAGGTTAAATAAAGGCTTGTGTAATATTGATGCAGGAGTTATATACATTGATATACTTGGCCATTTAGAAAGAATAGCAGATCATATATTTAAGATAGCCATGTTTACTAAAGATGAGCTATTTGGTGATAAAAGGGTATATAAATAAATCTCACATTTTTGTGGGATTTTTTTATGTATTGATATATAATAAAAAACACATAATATTTAAAATATTTTTGTTAGGAGAGATTTGAGTGATAGACATTACTTTATTGGGAACTGGTGGCGGAATGCCTATGGTAAACAGGTTTCTATCAGCTACTTTATTGAATTTTAAAGGAAGAAAGATTTTAATAGATTGTGGCGAAGGTACTCAAGTAGCCATGAGAAAGTTTAAAACAGGCTTTAAAGCCATAGATATAATTTGTATTACCCATTTTCATGGAGACCATATATTTGGGTTGCCTGGATTGTTATCTACTATGGGAAACAGCGAAAGAACTGAGCCTATAACAATAATAGGGCCTAGTGGTTTAACAAAGATATTAAATGGCCTTTTGCTGTCTTTATCTTATTTCCCATACGATATACATATAATAGAAGAACCTAAAAAGCCTTTAGGAATTAAAGTTGGAATGGGACGCCTGGAAATAGAAGAAATAAATAATTCTGATGATTCAATGGATTGTGATATGGTTGTTAATACTGTAGAATTAGAGCATTCTTGCAGTTGTACAGGTTATAGCTTTTATGTAAAGAGGATGCCTAAGTTCATTCCGGAAAAGGCTGAATTAAATAATGTTCCAAAGGAAGTTTGGAAAATACTTCAAAAAGGTAAAACAGCCAAATATAACGGGAAAGAATATTCCCCAGATATGGTATTGGGGGAAGAAAGAAGAGGTATAAAATTGAGCTATATAACAGATACAAGGCCAACAGAAGCCATTGTTGACTTTATTTCAGAAAGTGACTTATTTATTTGTGAAGGCACCTATGGTGCCAATGAGGATTTAGATAAGGCTGTGGCAAATAAGCATATGACTTTTGAAGAAGCTGCAACATTGGCTCTAAAGGGTAATGTATACGAATTATTGCTTACTCATTTTAGCCCTTCTGTTGATGAGCCTGAAACATTTAAAGAAAATGCCACAAGGATATTTCCAAATACAGTAATAGGTTATGATGGCATGAGGAAGCTTTTAAATTATAGATAATTGAAGGTATTTAAAAATTTCAAGAGGTGGATAATATGAAGGCATTGAAATTTGATAAATATGTAGCAGCAGGTAATGATTTCGTAATATTCGATGGCAGGAAGGATTTAGGTCTTAATTATAATGATTTGGCATTTAAGGTATGTAATAGGCATTTTGGAATAGGAAGCGATGGCATTATGGTGTGTGAAAACAGTGATGTGGCAGATATCAAAATGATGTATTTTAATTCAGATGGAAGCCAGGGAGAAATGTGCGGCAATGGTATTAGGTCCTTTGCAAAATATATATACGATAATGGCATAGTAAAGAAAAAAGCGATATCCATAGAAACCTTGGCTGGGATTAAATATATTGAGTTAGAAACTGATGAATTTGATAAGGCTAGTAAGATTAAGGTAAATATGGGAAAGCCAGTATTTGAAGGGGCAAAAATTCCTGTTAATATACATAAGGAAAGAGTATTAGAAGAAACCATAAGAATTGATAATAAAGATTATATCTTTTCTGCTGTATTAGTAGGAGTGCCACATGTAGTAATATTTATTGAGAATATAGAAGATGTAGATGTAAATGGCTTAGGAAAGAAAATAGAAAATCATGAGCTTTTCCCAAATAAAACAAATGTTAATTTTGTTGAAATATTAGGAAGAAATAAAATAAATATCTATACATGGGAAAGAGGTGCTGGAAGAACCTTGGGCTGTGGCACAGGTTCCTGTGCTTCAGTGGTCATTGGAAATGTGTTAAGTAGGCTAGATAATAAGGTATTAGTAAATACTGAAGGTGGGAATTTAGAAGTTCATCTGATTGACGATTATGAAATCATTATGATAGGTGAGGCATTCCATATAGCTTCAGGTGAATACTTCTATCACTGTTAGATTTGTGTAATATCTCCCTTAAACAAGCATAAAATCAACTAAAGGTAATTTAAGGGGGGATAAATGTGTTTGATAATCTTATGGAAGCGGATGCATTGGCTACATTTATTGGATTAACTACTGCAGTAACAGTTATTGTTCAGTTTACCAAGTCAATTATAAAAAGGCGTTTTGGAGATTCTTTGGTAAGGCTTTATGCCTTTGTTGTGGCATTAATCCTCACCTTTGTATTTGCAAGGAAAGGTAGTGGCGCAGCTGGAATAATAATTACAATTATTAACGCTATTCTGATTACAACAGCTAGTATGGGCAGTTATGAGGTTTTAGCAGATCCTTTGGCTTTGAAGTCAAAAAGATAAAAATAAGTAAGGTTTAAACCTTACTTATTTTTATTTATATATTTAACAATTCTTTCCAAGGCCAAACAAGGCTTAACCCATAAATCAGGAAGAAGGCCTTTACCATCTGTATTTTCAAAGTTTTTATTCATATATAATTTATGAGGTATGCTGAGTTTAATTTGAGAATTAGGTAAATATGCAGTACTATAATTGCCTGTTAAAGTACATCCATTGGTATTGGTGCCAACTAACACTACATTATCTAGTTTCCTTAAGTAGTAGGCAAAAAACTCAGCTGCAGATGCTGTTGTTTTGTCTACTAAAATATATATATTAACATTATTGTTTATAGGTTTAAACTCATTATACTCAATGGGACTCCATCCTGGGAAAAAGCTTTCTTCTTCATAACTAGAGATTGCTTCGATACACTGCTTTTTTACTGTATCTTTTTCATTTTCTTTGTTTTCAAATTTATATTTCGATAATGTAATACTGGTGTCTGTGTAAAGCTCTGATTCAATTATGTCTTTTTGCAGTTTTTTTCCTGTAAATCCTTTAAACCAGTTGTCTATATAAATAGTATATCCCCCAGTATTGTTGCGAAGGTCAATAATGATGTTATCTTTATCCTTTAAAGAATAGCTGTCTTTAATAAATTCTTCAATGCTTTCATCTTCAGGATTCATTCTGCAGAAGCTGTTTATTTCCAAAACTGGAATATCATCTATTTCATAATATTTATAGCTTTGGGTTTTATCTTTATAATATGGAATATATTCAAATAAGCTTACTTTTTCAACTCTTGCATATCCATTTGATTCAAAAATCAATTCTAAAGGTATGCTTACCTTTTGCGTATTTGATAATGTACCTAAGTTATAAACTAAGTTTCCATCCTCATCTAATGTTAGGTGCATATAGGATTCAGGTGACATATTGTTTACGCTAATTAAATAGAATAATTCACCGTCTAGAAATGTATAGAAACCATTACAGTCCCTATAAAAATTATATTTTCTAGTGCTAAAATACCTGCTGTAGTCACACATCTTATTGTTTTCTATGAGGAAGTGGGCATCTTGTATAAAACTTAATTCTTTACATATGATTTCCGAAAATTTTTCAATAGAAATGGTATCACCATGTAATTCCTTTACAGACCACATGATGTTCCTTTTAGCAGATAGGAATTTTTCATCCCCACCGAAAAATTCATATCCTGCATATCCATATTTTAATAGGCTGAATAGGTATTCTATATCTTCTAAAGCAAGGTCCTTATCGATTTCAGTTAAATCATCCTTTAAATCAATATTTATACAGTCTTCAGCAGGCAATTCATCCTCAAAGTCGTCATACTGGTATAATAGGTCTTGAAATTTGGATTTAATGGCTAATTTGGTTTTAAAGTGGGTGATGATGCTAGAATTGTTAAATCCAAATACGATGGTAGGGAAAATAGCCAATATGATGAAGATAAGGGAAAGTATCTTTTTAATTTTCAAAAATATCACCTTCTTTTGAAGGCCCAAGAGACATCGGAAGAGTCTCAAAAAAACTTCCTCCTATTGTTATTTTATTCACAAAACCTGGGATTTGTCAATATATTTATACAATTTTGTGAAATTTTTGCGAAAGTGTTTTAATTTAGAAAAATGTGTTATAATCATATAAACATGTAAATAATCAGTAAATGGGGTGTTTTAATGGACAGAGTCATAGGATTTATAGGCTGTGGGAACATGGCAAAGGCAATGATTGGAGGAATTTTGAAATCAGGATTGGTTAATCCTAAAAATATAATAGCTTCAGCAAGAACTAAAGAGACACTGGAAAATTCAAAAAAACAGTATGGTATTATGATAACTTTAAATAATAAGGAAGTAGCTATAAAATCGGATTACCTTGTAATTGCAGTAAAACCATATATGTACGATGATGTTTTGGCGGAAATTAAAGATGTAATTAGAAATGATCAGGTAATAATAAGTATTGCTGCTGGAATTAGTGTTGATTATATAAAAAGGATTATAGGTGAAGATAAGTCAGTAGTACGGGCTATGCCAAATACTCCAGCAATGGTTGGAGAAGGAATGACTGCACTAATATTTGATAATAATATACCCAATTCAAAGAAAAATGAGATAATTAGCATGTTTACTGGTTTTGGGAAGTGTGAAATAATTGACGAAAGCTTAATAGATGCTTTTACAGCACTTTGCGGTTCGTCCCCTGCTTATGTCTATATGATGATAGAAGCAATGGCAGATGCTGGTGTATTAGAAGGGATACCAAGAAAACAAGCATATAAAATGGCAGCACAAAGTGTTTTAGGTGCAGCAAAAATGGTGTTGGAAACAAATATTCATCCAGGTGAGCTGAAAGATAATGTATGTTCTCCTAAAGGTACAACAATTGAAGCGGTTGCAAAATTAGAAGAATGTGGTTTTAGAAGTGCAATCATTAAAGCTGTAAGGGCATGTGCAGAAAAGTCAAGAAAGATGAGCAGATAGGCATCTCTGGAAGTTTTTTGAATAAATTTAAAGAGCATTTAATAAAAGGGGGATTTGAATGAAAAAGAAAAGGATTTTTTGGGGAACTGTATTGATAGTAATTGGAGTTGGATTGCTGTTGGATCAGCTTGATATATTATCTTTTGGGAAAATATTCAAGCTATACTGGCCAAGTATATTGATTTTTGTTGGGTTATTAAACTTTTTCAACAGGGATTCGTCCAAAGTAGGCAACATTATACTAATTATAATTGGATTAGGTCTTCAAATAAACAAGCTCAATTTGCTTGATTTCAATGCTTTTAAACTTGTGTGGCCAATTATACTTATACTATTAGGTTTAAAGATTCTATTTTCAAGAGATTCCTTTTTTGAAATTAAATTTGATTTTAAGAATAAAGACAGAAACAATAACTGATAGAGTTATAAAAAGCTATAAATACCAAATTAGGTAAAAGATTAAAGGACATATTTAGTTTATGTCCTTTAATCTTTTGTTTTACTGTCTATAATATCCAGCAAATTGTGGCCCTACAAGTTCTTCGAGAATACTAACGATATCAGTGTTTTCTCCAACATATAGGACAATCATATTCTCTGATTTAAAGAAATGAGGATATGAAACCCATTCAACTATTATGGAATTTTTTCCATTATTGTAAGTACCTCCATCAAAAGATAAATAAGATGCGTCTTCTTCCATTTTCTCATTATTTTCATAAAGATAAACAGATATATTTTCGTTTTCATTTAAAGTTAACCATTTCCTTTCGCCAGAAAGTATGCTTTTTTCTACATCTTTGCTTTCTACTTTATATCCCATATTTTCAAGGCCTTTTATTAATTTTTCATATGCATCATAGGATATTTTTTGATTAGAGCTGCAGCCTACACATATTAACATTATAGCTGTACATAGGATAACAGATAATAACCGCTTCATATAAATTCATCTCCTTGCTTAATGGGTTTGAGTAATATGTATTATATTATTTTATTATACTGGATTTTAAAATTAAAAATTATATTTTTTTAAAAAATAACTTGATATTACTAGAAACATAGTGTACTATATTATTAGTACACCAATGTACTATGGAGGTGAACTTTTTGGAATTTAATGAAAATTTACCAATTTACATTCAAATCATGAACATAATAAAAAGAAAAATAATTAAAGGCGAACTTAAGGGGGGAAATAAGTTGCCATCAGTTAGAGACTTATCTACTGAATTAAAAGTAAATCCCAATACAATTCAAAGGGCCTATCAGGAGTTAGAAAGGGAAAACCTAGTATATACACAAAGGGGTATGGGTACCTTTGTTACGGAAGATGAGAATATCATAAGAGATTTAAAGAAAAGCATGGCATCTAACTTGGTAAATAACTTTATTGAAGATATGAAATCTTTAGGGTTTAGCTTGGAAGATATCATGATGATTATTAATGAAAAAATTAAGGAGGGAAGATGATGGCTAATATCATAGAGATACAAGGGCTTACTAAGACTTATTTCAACAAAAAGGCTTTGAACAATGTAAATTTGATTATAGAAAAGAGCAGGATTGTAGGAATTTTAGGACCAAATGGCAGTGGAAAGACTACTTTATTGAAGATTTTAGCAGGGATTTTGAGACCCAGCAGTGGAGAAGTCCTTATAGATGGACATAAGCCAGGAGTATATACAAAGTCAATAGTATCCTATTTGCCAGACAGAAATTTCTTGTATGACTGGATGAAGGTACAAGATGCAGTTGACTTCTTTAAGGATTTTTATAATGATTTTGATGAGAATAGGGCATATAAGCTCCTTGATTTTATGAAATTAGACAGGAACTTGAAAGTTAACACTTTATCTAAAGGTATGAAGGAAAAATTAAATCTTACACTAGTATTATCTAGAAATGCTAAAGTATATATTTTAGATGAACCTATAGCAGGGGTGGACCCAGTGGCAAGGGATCAAATATTAGATGCAATTATCAATAATTATAATGAAGAGAGTACAATGCTTATTACCACTCATTTAGTCAGAGATATGGAAAATATATTTGATGATGTTGTTTTCTTAAAGGAAGGAGAAGTTTATTTGCAGGGAAATGCTGAAGCTTTGAGAGCAGAAAGAAATATGAAGATAGATGATTTGTATAAGGAAATATTTGGAGCATAGGAGGGATATTATGGGGAAATTAATGAAATATGAAATTAGGGGAAGCTATAAGTATATTTTAGGCGTACTTACTGCAATATTAATTGCATCCCTTGTAATACAGTATAATATCTATAAGGCAACAAATAATTTCAATAATAGTATTGAGAATGTAGGTATTAGGGCATTTGTATTTGTTACTTCACTTTTTGTAATCATTGGGGTATTTTTCTCATTATTCTTTTACATTGTTAGCTTATTTAAAAAGGAATTATACGAAGATAGAGGATATTTGACATTTACTTTACCACTTACAGGCAGACAAATTTTAGGCGCTAAAATCCTAGTAGGAGTAATATGGTATGCTTTATTAGACATTGCAATAGTTTTGTTTAACTTTTTGATTGCTTTAGGGTTTTTCGGAACTCACATTATTAAAATTGCAAGGGATATACTTTCTTATAATTATGCCCATAAACTAATTTCTATAGTTACATTCTCCGCTATAGAATCATTGAAGTCCACATTATTATTTTTAGTCTTAGTTTATTTATCAGTGACTTTAAGTAAAGTAAGCTTTAAAAACAGAAAAATTGGCGGATTGTGGTTCGTTATATTTCTAATATTATGTGGATTAGTTGGATTTTTGTCTAACAAGATTGGTGATGTTCTGCCATATTATTTAAATTTAACAAATTTTGAAATTTATCATAGGAATATTAATATTAATATGTTATGGGATATTTCTATTAGTTTAGGTGAGCTATTAACATTTGGTTCCAATTTTGGCGGTTATATAAATATTTTTGAATTTTTAACAGAGATAATCTTTATAATACTAGGTTTTCTATCTACAAGCTATTTAATAGAAAATAAGATTGATTTATAAAATTGTTAAAAGGTGGTTTTCCACCTTTTTTATATTTTTTTCGACATAATATGTTAAAATGTAATTAACAGTTGTTTTAGGAGGGTAAACATTGAAATTCAGCATTAGAAATAATATCATAAAGATTTTTATACTATTATTTGTTGTATTTATTTCTGTAATAGGTTTAAGTAGATATTTTGGCTTGAATTTTGATAAAAATACTACTCTTACAGAAGAAGAATTAGAATGGCTTGAGAATAATGTTCCTCTTGTTTACGCTGCAGATAGGAATGCTCCTCCCCTTAGATATGTAGATGAAGAGGATGGTCAGTACAAAGGAGTATTAATTGATTATATTCATTATTTATCAATAGAGCTAGGGACTAAAATTGAGCTTAAACCATTGGTATGGGAAGATGTTATGACAGAATTAGTCAGTGGAAATGCTGATATGTGCGATATGTTTGCCAGCGAAGAAAGGTCCAAAAAATTCCTTTTTTCTAAACCTATATATAATTTAAGAGGCATACTTGCAGTTAATTCGGAATTAACGGATGAAATAAAAAGCCTAGATGATTTAAAAGGCAAGACCATGGCAATGCAGAAAGAGGATTATGCCAGTGAATACCTATCAAAAAATTATCCAGAAATAAATCAGTATTTTGTAAATGACCTTGAAGAAGCACTTCTTTTGGTGGCAGAAGGAAAAGCTGCTGCAACCCTAGGCGATGAGCCTGTAATAATTTATCAAATAGATAAGCACAATTTGCACAGCGATGTAACTGTAATAGATAAGCCCATTTATGAAAATCAAGTAGTTTTTGCAATTCCAAAGTCGAAACCAGAGCTTATCCCTATTTTAAACAAAGCAATAAATTCCATGAACAAAAAAAATGTGTTAGAAAAGATACAGCAAAAATGGTTTAGAATATCCACTCCAATTGTAACATATAGGGATTTAGACAGTATAAAAGGATATATAGCCTTATCCATATTAATTGTGTTAGTTGTTTTAGGATTATTTGCTATTTGGAATTATTCTTTAAAGAGCCAAATAAAGGTGCGTACGAAAGAGTTGGAAGATAGTCGTAATGAATTACAAGCTGTTTTTGATGGAATGACGGAATATATGCTGGTACTGGATGAGAGTAAGAATATAAAGAATATAAACAGGGGTTTTTTGAAGGAATTAGGAAAAGATAAATCACAAGTACTTGGAACTAGTTATAGGGAATCTTTAGGTGATTTTGCAACAGAAGAATTGGACTATCTTGTTGATAAAGCACTGGAGGAAGGAAATTATATAACAGAAGAACTGCAAATAAACAATTATATTTATCAAGTTAGTTTAAAGGCATTAAACAGTATAAATTCATCAAGAAAATATGTTTTAATCTTTTTATTTGACATTACAAATGAAAAAATTAGCGCAAATAAATTATTACAAGCCAACAAGATGCTAGCTATTGGAGAACTTGCTGCGGGCATTGCCCATGAAATAAGGAATCCTTTGGGGATAATAAGAAATCATAGTTATATTATTAAGAATTCCAATAATAACTGGGACATTGTAAATAAGTCGTTAGGATATATTGATTCTGCTGTGGCAAGGGCTAGCAGGATTATAGACAATTTATTGAATTTTTCAAGGATTTCTGGAGATTATGTAGAAAGTACTAATATGTATAGTTTCATAGAAAATATCCTCGAATTGCAGAATAAGACAATGCAGAAGCATAACATTGAATATGAAATAATTTGCAATAAAGGTATGACTGTCATTATAAATCAAGAATCATTGAAACATATTTTGATTAATTTAATTAGCAATGCCATTGATGCCATAGAAAATGGCGGGAAAATAACTATAAAAGCCTATGAGGACGGAAACAATTTAGCAATAGAATGTACCGATACCGGAATTGGTATAGCAAAGGAGAATTTAGAAAAGATTTTCAATCCATTTTATACTACAAAGGAGCCAGGAAAGGGGACAGGCCTTGGATTATATATAGTATATAATGAAGTAAAGAAACTCAATGGAGATATAACAGTGGAAAGCGTACTGGGGGAAGGAACCACATTTAAGGTTGTTATTCCATTGGAAAAGGAGGTGGCATAAAATGAGCAAGATATTTAAAGTTCTAGTTGTGGATGATGAAATAGAACACAGAGAGACCATGAGGATGATATTAGAAAGTAAAGGTTACATGGTGGGAGAAGCCAGTTCTGGTGGTGAGGCATTGGATTTGTTAGATGAAGAATTTTATCCTCTGGTTTTGTGTGATTATATTATGCCAGGAATTGATGGATTAGAAGTTTTGAAGAGGATTAAAAAGCAGTATGGCGACAGTATAGAAGTAATAATAATTACTGGATATGGTGATGTAGAATCTGCTGTAGAGGCTATGAAGCTTGGTGCTTTTGGATATTTTATTAAGGGAAATAACCCTGACGAAATGCTGCTTGAGATTGAAAAGGCAAAAAAGATGTTAAGTCTTAGGAAAAATCATAGCCTTATTACTAAAAGGAATGATAAGAAGAGGTATCTATACCAAACTAAGAATCCAAAGATGAAAGAAATACTGTCTATATTGGAAGATGTAGCAAAGACTAATGCAAATGTGCTTTTGTTAGGAGAATCCGGTGTAGGTAAAGAGGTTATTGCACAGAAAATACATGAGATGAGCGATAGAGCCAAAATGCCATTTATAGCAATAAACTGTCAGTATTTTTCATCTAATCTATTGGAATCAGAATTATTTGGCCATGAAAAGGGAGCATTTACTGGGGCAAATGAAAAGCGAATTGGAAGGTTTGAAGAAGCAAATGGAGGCACCATTTTCCTCGATGAGATTGGAGAAATTTCAAATGACATACAAGTAAAGTTTTTGAGAGTACTGGAAAACAGGACTATTGAAAGATTAGGTTCCAATAAGCAGATACCAGTAGATTTTAGGCTCATTTCTGCTACAAACAGGGATTTAGTGAAAGAAGTTAAGAATAATAATTTTAGGGAAGATTTATTCTATAGGATAAATACTATTACTATTGAAATTCCTCCTTTAAGGGAAAGAAAAGAAGATTTAGAAGATATGATATATTTCTTTATTGATATATTTAAAGAAGAATTAAAAAAAGATATAAAAGAAATTGACAGTGATACGCTAAGGTTCCTATTAAATTATGATTATCCTGGGAACATAAGGGAGTTAAAGAATATCGTTGAAAGGCTAGTTGTACTGTCTAAAAATGGTGTACTAAAAATGGACAACTTTGGAGCTTTAAATTATTCAATTAAGGAAAATAAAGTAAACAGACCAGTTACTCCTTATGAAGTAGCAAAGGAAGAATTTGAAAAGGAATACTTTTATAATGCCTTGAAGCAATATGACTTCAATGTCACCAAGACAGCTGATGCCATTGGAATTAGCAGAAGGCAGCTTATAAATAAGATTAACAAATATAATTTTAGAAAGGAAATGAGCTAGTAGGCTCATTTCTATTTTTGGCACAAAAATTGCATAAACTTAATATTGATAACAATAATAAATTAAAAATAGTAGGAGGGATATTATGACCAAAGCTGTAAAAAACGACTGGGTAGAAGTTGAAAACGTAGTTTTGAAACCAGAAGAAAGGGCAGCACACTTACCAGAAGACACAAAAGCTACTCCTCTTATGATGTGGACTAAGGGATTTCTAATTGACGATGAAGCTGAAATTGGAGATGAAGTT
>DATCJO010000162.1:0-9770 GCA_036562765.1 Tissierellaceae bacterium | reverse complement strand
GGCAACAGCTACCGCCTAAAGGACAGGCTAAAAACCGGGCTATATGCTAGCCCGCGTAATAGCGTCTAGTTTTTAAAAAAAGCCAGGGTGGGTCAAATTTTATCTGTTAAAAATGGGTCAATTTAAATCCGCTATTGACACTGTTATAAGACCGCATCTAGTATTTCCTTAGCAAGAATATTAGTCTTAAAATATGCTCTAAAAATAGTAAAGCTAATAGTTATAGTACAATAACTGCTAATAAAAAACAAGAGTTAAAAATCTTTAGTTGACTTGTCGTAAAGTTAAGGCTCATAAAATTAGAACGTAAATTAAAAGTCATACTGTTATTCAACTAAGCATATTTTTCTAAAGGAAGCTAGGCTATATATGGAATAAAATGTAAAGACTGAGGCACTAAATTTAGACCATTCTTACATTTTGCACGGCAAGATTTGTATATGTATATCAAATTTTCCTTTAAATTACGTTTTTGTAATTTTTAATTGCCATTTCGAATAAAAATTATATTAAACGGTTGACATATAATCAGCTTTGAATTATAATAGCTATGGTAGATAAAGTTGGATATAATTGAAAATTTAAGTAATTTAATAAGAGTTTTTTATGGAATAATAGGGTTGAGGACGCTAAAAGTTATGCTTTGGTAAGGAAAAAGTTCCTATATTTTGAAATATTTTGAAAAAGCAATTGCCATATTGATTTACACTTATCAAAGATAAGAAGTTAATTATCAATATACTCTATTGTAATTTTCAGATGTTTATTATCGTTACAAAATTTGATTGAGTATACTTTTGCATTAAAATGTTTTGGCTTCAAGCAGGATTTCCTTACTTTGAATAAAAAGGGGGAATTCTGTTGAAATAAGAAGCAAATTTTTGTAGGATTTACGATTTTAAAAAACCTAACTAAAATATTTAAGGAGGGGTTTATTTATGTATAAAAGCTATTTAAGATTTTTTGTATTATTGTTGGTTCTGATATTCTTATTTTCAGCTGCTGTAGGATGTACCAAGGCTTCCGAAACCGAAAAAAAAGACAGTACTGAGACAACAAAAACTTCTAATGATAATGAGAAAAAAGATTCCACAGAAGAAATAACTTTTGATCCGAACAATCCTACAAAAATCAGTTTCCTCAATGGAAAACCGGAAATAATAAATGAGTTACAGGAAGCATGCGAAGCATTTTCAAGAGAAAATCCCGGAATTGTAGCAGAAGCCCTTCCAGCCGAAAGTGGGAAATCTCCATATCAAACACTTACTGTAATGTATAATGCCGGAAATGCACCTAGTTTATTTATGATAGAACAGGGAGATGTTTTAAAAGTAGCTGATAAAGTTCTAGATCTTTCGGGAGAAAGATTTATAAATGATACTATAGAAGCGGCTTTAAAGCCTGTAACAACAGAAGATGGGAAAGTATGCGCGGCTCCGTTTGCTGTTGAATCGGTAGGATTTGTATACAATAAAAAGGTTATAGAAGAAGCAATTGGACAGGAATTTGATCCTAACACTATTAAGACTATCAGTGATTTGGAAAATATATTTAAGCAATTAGAGGCGAAAGGTATAGCCCCAATTGCTATTTCTCGGGAGGATTGGTCTCTTGGTGCGCATTATATGATGTATATGTATGCTCATCAATTCCCAAATTCAGAAAAGAATCAGGAATTTACAGAAGATTTAAGACAAGGTAAGATAGATTTAATCAATAATAAAATATTTAATGGTTGGTTGGATACTTTTGATTTGATGAAGAAATACAATATTCACAAAAATGATCCATTAGCAGGGAACACGGACAAAGATGCAGCATTATTAACGAGTGGAGAAGTTGCATTCTGGTTTATGGGAACATTTATGTGGCCTGTTATGGAGCGTATGGGAGCAAATCCATCAGATTTTGGTTTGATGCCTATTCCAGTTAGTGACGATCCGTCTTATGAAGCAAATACTAGATTGTTAAGTGTATATACTATGTACTTAGGTGTAGACAAGGAACAAAATTCATTGAAGCAGCAGGCTGCAGCTAAGAAATTTATTGATTGGCTGTTATATTCTGAAACTGGTCAAGACTACGTTATAAATAAGATGCAAATTGTTCCTGCTTATACCCATATTACGTTGGAACAAGTTAACCCATTGAATAAATCATTAGTAAGTTATATTAACGCCAATCGATTTTTAGACTTTAATATTATATATCCATCGGATCATTGGCAGGTCCTAGGTGGCAGCATGCAAAAATATCTTGCAGATGCTATAGATAGGGAGGGTTTAGCAAAAGAAATAGAGACTTACTGGGCTAATTTAGTAGAATAATTTACTATTCCTTCCGGGAATATAAGCAATTTTATATTCCCGGAAGGTCATTTTACAAAAATTGTATAAGAACTTCAAGCAAAATGGAATTAAACGCGTAAAGTTCAAAGACTGAATTTTGGGGCATATTTAGGAAACGTATAAATAAAAAGGAGGTAAATTAAGTGAAATTAAAGAAATCAGTCAAAAAAGTACTGGAATATATAGTTTTTGCTGGACCTACAACAATTGCTTTTCTGTCAGTTACAGTTGCCTCCTTTATATATGGTATATACTTTTCATTTACCAATTGGAATGGTATATCGGGAAACAGTATGTTTGTTGGGTTTAAAAATTATTTTTCTGCGTTTTCTGATAAAATATTTTGGAATTCTTTTAGCTTAACATTGAGATTTGTGTTTTTTACAGTTATTTTCACTAATTTCATTGCATTTGCATTGGCATTCGTGTTATCGAAAGGAATGAAAGGGACTAATTTTTTTAGGGCAGCTTTCTTTTCTCCAAATTTAGTTGGAGGGATTATACTGGGGTTGATATGGAAATTTGTTTTTAATGAGGGTCTTGTTTCTTTTGGTGAGAAATTAAATATTCCATTCCTTACCAGTTCAATACTTTCAACGCCAGAGAAAGCTTTTTGGGCTTTGGTAATTGTTTTTGTATGGCAAATGTCAGGATATATGATGGTTATATATATTGCTGGTATGATGAATATTCCAAAGGAATTAATTGAAAGTGGGGAAATTGATGGTGCACAAGGGTTTGCAAAATTAAAAAATATTATCCTTCCAATGGTCATGCCATCAATTACGGTATGTGTATTTTTAACTATACAAAGGGCATTTATGGCGTATGATCTTAATTTAGCATTAACTCAGGGAGGTCCTTTCAATGCTACAGAAATGGTTACCTTGAGGATATATAATAAAGCGTTTGTGTCTGAGCATTATGCAGTTGCTCAAGCAGAGGCGTTTCTTTTCTTTTTGATAATAGCGTTTGTAACGATGGTCCAAATCTATTTTAGTAAAAAGGCAGAGGTGGAACTATGAGCCGGAAATTTTCTTTAAAGAATAGCCGAATTTATATAATATTAATTGCTATATTGCTGATATATATGTTCCCAGTGTATTTGGTCGTCATTAATTCTTTTAAGAATTTATTTGAAATAATTGATAATACTTTAGGATTTCCCAGGAATCTTCATTTCAAAAATTATATACAAGCATTTAATGATATGAATTATCCAATGGCATTTATGAATTCTGTCATTGTAACTGTTTTTAGTGTTATTGTAGTTTGCTTTTTTCCATCAATGACTGCGCATTACTTTTTGAGAAACAAGTCTAAATTTAATACATTAATGTTTGGCTTGATGATAGCTTCTATGAACATTCCTTTTCACGCTATAATGATACCTATGGTGAGAATTTACGGTTCTTTAGGAGTTTTAAACAATAAAGCATCTTTGATCTACTTTTATCTAGCTTTTGGAACGCCACTGTCGGTATTTACGTATCATGGGTTTATGAAAAGCATCCCTAAGGAACTAGAGGAGGCTGCTGTTATTGATGGCTGTAATAAAATTCAGGCATTTTTTAAAGTTGTTTTTCCGTTATTGACACCTGTTACAGCGTCAATTGCAACTCTTAATATACTGTGGTTTTGGAATGACTATTTATTGCCTTTCTTGGTTTTAAAGAAAGCCGAGCAGAGGACCTTGCCCTTATCCACTTTTGCATTTTTTGGGACACATTCGGCTGATTATGGATTGCTTATGGCTGCTTTGATAATGACTGTAATTCCCATTGTAATAGTTTATGTATTTCTTCAAAAATATATTATTCAAGGTATTGTTCAAGGAGCTGTTAAATATTAACAAACTATGTATATCTTGTTTCTTTTAAGTAAGTAATTAAAATTTAATATTAAAAGATGGCAAAGGTGAAATTTGGATATCAGTTTTTCGAGACAAGGAGCATATATGCGTCAAACTTTCCAAGGTATATATCAAACGGTTGACATATAAATGCTCTCCAAATATAATGAAGAAATGAACCATACGATAATGTTTGTATCACGATCTCTTTATTTCAAAGGAGGAATACGAATGGCTTTATTACAGGTGAATTTTGCATCAAAGACATTAAGAAAAATAGTTGTGTTTTGTGCTACTATACCTTTGGATACAATTGAAGAGCCTATGGAAGAAAGGCAAGAAAGAAAACCGCTAAAAGCGGTCTATTTGTTGCACGGATATACAGGACATTATATGGATTGGGTTTGGGGAAGTAGGATCGTTGAGTTGTCGCAGAAATATAATATAGCAGTATTTATGCCTTCTGGAGAAAATAGTTTTTATTTGGATGATGAGGATAAGGGAGAATTTTTTGGGGAATTTATTGGGAAAGAACTTGTCGAATTCACACGGCGAATGTTTCCAATTTCAAACAAAAGAGAGGATACCTTCATAGGTGGTCTTTCTATGGGAGGTTATGGAGCTATTCGTAATGGTTTAAAGTATAATGAGACATTTGGGCGCATTATTGCTTTATCTTCTGCCTTAATTATACGTAAAATTGCTGGGATTTCTAGTGATTTTCGAGATGCGATTGCAGATTATAAATATTATAGGCGAGTATTTGGAGATCTTGATCAACTTATTGGCAGTGATAAAGACCCAGAGGCTCTTGTTCTTAAGCTTAAGGATATGAATGCGGATATTCCTAAAATATATATGGCCTGTGGTACGGAAGATTTTTTGCTAGCAGAAAATCGTGAGTTTTATAATTTTCTGGTAAAAGAAAAAATAGATGTGACGTATGAAGAAGGTCCTGGAGCCCACGATTGGAAATTTTGGGATGAGTATATTGAGAAGGCTCTTATCTGGGCAGTAAAATCTACGGTACAGTAAAATTATGGATAGACTGATATATATTGGAGAAAATGTAGAAGGATGGGTTTTGAGTATGAAAGTAAGAGAAATTATCAATGCGATATTAACATATTCCTGTGGAGGTATGAAGTTTGAACGTACATGTGATTTGTTGATTAGCGGTGACTATGATATGGAAGTAAGGGGCATATGTACAACTTTTATGGCTACAGTTGAAGTTATTGAAAAAGCTATAAAATTAGGAGTGAATTTAATAATTACTCATGAACCGACGTATTATACAAGTGTAGATAAGTTAGACTGGCTTAAGAATGATCCTATATATTTGTTAAAGAAAAAAATAATTGATGAAAACAAAATAGCTATTTGGCGTTTTCATGACCACATGCATGCAGCACCTGGCGATTTGATATACCGGGGTTTGATAAGAGAAATAGGATGGGAAAACTATTTAATTCAAGGAGAGGCATTTCCCTGCTGTTATGAAATACCTGAAATGTCATTACAGGAGTTGGCACAGTTTTTCAAGCAAAAATTGAAGATGGAGGTTATTCGAGTTGTAGGTTCGCTTAACAATAGATGCAAAAGAGTTGGCATTTTAGTGGGAGGCGGAAGTTTGGGATTAGGTGTTGAAGAAATGCCAATGATGTTAATGAGAGAGCAAAACCTGGATGTTATGGTTTGTGGTGAAATTAATGAATGGACATTATGTCCTTATGTACGAGATGCTTCTGCATTGGGAATGAATAAAGCCTTGCTTATTTTGGGGCATGAACGTACAGAAGAATTTGGTATGAAATATTTAGCTGAATGGTTAAAACCTCTTGTTGATGACATTCCTGTGTATTTTATAGATTCCAAAGAACCTTTTAGTTATATATAAAACCATATTTCTTTTTAATAAGTACTACTAAAAGTACTACTAACGGGGGTATAGATATGGCTATCAGAAATGAAATAATGCTGATAACTTATCCTGATAGTATGGGGAAAAATCTTAAAGAATTAATTGAAATTTTGGATAAGCACTTTACTGGGGTTATAGGAGGAATACATATACTTCCTTTTTATCCATCCTCTGCGGATAGAGGCTTTGCTCCTTTGACCTATAAAATTGTCGATCCCGTTTTTGGTGATTGGGAAGATATAAGATATTTATCGAAAAAATATTATTTGATGTTTGATTTTATGATAAATCATATTTCCGCTAAATCACATTATTTCCAGGATTTCCTTAAATATAAAGACAATTCAAAATACAAGGATATGTTTATACGCTATAAAAATTTTTGGCCAGGTGGTGAACCCACTAAACAGGATATAGATCTTATTTACAAAAGGAAGCCTAGAGCCCCTTATGTTGTTGTTAGATTTGAGGATGGAACTTATGAAAAAATTTGGTGTACCTTTGATGAGCAACAGATAGATTTAGATGTAACTACTCAGATTACGAGAGACTTTATTAAAGAAAACTTAGAATTTCTCGCGGAGAAAGGAGCTTCGCTTATCAGATTAGATGCTTTTGCGTATGCAATAAAAAAGTATGGAACCAATTGTTTCTTTGTTGAACCGGAAATATGGGAACTATTAGATTATTGCAAAAATATAGTAAGTAAGAAAGGAGTAGATGTGTTACCAGAGGTACATGAGCATTATTCTCTACAACTTAAACTTTCTCAAAGAGGGTATTGGGTGTATGATTTTGCGCTTCCTTTGTTAACCTTGCATGCGATCTATTCGGGTAAGAACAAAAATCTTATCAATTGGTTAAAGATATGTCCACGTAAACAATTTACAACGTTGGATACTCATGACGGAATTGGTGTTGTTGATGCAGTGGATCTTATGTCTCCTGAAGAAATAGAAAGCACAAAAGAGTACCTTTTCACAAAAGGAGCCAATGTTAAAAGGATATATAGTACAACAGCATATAATAATCTCGATATTTATCAAATAAATTGTACCTATTATTCAGCTTTAGGCAATAATGATGATGCTTATTTATTAGCTAGAGCTATTCAATTTTTTGCTCCAGGTATTCCGCAGGTATATTACGTTGGGCTTTTAGCTGGAGAAAATGATGTGGAATTGGTGGAGAAAACAAAGGTAGGACGAGATATCAATCGCCATTATTATAGTAAGGAGGAAATAGAGGAAACAGTAAAGAGGCCTGTCCTTAGGAAGATGTATAATTTAATGAAATTCAGAAACAGCTATCCTGCATTTGATGGCGATGTGGAGATATTGGAAGTTGACTCGGAGAGTCAGGTAAAGATTCGATGGAGTAAAGATAAATATTTTGTATTGTTTCAGGCAGATTTACTCGATCGCACATTTGAGATTGTATATATGGATGAAGATGGTAATGAAAGAAAACTGGATTTGGAAGATTTTTCGTATAATTTGGTTAAGTATAGTCAATATAAACAAAAAGAATGGTGCGATAACCCAGTGAAGAGGGTATAATTAAGGCAAAGGAAAAACATCGGGGGAGGGATTCGAGATGTTTGACGTTGTAGCGCTGGGGGAATTGTTAATTGATTTTACATGGTCGGGTTATTCCTCTGCTGGAAATGTTTTATTTGAGAGGAATCCAGGGGGAGCACCTGCTAATGTATTAGTTGCCGTTTCTAAATTGGGAGGTAAAGGTGCTTTTATCGGTAAAGTAGGAAATGATATATTTGGATATTTTTTAAAAGGAGTATTGGAGAGATACAACATTAATACAGTAGGTTTGAAATTTTCTAATGAAGCTAACACAACCCTTGCTTTTGTATATCTTGATGAATTAGGAGAGAGGAGTTTTAGTTTTTATAGAAATCCGGGAGCAGATATGATGCTGAGACCAGAGGATTTAGAATTGGAACTTCTAGATAATACCAAGATTTTTCATTTTGGGTCGCTTTCTTTGACCGATGAACCCGCAAGAGATGCTACTCTAAAAGCATTAGAATATGCCAAGAGTAAACGGATTACTGTATCGTACGATCCCAACTGGAGGCCGGCTTTATGGAAAAGTGATATGATTGCCAGGGAAAAAATGAGTTTAGGACTTGAATATGCTGATGTTTTGAAAGTATCAAAAGAAGAAATGGAATTTTTAACTGGTTATTCTGATCTAGAAGTGGGCAGTAAAAGCTTGTTTGATAGAGGGGCAAAACTTGTGGTGATTACATTGGGAGCAAAGGGATGTTATTATAGGCATGTTTCAGGGACAGGACACGTTAGTACATATGATGTTAAAGTTGTAGATACAACAGGAGCGGGAGATGCATTTTGGGGAGCAGTACTCTATTGTATAAGTCGGCTGGAATATTCACTTGATAAATTAAATAGCCATGATATTGAAAAGATTATGGATTTCGCAAATGCAGCGGGTGCTCTTTGTGTATCAAGAAAAGGGGCTATCCCTGCAATGCCTTCTTTGGAAGAGATAAAATATTGCCAGAATAATATTCCTAGACTTTGTTTAAGATGAAATTTATCAAGGATTTTTATGTTCAATTAAAAAATTTAAAATTACAAAATACCGAATGCAACATTTTTTAAAAATATGATATAGATATCTAAATTTTTCGTGTTTAACCTTAATTTAACTATATTAAATCCTTATGCATCATTGTATGCAGTGTTTGTTGGTACAGCTAACTACAGACATAATTATGGCAGCTACGATTAATTCTTCCATTACTCTGAAGGTATCTCTGGCCCATGTGTTTTTAAACAGAGTATTTTTTATCTCTCCAGTTTTTTACTATACTGCGTGAAGTATGATTTTTAATACAGCATTTTGTCGTCAATAAACCCGTTAATGCATAAAAATTTAAGATTAGCACAAAATTTTAAGTGGCTCAACATAATATTACCATTAATTCCTAAATTTTACATAATATCCATACTCAACCAAATACTCCTTGTTACTCATGCTGGCTCCCTCACGTGCGGCTTAACGAGGAGATATGCCAATGTGAAAGGGTAATCACAGGATATTTCCTAACCAAAAATCGGCCATACGTCTAATTGGCGCATTACTTATGTAACAGGACGAAAAAAGGATATCTGGCAGAAAAATACTTGGATGTGGCTGAATACTTTGAGTGGTAAACTATTATTACCTGATTTTGGATAGAAGGGAATTTTATATTAAAAGATTGTATTCGATCATTTTTAGAGAAATGGTTTAAGATTTTTGCTTAAGACAAAGTAACATTGTAAGAAGATGGGAATATAATGGCAAATAAAGAAAGATATCTAGATCAATATCAAATATGAGGGGGGTACTGTATATGTACTACCGATATTCAGGGGGTTATTGGCCGCCGGCGTCTTATGGGTACTATGATCACCCGATGAGAAAAGGGCTTGAACTTGCCGAGGCATATATTCCTTATCAGCAGTATACCACCAGCTTGTCGCCCATGGAAGCGCTGCGTGCGGGAACCATGTTTCCGGAACTGATAAGGCCGTATGACAAAAAGGAGTATGAGGGAGGGGGATGCAGATGAGCCATAATATACATGCTGACGATGAAAGAAGGGAGTTATTGGACCAGA
>DATCJO010000147.1:0-7321 GCA_036562765.1 Tissierellaceae bacterium | reverse complement strand
CATTTTTGCTATTTTTTCCATACTCCCTCAGAATATCATTATTCTCCCGACCATCCTTTCGATTGGAGTAATCGGAATTTGCTTTGCAGCCACGGTGATTAAGAACAGAAAAAGAATGCATCGGCAAGAATATTTTAGCATGGTAGCAAGTTATATGCTTTTAAATTTGACTTTCTGTTCTTTTTTAATAGTAGCTGGTTTGGTAGAAGGTTATATTTCACCCGTGTTTATTAAACTAGTGACATCATACATATAAACCTAAAGGGAAAATCCTTTTATTGTTGAATAATTATATTGGTGAGATATATGGAGGAATTATTGAAACGATTTTTAGATTTTATAAGTGTAGAAAAAGGCCTTGCAGTCAATACGATTGAATCTTATAAAAGAGATTTAAAAAGTTACATATGTTATTTAAAAGCACAGAATATAGCAGATATCAAATCTACTTCGAAAACCACCATAATCTCGTATCTTTTGCTTATGCAAAAAAGCGGTAAAGCCAGTAGTAGTATTTCTAGAGCATGTGCCGCGATTAAATCTTTCTACCATTTTCTAGCGCGTGAACGTTATATCGACGAAGACCCTACTATTAACTTGGGCACTCCCAAGCTAGAAAAAAAGCTTCCTAGAGTTTTAACCGTCCAGGAGGTTGAAAGACTCCTGGAACAGCCCGATACTGCCGATCCACTGGGATTTCGAGATAAGACAATGTTAGAGTTGTTGTATTCAACAGGAATAAGGGTATCTGAATTAATTTCCTTAACGGTTGATGACGTAAATCTTGATATGGGCTTTTTACGTTGCCTTGGTAAGGGGTCAAAAGAGAGAATTGTCCCTATAGGATCTTTTGCTATAAGTTACCTGAGGCAGTACATAACTCATATTAGAAATCAGTTAATAAAGGGAAAATCTACAAAAATTCTTTTTGTAAACCATAAAGGTAAGGCATTGACTAGACAAGGATTTTGGAAAATAATAAAAAAATACGCCCGCAAAGCTGGAATCAATAAAGAAATAACTCCACATACGCTTCGTCATTCTTTTGCAACTCACCTTATTGAAAACGGTGCAGATTTAAGGGCAGTCCAAGAAATGTTGGGCCATGCCGATATATCCACCACCCAAATATACACACACTTAACCAAGACTAGGATAAAAGAAGTATACGACAAAACACACCCAAGAGCGTAGCTGAATAACATTCCTCCCTGAGGGAAAACATATAACCGAAGGGAGGAATATCTTTTATGATAACGTTCTTAAAAAATAAGAGCAAATTAATGAGAATAATCTCTTTGAGTTTAGTTTTTTTAATATGTAGTAACTTAACAGTATATGCCGAGCCTTATCCCGAAATAAAATCTCCGTCTGCAATATTAATAGATGCAGGGACCGGAACAGTGTTATATGAAAAGAATCCCCATGAAAGAATGGAACCAGCCAGTATAACAAAAATAATGACGCTGCTTATAGCTTTTGAAGCTATAGAGCAAGGAAAAGTAAAGCTAACCGATAAGGTAAAAATAAGCGAGAGGGCATGGAAAACTGGTGGGAGCCAGGTCTTTTTAGGCCCTGGAGAAGAGCAGACGCTTGAAACTTTATTGAAAAGTATTACTATAGCATCGGCTAATGATGCTTCAGTTGCGGTTGCTGAATATATAGGCGGTAGCGTTGAAGGCTTTGTGAAGTTGATGAATCAAAAAGCAAAATCTTTAGGGATGAAAAATACCAATTTTACAAATCCGCATGGGTTACCCGATCCCAACAACTATACAACTGCCTATGATATTGCCTTAATGAGTAGAGAACTTGTGAAGTACCCTAAATTCTTTGAATGGTCAACAGTATGGGTTGACTATTTAGAACACACCGATAAGAAACGCGAACCAACAATGCTAGCCAATACCAATAAACTTTTAGGTAAGTATGAGGGGCTAGATGGCATAAAGACCGGATTTCACGCAAGAGCAGGTTATTGCTTCGTTGGTACCGCTAAAAGAGGTAATTTGCGGCTGATATCAGTAGTGCTAAATTCACCCTCTTCAAACGACCGTTTTGAAGACACAAAAAAACTTCTGGACTATGGGTTCGGAAAATATGACTCTATACAAGTAGTCACAAAGAATTCGGTTTTAGCCAAACTTCCTGTAGAGAAAGGGCTAAAAAAACAAGCAGATGTGATAGCATCAGATGACTTAAACATTTTAGTCGAGAAAGGAAAAGAGAAAGCTATTAATACTAAATTAGAATTACCCGAGAAAATTACAGCACCCGTTGCAGCAGGGCAAAAAGTAGGTAAATTAATTGCGGAGCAGGATGGTAAAGCCATAGGAGAGGTAGAACTTATTATTTCAGAGGGGATTGATAAAGCTGGGTTATTTTATATTTTCAGACGACTATTAGGAGGATGGCTGAATTTTTAAAAACGCACTTTGTGCGTTTTTTTTATTTTTAGCAGGAATTTCCTATTATTTGTAGAAAAGTTTATTTGTCCCAAAAAATGATGTTTATGATGCGGGGGTATGGAACTAAATGGGGGTAACTTTTAAAGCTTATAATGACATTTTAATCGTCAACTTAAAAGGCGAATTAGATCACCACATGGCAGGAATTGTAAAAGAGAAATTAGATGAATATCTTGCACGACAAACATTCAAAAAGATATTGTTTAATTTCAAATATGTAAATTTTATGGATAGTTCCGGGGTAGGAATGTTAATTGGACGCTATAAACACCTTCAAAAAATAGGAGGGAAAATAGGAGCGGTCAATATTGGAAAGCAAGTGAAGAGGATCTTTGAAATATCAGGTCTTTTTAATATAATCCCATGCTATAAAGATGAAATTGAAGCTAGCGAAAAAATGTAGGGAGTGATTTTATGGATATATTGAATGAAATGACTATTGATTTTTTAAGTAAATCACAAAATGAAGCTTTTGCAAGGGTAGTAGTAGCAGCTTTTGCCTCGCAGTTAAATCCTACCCTGGATGAACTGGCTGATATAAAGACAGCTGTATCTGAAGCGGTAACCAATTGTATAATACACGGTTATGAAAACACCGTTGGAATAATAAGGATAAAAGCAATCCTTCGTGAGAATGAAATAGAAATATGGGTCCAAGATTGGGGAAAAGGGATTGAAGATATTGAAAAGGCACGGCAGCCTTTATGGACATCAAAACCAGAACTAGATAGATCCGGCATGGGATTCACAATAATGGAAAACTTTATGGATAAGCTTGAAGTAGAATCTACTCCGGGTAAGGGGACAATAGTTAAGATGTGTAAAACGATAAAAAGTAAAAATTAGTAAGAGTCTCTGGGGTAAAAGTTATGAATTCCGAAAGAACTTTAGAATTGTTAAAAAGAGCAAAAGCAGGAGATCAAGAAGCCAAAAATGAACTAGTTACGTTAAATTTAGGACTTGTCTGGAGTATAGTAAAAAGATTCGCAAATAGAGGTTATGAGGTTGAGGATTTATTTCAGATTGGAAGTATAGGGTTATTAAAAGCAATAGATAAATTTGATTTTGCATACAACGTGAAATTTTCGACGTATGCAGTCCCAATGATATTGGGTGAAATAAAAAGATTTTTAAGGGACAATACACCCGTGAAAATGGCACGGTCCATGAAGGATTTAACCGTTAAAATACAGAATGCAAAAGAAAAATTGACTCAAGAATTAAACAGGGAACCTACCATAGAAGAACTTGCCGATGAAGTTGGTGTAACGAAAGAAGAATTGGTAATAGGACTCGAAGCTTCGCAACCTATAGTTTCGTTAAATGACGTAGCATTTCAAGACGATGGAGCTCCTATTTATTATATAGACCAGTTAAACGATGAAGATCATCTACAAAGTCAATGGCTAGACAAAATCGCTTTGAAAGAAGCTCTGTCGAGATTAGCCAAATTAGAAAGACAAATTATAATACTTAGGTACTTTAAAGAAAAAACTCAAACTGAAATTGCAAACATTTTAGGAATCACTCAAGTACAGGTATCGCGACTAGAGAAAAAGATCCTCACAAAAATAAAAAATTTACTTATTTCATAAAAAGCCTTGGTGAAAAGGCTTATTTTTTTATGTATAAGTAATTCTAAACAAGGCAAATACTAGTCTTGAGGTGGTTAAAGTTGAAGAAAAAGTTGTTTTATATAGCTTTAATATTAATTTTAGCTTTTGTAAGTATCGTATATATGACAAATATAAAGACTAGGACCCCTCCTAAAAGCGCAAAACTGGTAATTGAACAGTTACAGAATAAAGATTCAGTAATAGGAAAAAATAAAATTGAGATTTAATAAATAAGGGGGCAAAGGTTTATGACAGTAAAAATTATCGAAGTAGTTGGAGAATCTAAAAATAGTTGGCAGGAAGCGGTTGAAAATGCTGTTAGAGATGCGAGTAAAACTATAAGGAACATTACTGGTGTAGAAGTAAGAAACCAGACGGCTAATGTCCGCGATGGTAAAATAGTAGAGTACAAGGCTGATGTGGCCATTGCTTTTAAAGATGATGGTACTACCGAAGTTTAATTTGGGGAGAAGTTACAATGTCAAAAATAACACAAGAACAACAAGATTACCAGCAATTCGTAAATAGAATTAAACCCAAACCTCCATATCTAAAAAATATAATAATGGCTTTCCTGGTGGGAGGAATAATTTGCACCATTGGACAGGCAATTTTGAATTTTTATGTTTCATTAGGTCTTGAAAAGACAAAAGAAGCTGCTGCTGCCACGGCAGTTACTTTAGTATTTTTAGGTTCTTTTTTGACGGGCCTTGGAATATACGACCAAATAGGAAAAAGAGCCGGCGCAGGGTCAATTGTACCCATTACAGGATTTGCGAACTCTATTGTGGCCCCAGCTATGGAATTTAAAAGTGAAGGGTATGTATTTGGAGTAGGAGCTAAGATGTTTGTAGTTGCCGGACCTGTTTTAGTATATGGTATAACTACCTCGGCATTAGTTGGATTAATTTATTATTTATTAAAGTTTTAGGAGGACAAAATGGCTCTCAAAAAACTTGGCTCTCAAACGGTAAAATTTGATAATCCACCCTCGATTATTGCTACAGCATCGATCGTTGGGCCTGTAGAAGGGAAAGGACCTTTAAAAGATTATTTTGACCTAATATTGAACGATTTTCACTTTCAGGAAAAGACGTGGGAAAAAGCCGAAAAGAAGATGCTTAAAGAAGCAGTTGAAATGGCCATTAAAAAAAGTGGTATTCCCAGCGAAGAGATAGAATATTTTATCGCGGGCGACTTACTCAATCAGATAATTGCTGCAAGTTATGCTGCGCGAGAGTTGGGAATACCTTTTTATGGTATTTACGGTGCTTGTTCTACCATAGCTGAAGGTCTGGGTTTGGGAGCAATGCTGGTGGATGGTGGATATGCAGATAATCTAGTAGTAGGTACTTCAAGTCACTTTTGCTCTGCTGAAAGACAGTATAGATTTCCTCTCGAACTTGGCAATCAAAGGCCTCCGACAGCCCAGCGCACGGTAACCGGCGCAGGGGCTGCGGTAATTTCAACAAAAAATCGAAACCCTAGGATTACTTATGTGACAACGGGCAAAGTAATTGATATGGGTGCAGCCGACCCCTATGACATGGGGAGCGCAATGGCGCCAGCGGCGGTTGACACCATCATAAAGCATCTTGAAGATTCCAAACGTTCCCCAGAAGATTATGATTTAATATTAACGGGGGACCTTGCCAGTTTTGGCAAAGATATAGCGGAAAAATTATTAAAACAAAATGGCTTCGATGTTTCAAACAGGTATACCGATTGCGGACTATTAATTTACAGTCCGCAGCAAGACGTGCATGCTGGTGGAAGCGGATGCGCATGCGCTGCTGTAGTCACTTTCGGATATATTTTCAAAGAAATGCAAAAAGGTAGATACAATAGAATTCTTCTTGTTGCTACAGGAGCGCTATTAAGTTCAACCAGCGTCCAACAAGGTGAAACAATACCATGTATTGCTCATGCAGTAGCTATAGAAAACTTGTAAATTATAGCGAGGGAACTTTTATGGATTATTTAATGGCATTTTTAATAGGCGGATTGATATGCGCAATAGGACAAGTATTGATGGACTTTACGCCGTTAGCACCAGCCCACGTACTTGTCCTTTTTGTAACTCTGGGTGTAATTTTGAGTGCCCTTGGACTTTATCAGCCTTTAGTAGACCTTGCTGGAGCTGGAGCAACTGTACCATTGCCAGGTTTCGGCCATACGCTCGCAAGAGGAGTAATTGAAGAAGTAAATAAGTATGGCCTTTTGGGAATTCTAACTGGTGGCTTGAGATCTGCTGCTGCAGGAATTACGGCGGCGATAGTTTTTGGATATATTATGGCTCTTATTTTTAATCCAAAACCTAAATAAAGACGAGGTTGAAAATGTTTCTGGATATTATTGGTATTCTGCTGACCATTTTAATAGTGAGTCCTAAGTATATTGGCCGGGTATTTTCGATATGTATTATTGCTAACCTACTCGATATATTCGCGGCAATGGTGTTTAATTCCCAGATAACGGAAGTTATTTCAGGAGGAATTTTCAGCTCTATAAATTATTATGGGGGCAATATCGTAGTACCGTACTTTTCTCCGCTGGTTTTGATTTTAATCGGCCTAGGCCTAAAAAGCAAGGATACGGTGACATTCTGGGATTTCATAAATCCAATAGCCACCTATAAAAGACCTTGGCCTTATCTTTTTTGCAAAGTTGGCGTTGCTCGAATTTTGATACTCTATTTTCTTGGAAAATGAATTATTTTTTTTTGCTAAAAAAAGCTTAAGTTTTGTATTGCAGCCTAAATAATAAACGTTTAATTAGGAAATAATAGTAAATTGGAAAGTATATACAAAAGAGGGGGTTTTAATGCGAATAGGTATCCCACGAGCCCTTCTTTATTACGTTTATTACCCATTCTGGAAAACATTCTTCGAATCTCTGGGTTATGAAGTTATTTTATCGAAACCAACCAACAAAAAAATATTAAAAGACGGGTTGGAATTCACTGTCGATGACGCCTGTTTACCTATAAAAGTTTTTCACGGTCACGTTATCGATTTGATTGACAAAGTGGATGCAGTTTTTGTTCCAAGAGTTATAAGTGTTGAGCCCAAAGAGTTTATTTGTCCCAAATTTTTGGGACTACCTGATATGATAAAAAATAGCATACCTAACCTGCCACCAATAATAGATTGCGAGCTTTCGGCTTATAAGAATAAAAAAGGTTTTTGGGAACACGCTCTAGCAATAGGACGTTATTTGGGACATTCGAAACCCAAA
>DATCJO010000134.1:0-6779 GCA_036562765.1 Tissierellaceae bacterium | reverse complement strand
TCTGTATATTATATACATATTCTTCTATCAGGAGTGGATATCGTTGGTTTTGCATAAAAATATGCATTTCCTCTTACGTAATAGTCATCATCTAGAATGATATACTTCAATGGTATTTGCCATCCATATCCATAAAAAGTTGCAGTAGAAGGTCTTGATAAATCTTCTATTAGCTTCCAATCATCATTTAAGTTCTCTCTAGCCCACATTCTTAAATTGTATTTGCTGGGTACTAAATACCATCCTTCAGGTAATGCAAAAGCGAAGGTATCGTTGGCTACCCTGGTTCGAACTTTCCATTCGAATGTTGGATATATATGATATACTCCACTACTATCTACGATTGATGTAACTGTCAAGGATAATTCAGAAGGCGGTATGTAATTTAGCCTTATATCACCATCATCTATATTTGGGAATGTAATTGTTTTCTCAGTATACCCGCTAAAAGTTAACTTTTTCGTTTTATCAATGGTTTCATATATATAGATTTTAAACTCTTCATCTAAGGCTTTAACAATATCTAATGGCATACCTGTCTCAAGCAAGAATTCATCAATTTCATTGATATCATGGCTAGCAGCATATACACTGTTTAAACCTAAAGTAGATATAATTAATAGGCTTATCAATAAGCTTTTTACTAATCTTTTCATAGTTTTTCCCTCCTCTTTTTTATCCAAGTTTTTTTCGTTTAAAACAATCTAATGCAATCTAATGTGGCAAGAACAGTGGTAGTGTAGTGTTATATATAGCGATATGGCTATTGAAAGAGCAACGGCCGATGAAGCGTTGAATCTTGTGAAAGCGATTGCAGTAGCGAGAGGTAGCGATGTAAGAGTTGCAGATAAAGCAAGAATAATAAGGATGACCTATACGCAGAATGTGGAAGATCTTGCTAATCCGTTATGATATAGAATCATAAAGGTAGATTACTCTCAGATTTACGATTTGTGCGTCAGTTTAATAGTGGATACCTTTAATGAACTACTTTCCACTTTTTATTTTACAATATTTTTTGGTTCAACCACGAATTTTGTGGTGCAGTAGAATTTCCATAAATTACATTACCAATTAAATGGTAAAAAGGTAGAAAAAATCCGATACATCCCTTATTATTTTACTATTACAAAACTTAAAGGGGGTGTATCGGATGAATATCAATTATGATATTATCCGAAAATTGATTGGTTTGCAAGGGATAGAAGTAATTTATTTTGAAGTAAATAATGGTATATTTGAAGTATTTGCAACATCTGCGTTTGATTATGCTGTGTGTCCTAGATGCGGCAATGTGACATATACAGTACACGATAAGAGATATCAATCGTATAAACATTTACCTATATGGGGAATGGATACAGTTATCGTACTGGAAAAAAAGCGTTATTTATGTGATTGTGACCCTAAACATCCTTTTGATGAATATTTTTCTTTCATAAGAAGATATCAGCATTATACTATACCATATGAACAGTATATATTTACATTGGCTCACAGAAATACTATTAAAAATGTTAGCGATATTACTGGTGCCAGTGAAGATACATGCCAAAGGATATACAACCATTATGCAAAAGAACACCTTAATGCATGTAATCCAGAGCCACTTAGACTTTTAGGTATTGATGATATCGCCAATAGAAAGGGTCACAATTATGATACTATCATCTATAACCAAGAGACAGGCAAAGTAGTCGCAATCCTTTCTGGGAGGAAAAAGGAAGATGTTGTATCATACCTTAAAAGTTTACCGGATAGTGTAAGGGAAGGTATTGAGGCAGTTTCAATGGATATGAGTAAAAGTTATTGTTATTCAGTGTTAGAATGCCTGCCCAATGCTAAGCCGGTTATAGATAGGTTTCATATATCACAGCATCTTCATAACTGCGTAGATGATGCAAGAAAGCACATTCAAAATCATATACGCAAGTACGACAAAAAAGATGAAGTATTCAACATACGTTGGACGATACTTAAAAATGTAGAAGACCTGAATTATGAGGAATATCAGAATCTGCTGACGGTCTTTGCAAAATATGAGAAGCTAGAACAGCTTCATTATCTCAAAGAAGAGTTTAGAGTTTTCTTTGAGGTTAAAACAAAAGAAGATGCAGCGGCATTTTTAGATTACTACAGGGAACTAGTAGCAGAATATGATATTCCTGAACTTAAGAAATTTACTAAAACTCTTGATAACTGGGCAACGTACATTCTGAATTATTACGATTATCCGATTTCCAATGGTTTAACAGAAGGTAATAATCATAAAGTTAAGAACATTAAACGAAGAGCGTACGGATATCGTAATCGTGATAATTGGGAAATTAGAGTTAAGTACGAATTTGAATGTGCTTAAAACTTTAAGTTATCAAGGTACGTTGGATAGGTGTAATTATTTAAATTGCCATAATTATACTGTATAGGTATAATAACCATATATAGAAAAATATATGGAATAAAGGGAAAATATAGCTGACAATGAATAGGAAAAATATTTTAATAATTTTCCTCAAAATTACTTCTTGATAAGGTAGATATATCCTTTATCACAAAATTTATCGTTGAACCTAAATAAATGTTGTTTTTTTAAATATTAAATGTTAAAATTTTTGAAATATTTCACCGTATTTTAATATTTGGTTGTTTACTCAAAGCCTTTTGAATGCTATAAATTAAAAGGAAGTTGAAATGTAAGGCTTGAAAGGGGAATAGGTTTATGGGAGAAATAAAAACAAGTTCAGTGTTGTTGATTAATGTTGAGTCTAAGAAAAATGATATGTTAAAAAAAGTAAAGCGGCACTGGCAACTATATTTTGTAATTCTTCTTCCACTAGTATACATAATTGTTTTTCACTATATACCTATGTATGGTGTGCAGATTGCATTTAAAAATTATGTGCCTACCAAAGGAATATTTGGAAGCCCATGGGTTGGTTTTAAACATTTTGAAACTTTTTTTAAATCTTACCAATTTTGGCGATTAATAAAAAATACTGTAGGGATTAGCTTTTATTCATTAATAGCAGGATTCCCTGTTCCCATAATTTTAGCGTTGTCATTGAATGCCGTACGTAACCAAAAATTCAAAAAGGTTGTTCAAATGACCACATATGCTCCACATTTTATTTCTACTGTGGTTATGGTATCTATAATAATGCAATTATTGTCGCCTCGAACAGGCTTAGTAAATAAACTCCTTGGGCTTGTAGGAATAGGGCCAATAGACTTTATGGGAGAGGCTAAATATTTTAAATCTATATATGTGTGGTCTGGAATATGGCAAAGTATGGGATTTAATTCTATAATTTATATAGCTGCATTAGCAAGTATAGATCCGTCGTTACATGAAGCTGCAATAGTAGATGGTGCATCTCAGTTACAACGCATATGGTATATTGATATACCTGGCATTATGCCAACGGCTACAATCATGCTTATTTTAAGTATGGGGCAAATTATGAATGTGGGATTTGAGAAGATATATTTAATGCAAAATCCCTTGAATATGTCTACTTCTGATGTGATATCCACATATGTATACAGGTTGGGGTTGGTTAATGCTCAATACAGTTTTTCAGCGGCAGTAGGTTTGTTTAATTCGGTTGTAAATTTAATTTTATTGGTAAGCGTAAATCAGTTTGCACGAAAATTTGGAGAAACAAGTTTGTGGTGAAGGAGAGTGTTACATTAATGCGTAAAAGTTCATCTATTTATTATTCTCGAAGTGATAAAATATTTGCAGTAGTAAATACAATTTTCTTGTTATTCATATTTATTATTGTTGTGTATCCATTAATTTATGTTTTGAGTGCTTCTTTTAGTTCTACACAGGCTGTTATGTCCGGTAGAGTGTGGCTTTTACCTGTGGAACCTACATTGTTGGGATATAAAGCTGTTTTTAACAATCGATCTATCATGACAGGGTATGCTAACTCATTTTATTATACAGTGTTAGGAACGGTTATAAATGTTTTTATGACAATACTTGCTGCTTATCCGTTAGCTAGGAAAAGTTTCTATGGTAGAAATTTAATTATGGGTATATTTACTTTTACAATGTTATTTTCGGGCGGTTTGATACCCACTTATTTGCTAGTAAAGCAGCTAGGATTGATAAATACTAGGTGGGCTATGGTTATCCCAAACGCTATGAGTGTATGGAATGTTATTGTTGCTCGAACCTTTTTTAGTACTACAATTCCTGAAGAATTGTACGAAGCCGGCGAGCTAGATGGATGTAGTGATATAGGATTCATTAGTAAAATTGTTATACCGTTATCAGGCCCAATTATAGCTGTGTTGACTCTATTCTATGCGGTGGGACATTGGAATTCGTATTTTCAGGCTTTGATTTATTTAAAAGACGCTGAGTTATTCCCGTTGCAAATAATTTTAAGGAACATATTGATTCAGAATGAGACGTCTGGTGAAATGATGAGAGACATAAGTGAAATGCAAAGAAGACAAGGAATGGCTGAGTTGTTAAAATATTCGTTGATTGTAGTGGCAAGTATTCCTGTTTTGATAATGTATCCGTTTGTTCAAAAATATTTTGTTAGAGGAGTAATGATTGGTGCTCTCAAAGGTTAAGATAAAAAATTTACTTTTGTAAGGGGGGAGTAATGGCAAAATGTCCTAGTTTATAAAAACTGTTGTAAGGAACTATATTAACCATTTAATTTATTAATTAATTTAAATATTAAAGAATTGGAGGGAATTCTATGAAAAAGGTTTTTATATGGACGATTTGTTTATTACTCGGTTTATCTTTGATTTTGTCTGGTTGCGGGAGCAAGGGGGAACAAGAAAATAATGAAGCTGTAAATACTGGATCTTCTGAGGAAAAAAATGATAGTGGCAGTGTCGATGAAGGAGAGTCTATAGTAACCCCTCCGGGGACATATCCTTTGGTAACAAAAAAAATAACATTAAAAGCATTTGCACCTAAATTGCCTTACGTTACAAATATTGCAGAAGGTAATAATTTTACTGAATGGTTAGAGGAAAAAACTAATGTTCATATAGAATGGGAGCTTGCGCCTCAGGATTCTTTTGGCGAGAAGAAAAATCTAATGCTAGCAAGTGGAGATTATCCTGATATAATCTTTGGGGTTTCTAAACAGGAAGAAATGACATATGGTCCTCAAGGAGTACTGTTGCCATTAAATGACTTAATAGAAGAGAATTGTATAAATTTTAAGAAAGTACTAGAAGAACGTCCTTTTCTGAAGGGAGCTATTACAACTCCTGACGGAAATATTTATTCGCTTCCAACTATTAACGAATGTTATCACTGTATGTATGCTATGCGAGCATGGATAAATAAAAAATGGTTAGATAATTTGGGCTTGGATATGCCAACAACTACGGATGAATATTATGAAGTGTTAAAAGCTTTCAAATACAATGATCCAAACGGTAATGGTAAACAGGATGAAATTCCTTTGAGTGGAGCCGTTGGAGGATGGCATACGAACGTTGCAAATTTCTTTATTAATTCGTTTATATATAACGATGGTGAAAATAGATTTATTTTTAAAGATGGGAAATTGGATTTTGCTGCTAATAAGCCAGAATTTAGAGAGGCATTGAGATATCTTAATAAATTATACACGGAAGGATTAATGGATAAAGCTGCATTAACCCAGGATGTACAACAGCTTATTCAGTTGGGAACAAATCCGGAAGTAAATATTTTAGGTTCAGCTACAGCTGCTTTATGGTGGAACTTTTCAGATAGTGATAATGTTGAGAATCCACGTAACCGTGAATATGTCGCTATGTCTCCTTTAAAAGGTCCAAATGGGGTACAATATGCAGCGTATTATCCGTTTGGCTTCTCTACAGGTGCATTTGCGATTTTCTCAAATTGTAAATATCCTGAAGTAGCTATAAGATTGGCAGACTTTCTCTATACTTATGAGGGAACTTTGCTATCTACTGTAGGTCCAGAAGGTGTCGCTTGGAGATGGGCTAAAGAAGGTGAAAAGGGATTGCATGGTGAGAAAGCCATGTGGGTAATGTTGAAGGATATAACGGTTACTGAATTTAACGATTGTTGGGGAGAAATGGGGCCTTATTATAAGACTAATGAATTTAGGCTAGGTCAGGCTGCACCCGAGCAAAATCCGTGGGATACTGAGTACAGATTATATAAAGAAAGCAAAGAAAAAATGGCATCCTATGCACCACCTGTGGAAGAAATCTTCCCACCGGTGTACATTTTGCCAGAAGATTTAGATGAATATGCTCGTTTGAGTACGCAGATTAAAGATTATGTAGATGAATCAATTGCCAAGTTTATTACTGGAGCTTTAGATTTGGATAAAGATTGGGATGTATATGTAAAAGAATTTGAAAAGCTTGAACTTGATAAATTTTTACAAATTAATCAAAAAGCCTATGAAGCCCAATATAAATAAGTTGTAAGAAGTACAAAAAGTATAAATAAAAAAGGGAGCTATCTTTATCAGGTAGTTCCCTTTTCACATGTTTATTCCAACGGAAACAAAGGCAGTTTTTCCAAAAATATTATATCATCCCGCTGGGCAGCGTCTCCCTCGGCCAGGATGGCCGCTTTTGCGACCACTATCCCCCCGGCTTTGGTGACCAGCCGTTCGACGGTCTGTACCGACTCTCCTGTGCTTATGACGTCGTCAATTATGGCCACGCGCCTGCCCTTTACCAGGGAGGCATCGTTGTGGTCCAGGCACAGGATTTGCTTTTTCTGTGTGGTTATCGATACCACTTCATCCACAATGGGTGATTCCATATAA
>DATCJO010000131.1:0-5304 GCA_036562765.1 Tissierellaceae bacterium | reverse complement strand
AACCAGACTCGCTAATATAACCTTCGCTTGTTTTTGTACATTTGTTACCATTATCAAGACCTAATAAAATCCTATTGCTCATAACAATTCCTCCAATCTTGTGGTTTAGTTCGTTATAGTTCTTTTAATAAATCACTTTTTATAATTTCAAGTATTTCTACAATAAAAAAATTGCTTACCTGTTAATAAGGTAAGCGTAGGAATTTATTTTAACGGAGGTATATAATGTTAATTTATTTAAAATACCTTATTATTAAGGACAATTTTTTTATAGTAAATCATCTAATACAAAGTCAAGTATTTTTGTTTACCCTTATATTCTAAATCCTTTTTCCCTTTCCACTTTACCTTTCTCTATATTATATATGTATTTAGTAAATTTGCCCAAATCCTTGATATTACAATACTTAAATAGATTTCTAAGCGACAAAAACTAGTTTAGGTATTAGGCATAAGGTACATGGACTAAGGAATTAATATGTATAATATAAATCCTTAACCCTTTTACCTTTCAAGGATTACTTTACAAAAATTCTAGCATTAAAATTTGACTTACCCCTAATAATCTGTATAATGTGGAAAATCAAATTTGAAAGGATGAACTTTATGGGCGAAAGTTTAGTAATAAAGGATTTTAGGACGCTTAAGGTTTGGCAGAAGGCGAATGCATTGGAGCAGGAGATAGGAGAATTGGTTAAAGGATTTCCAAGTCATGAACAATATAGGCTTACAGACCAATTAATTAGAGCCAGTCGCAGTATTGGTGCAAATATTGCTGAGGGAAATACCCAATTATTCGTAAAAAGGGAACTCTTCCACGCCAACAGCGCTCTTGGTAGTGCAGGAGAATGTAGAAATCATCTTCTTACTGCCTATCAAAATGGCTATATACACAGGGAACAATACGATGCTTTAGATAAAAAGTTGATTGAAATTATCAAAATGTTATTTGGTTACATAAAAGGGCTAAAATCTAACTCAGATAATGAATCTGATGCTGCTACTAATTGGTAGAATTAAAATGTCTTTACTTTTTCCTAATCCCTTTAACCTTTAATCCTTTAACCCCTTGTATCATCACTAATGGATATCGTAAAATGTTATTGGAAAGGAAGTGAAAATATGACTCCTGAAACGGAAATAGTAAGCCTTGAAGAGTTTTTAGAAATGGACAAAGGAAAAGATAGACTTGAATACTTTAATGGTGAAGTAATCTATCTTCCTTCCCCATCAGTAGACCATCAGCGAATTCTGTTAAATATTGCAGCAGAATTCAGGAATTATTTTAGGGGTAAACCCTGTGAAGCATTTATCTCCCCTTTAGACTTATGGCTAATAAATACAGAAAAGCCCTTGAATGTCAAAGTTCAGCCTGACCTAATGGTAATCTGTGATAAGACAGGACTAAGGGAAAACTCATATTATGGCGTACCCGCCTTAATTATTGAAATAATTTCCCCATCAAATGAAAACCATGACAGAATAAGAAAATACAATATTTATATGGATTTTGGCGTAAAAGAATATTGGATAGTAAATCCAAAACTTAAAACTATTGAAGTGTATATATTAGAAGAAGATGAGTATAAACAGGCTGCTATTTACAAAGGCAATGATTGTGCAACATCTCAAATTTTTGATGGACTCAAGATTCACTTAGAAGAAATTTTTTAATGAATAAGACTTAACTTACTGTTAAGAAAAAATGCCTTGGAAATACCGCTAAATCTCCAAAGCATTTTAAACAATCCTAATAGCCCTATTTAGTTAAAAACATTCCTAAAGTCAATGTGTTGGCGCACTTTGGCTTTTATATGCCTCTTTATATTATAACATATTTTTCTCCTAATTTTCATATCTGCCTATAAATTCCCATTACGTACTTTAAAATCTCTCATAAGTATTAACGGTTCATAATAATCATCTATAGCAACACCAATCTTCATGGCTTTCCATTTTAATGCTTCTTGTCTAGTACATTCCTTTTCCGCTAAAGATATTGCTTCTTTTTCCGAAGCAGAAATAACCATGTATCTGATTGATGACTCTGAAATTTTTTCTTCAACTAGGTATATGTACAATTTTGGATTTACATATTTTTTAGTGCCTATTATTCTCTCTATCTTATTTTCAAATGCTGTCAGGCTATCATCTATCAAAACATGTCCGTAATAGTGATTAATTTCTTTACTTTCTCCATCTAAATATTTTATTGTGGTAATACAAGAAGACTGGTCGGTAATGAACTCATTCCCTGGTTCATATATAAAAGACTTAAACCCAAAATCCTCAATCAAGCCATTTAATTGTTCTACTTTTTTCATTGGTATCTGCCAATGATGCTCTCCGCTCTTATATACAAACATTTCTCCACTATAATTTACATTACCCTCATTATCTACCATAACACTATAGACAGGACAAGTCCCAAAACACATTGTTCTTTGCAATTTTATGTATTCAAACATGATAATCCCCCGATTTACGGTATATAGTATTAAAATATAGTACAAAACGGAATTGCATCTTATTTCATGGATAACCCCTTATCTATAGCCTCCTGAATTATTTTGTGACAGCATTTCCCTAAGGGGTTATTTTTTTGACATTGGCTGTTTTTCATCGCTCCTGTAATTTCTATAATATCCTTAATTGTTTTTGCACCATGTTTTATTACAGCATCTATTACCTGTTCCTCTGTAACCTTGCTGCAGTAACAGGCGTATTTAGGATTGGCATCTTTTTTAAACCATATAGGCACTTTCACTTGCTGCTTTTCAAACTTAACGCCTGATTCTGGATTATAATAAACAATATTACATTCTTCATTCATGCATATATAATAATCCATATCTCCGACAAATTCTGCAAGGGTATCAACTACCAAATGCCTGACTGTAATATTTTTTACTTTTACTCCTGATGCTTTACACACAGGACATGTATTGTCATTTTCTATTTTATTAAGTGACTCTTTTCCCTTACAGCAACAGCAGTTATTTATTTTTTCATTTATCATTTTATCATTACCTCTCTATTATACCAATTTTTATTATAATTCTCATTTCTGTTGTATATAACTGTTATTTAATTCTGCTTTTTATTGATTCAATAATCGGATTTATTGATTTTTTATTTGTCCAGTCAGCAGGATGTTTATAGCATGCAAGCATTCCTTTTTCATCGTCAGTAAGTTCATCAGGTTTTTTATGCTCAATTTTCTTCTTTAAAAGATACATTAAAATCTTATCAATTGGATTTAACTTCTTATAATTGAAGCCACCCCGCAAGTGGAAGAAATGCACTTTCCCCTTCATTTCTTCGGTAAAATTATTGTTTATAATATCGTTTATTGCTTCAGGATGTGCAGGAGACGCACCTACAGAAAACACTATCACTTTTTTATCTTTTAATTTGTCAAAGTTCTTTTTTATGAGCGAGATACCCAAAATACCAGCAGCATACAGTGAACCGCCATAAACAATTGTATCATATTTGAGTATGTCATTTAGTGTAATTTTAGACCTTTCAAATAAATCCGCCTTGACTTCATCTGCAATCCACTGTGCATAGCGTTGTGCGCTGCCATATTTTGATTTATAAATAACAACTACTTTATTAATGTTGTCTGACATATTATTTTTCCCCCTCTTTTATCACCTTATCTCCTCCATACAAAGTCCGATAAAATATATATGCTTTTACTTTATCATCTTCAACATATCATTGACTTCATCTATGCTGAATTCTTCAGGGTCGAAAGAACCCCCCACCCATTCAAGCATGGATTCATGCTCTGGATGCTGCGGGTCTTGGATTGCTTCAAGGAAATCTTCATATCCCCACGGTCCCCCTACATCTTCAGGAGGACAGTTTCTTTTACCACCGATACATACTGGATATTTAACGCCTTCTTCCGGGTCAAGCACCTTCTCAACAACAATGTCATGTCTCCAATTATCACCAAAATCGTAAACATATCTGAATTTATCCTTTGGTGCAAAGTTCATGCTGCTTAACTTTATTCTTTTTGCACTTTTAACTTCATATCTGTCGTAAAAGTCCCAGTCATCATCTTTTTCCCCAATAATCATTTCTCCCAGCCTAAACTCATAAAGGTGGGATTCAAACCATCCCATCGCATGCTGGATTATCCTGTGGAGTTTATAAAACGTAATATCGTCTCTAACCAATACCCTTCTCCAGACAGGAGGCTTTACGTCTTTTAATGTTATTTTCAACTGAAGAATTTTCATACTCTCACGGCTCCTTTTACATGTATTTATGCACTTCTATTTTATCATTTCTCTATATTCTGCAATAGTAAAACAATATTCTATTATCATTAAGCATTAATTTTTATTTATCTAAATATCTTAATATAAATATAACATATATGCTCTGATGTAACCAAAAAAAACATGTCAAAACTCCCCCTCATACCCTTATCCCATCTCTCCTTAAAACTACTCATGCTAAACAAAAATCATGGCTCCCATAAGGTTTCTACCCTATTTTCACCATGATTCTTAACAATACTTTTTATTCATGACACAAGTTTTTTGGGTATACAGTAAGAATATCATTTTAAGTCTATGGCCTTAACAGGACATTTATCTATTATCGCTTTCAATTCATTTATCTGTGTCTCATTAAGTTTAGACTCTTTCCATTTTGCTTTCTTATCCACCACCTTAAAATAATGAGGCATTAATTTTTCACACAGTCCACATCCAATACAATATTTTTCTTTAATATTAATACCAGTTACTTTGCCAAGGTCACGCTCTTCCTGAACAGGAATATCTTCTTTTTTTACAAATACAGTCATTAGATATGACATTATCAGTATGGATATTACTGTCAATATCCATCTTAGCCCCATAAAATTCGGTCCTAAGAATTTTGCTTCATTGGCAAGCATGGGTACTTTTATTACCGCCCATGCACTTAATATGATGACTACATTTGCGATGCTGGCACCTTTCTTTAAAAGCATTTTGCAAATTGGGAATGCCGCATAAATAGGTCCTGCTGAAAAACTGCCCAATAAGAACGAGAATATACCCCCCTTTATTCCTGCTTTCTCCCCAAATCCATTCATGATTACTTCTTTAGGAACCCATGCTTCAATAATTGATGTAAGTATAAAAATCACAGGCATAATTTCAAGCATTTCTATAATATAATATATGCTGTTTTTGACAGATAAATAAGCCTTATCGGGCATTGCGATAAATAGAAAAATATATGCCAAAGATACTGCTGCCAGCAGTTTGTTCTTTTTAATTATTTCAATCATTT
>DATCJO010000130.1:0-19344 GCA_036562765.1 Tissierellaceae bacterium | reverse complement strand
CCAATAGATTGGCAAATAGAAAATATTTAAGTGAGGAGGAAAAAAACTTGAAGCCTATTATAGGTATTACAACTTATGAGGAAGAAGTAAAAGGGTATCATACATTAAACACAAACTACATAAATGCTGTATTTAATGCAGGAGGTATACCCATAACCATTCCCATAATTCATGATGAAGAAGATTATGATTACTATCTAAATATAATTGATGGCATTATTTTTTCTGGTGGCATAGATGTTTCTCCTTTAAGCTATGGAGAAAACCCAATAAATGAGGTAAAAAACATATCATCTATCAGGGACAAGTATGAACTTGGGCTTTTAAAAAGGGCTTATGAAATGAAGCTGCCAATCCTTGGAATATGCAGAGGCTGCCAATTGATTAATGTATCTTTGGGCGGAACATTGTATCAGGATATAAATGTTCAGGTTCCAAATGCTTTAGGCCACTGCCCAGGACCACAATTACTGGAAGAATTATATCATGCCATAAATATTAAAGAAGGAACAAGGCTACATAGCATTTTTGATAAGAAGAGAATTTATGTAAATTCATTTCATCATCAGGCAATAAACAAGCTGGGGGAAAATATAAAAATAGCAGCCATTTCAGACGATGGAATTGTAGAAGCCATTGAGTCTACAGATGACAGGTTCTTAATTGGAGTCCAATTTCATCCAGAGGCTTTGCAAAAGAAATATTTGGAGTTTCAAGGGATTTTTAAAGAATTGATTAATGCTGCAAAATAGGAATTATAGTGTTTATTATATTTTATTCATAAAAATTTGGTGTTAGTGATGACTAACACCAAATTTTTTATTAGGTTTATTTTAATAAAGTAATAAGTAATACCTCAGCTATCCTGTTTAATATAATGAATATTGGCATACCTAAGGTAAATTTCTTTTTTGACAATTTATGCTTAAAAACTACCATTCCAATTAGTCCACCAGTAGCTCCGCCAAGAAAAGAAATGGATAATAGAGTACCTTCAGCTATGCGCCATTTGTTTTTTTCTGCCTTGTATTTATCTAATGCAAACAACAGGAATGTCAAAATGTTAATGACGAGAAAGTATAAAATTATGACAATCTGCTTTTCGCTATATAGTAGATATTTTCCCATTTTCATTCTCCTAATGCAAGTTATAACACTAATAAAATACCCTATAATTGTCTAAATAATCACTATCGTTGACACTAATATCTATTATAAGATAAAATATCTCTAAATTAAATATAGAAAATTTTTAAAAAATATAGACAAAAGAATTAGATATTTTAGATTATTTCATAAAAATAGGCAGCATTTAAATGCTGTCTATTTTCAAATTAGAAAAAGGGGGACAAATATGGGATTTAAATTAGATATGGAAAAGAACAAGGAAAAGATTAAGGAATTTATGGATTTTATCGATGATAATCGGAATAAACCAGGCATTTTAATGCCTGTACTTCAAGAGGCTCAAGAGAAGTTTGGGTATTTGCCTGAAGAAATATTAGAGCTAATATCCAAAGAGTTAAAAATCCCATTGGCAGAAATCTACGGTGTTGCAACTTTTTACTCACAATTTACCTTTGTACCTAAGGGAGAAAATAATATTTCTGTATGTTTAGGAACTGCATGTTATGTAAAGGGAGCAGAAAAAATACTTGAAGAGCTGGAAAACATCTTGGACATAAAAAGTGGAGAAACAACATCTGATTTAAAATTTTCAATAACCCCCACAAGATGCTTGGGAGCCTGTAGGCAAGCACCTGTAATAAATGTTAAAGATGAAACCTATGGAAAATTGAAGCCTGAAGATATAAAAGAAATAATTGAAAAATATGACAAAGAGGTGCTGCAAGATGATAACATTAGATAAATTAAGGGAAATTAAGGAAAGAACAAGACCAGTTTTGGAAGAAAGGCTAAAAAATGAAGGGAAGGCAGAAATAAGGGAAGATGGCACCATAGCATTAAAAGGAGATTATTATAAAAATCAGCTCAGGATAGCCCTTAGAAATTGTGAAATTATAAGACCTGACAGTATTGAAGAATATATTGCACTTGATGGCTATTCTGCCTTAGCAAAAGTACTTTTTGAGATGACCCCAGAAGAAGTAATTGAAGCTATGGAAAAGTCAAATTTAAGGGGTAGAGGTGGAGCAGGCTTTCCAACAGGTAAAAAATGGAGAGAAGCCTTTAAATACGATTCAGATAAGAAATACATAATATGCAATGCTGATGAAGGAGACCCGGGGGCTTTTATGGACAGGTCCATACTTGAAGGTGATCCCCATTCAGTTATTGAGGGAATGGCAATAGCTGGATATGCAGTTGGAGCAGATGAAGGATATATATATGTCAGGGCTGAATATCCTATGGCAGTAAGGAGCCTTAAGATTGCCATAGAACAAGCAAGAGAATATGGGCTTTTAGGTAAGAACATCTTTGGTACTGATTTTTCTTTCGATATTGAGCTAAGGCTTGGGGCAGGTGCTTTTGTCTGTGGCGAAGCAACTGCATTGATAGAGTCTATTGAAGGAAAAAGGGGCATGCCCAGAGTAAAAATCCACAGGACTGCCCACAAAGGCTTATGGGGAAAGCCTACTATAATTAATAATGTTGAGACTTTGGCCAATGTACCGGTTATATATCAAAAAGGTGCAGAGTGGTTTAAAAATATAGGGACTGAAAAGTCATCAGGAACAAAAGTATTTTCCTTGGTAGGCAAAGTTAAAAATCCTGGACTTGTAGAAGTGCCAATGGGAATGACCTTAAGGGAAATAATTTTTGACATTGGCGGTGGAGGTATAGATGGAAGAAGAATAAAGGCAGTACAGACTGGAGGGCCATCTGGGGGATGTATACCTTTAGAGTTATTTGATACCCCAGTGGATTTTGAATCCTTATCCAGGATTGGCTCTATTATGGGCTCTGGCGGAATGGTTGTAATGGATGAAACCGACTGTATGGTGGATATAGCAAGGTTTTTCTTGGAGTTTACAGTAGACGAATCCTGCGGTAAGTGCGTTCCATGCAGGGAAGGCACTAAGAGAATGTTAGAGATACTGGAGAAAATCACCAGTGGTAATGGTGAGGAAAGTGATATAGAAAGGTTGGAATCTTTGGCTGATACCATCAGTTCTGCGTCTCTTTGCGGTTTAGGGCAAACAGCACCTAATCCAGTTATTAGTACATTAAGATATTTTAGGGACGAATATATTGCACACATAAGAGATAAGAAATGCCCTGCAGGTGTATGTAAGGCACTTTTTGAATACTTCATCACTGAATCCTGTATAGGCTGTACAAAATGTGCTAGAAACTGTCCAGTATCATGTATTAGCGGAAAGGTAAAGGAAAGGCATGTAATAGATGCCAATAGGTGTATTAAATGCGGAACTTGTAAGGAAGTCTGCCCTGTTGGGGCAGTTGTGACTAGATAGGGTTAATATATTTTCAAAAAAATATTTGGGGTGAAAGGGATGGTAAAGTTTACAATAAATGGAAAAGAAATAATGGTAGAAAAGGGCACAACTATTTTAGAAGCTGCTAGGAAAAATGGAATTTTCATTCCAACTTTATGCTACGATGAGGAACTTTCAATTTATGGAGGATGTAGGCTGTGTTTGGTGGAAATAGAAGGTTCCAAGAAGTTGGCTGCATCCTGTTCAACCTTGGTAAAGGATGGAATGGTCGTATATACAGAGACTGAAAGGTTAGTTAAGATTCGCAGGGATATATTAGACCTTCTACTGTCAAATCATCCAAATGACTGCTTAACTTGTGAAAAGGTAGGGGAATGTGGCCTTCAGGATTTGTGCTATAGATATGGAGTAAAAAGAGGAACTTATATTGGAGAGGTAAAAAACTATGCAATAGACAGTTTCAACCCAGTAATGGAGAGAGACCAAAACAAATGCATCTTATGCGGCAAATGCGTTAGGGTATGTAAGGAGATACAAGTTACAAATGCCATCGACTTTTCTGGCAGAGGTTTTTATGCTAAAATAGCAACAGGCTTTGATAAGCCAATAGACTATAAAAACTGCAGGTTGTGCGGGCAATGTATATCAATGTGTCCAACAGGGGCACTTATAAATAAGCAGCTTAAGGGAACAAGGCCATGGGAAGTTAAAAAAGTAAGAACTACTTGCCCACTTTGCGGTACTGGCTGTAATTTTGATTTAAATGTGAAGGATGGTAAAGTGGTAGGTGTAACTCCTAATCCTGAAGCCCCTGTAAATGGCAGGTCTTTATGTGTCAAGGGCAGGTATCATACAGATTTAATAAATAGTCCAGAAAGGCTGAAAAGACCTCTAATTAAGAAAAATGGCAAATTCGTTGAGTCAAGCTGGGATGAAGCATTAGAACTTGTAACTGAAAATATGAAGAGGGCTAAAGAAAAATATGGGCCAGATTCAATAGCAGGATTAAGCTCTGCTCGCTGTACCAATGAGGAAAATTATGTATTTCAGAAGATGATGAGGGTTGCCATAGGCACCAACAATGTAGATCACTGTGCTAGGACCTGACATGCCCCAACAGTTGCAGGTCTTGCAACTACATTAGGAAGCGGAGCAATGACAAATTCCATAAGTGAAATAGAAGGCAATGAAGTCTTATTTGTTATAGGTTCAAATACTACAGAAGCCCATCCAATAATTGGCAACAAGATGAAAAGAGCTGTCAGAAAAGGTGCTAAGCTCATAGTGGTAGACCCAAGGAAAACCGAATTGGCTGAAATGGCTACTCTTTGGCTTCAAATAAATCCCGGTACAGATGCTGCCTTAATCAATGGTTTGATGTATATTATAATAAAGGAAGGATGGCATGATAAGGAATACATTGAAAACAGATGTATTGGCTTTGAGAACTTATTAGAAACAATAGAAAAATATCCTCCTAGTAGGGTAGCTGAAATTACTGGAATTCCAGAAGAAATGCTGTATGAAGCAGCAAGGCTGTATACAAGTACTAAAAAGGCAGGAATCTACTATACATTGGGTATCACAGAACATACTACAGGTACTTCCAATGTAATAAATCTTTCAAACCTCGCTTTGCTAACAGGACATGTGGGAATTGAAAATGCAGGTGTCAATCCATTAAGAGGGCAGAACAATGTACAGGGTGCTTGTGATATGGGAGCACTTCCAAATACTTACCCAGGATATCAAAATGTAGCAGAAGAAAAAGTTCACGAATTCTTTGAAAAGTTCTGGAATGCCAAATTGAGCAAAGTGCCAGGCCTTAGAATACCAGAAATGCTAGATGAGGCATTGGCAGGAAATGTAAAGGTTATGTATATAATGGGCGAAGATCCAGTCCTATCAGACCCTAATTCAAATCATGTGAAAAAAGCATTGGAAAATCTAGAATTTTTGGTTGTGCAGGATTTATTCATGACAGAGACTGCAAAGTTTGCAGATGTAGTACTTCCAGCAGCTTGTTATGCTGAAAAGGACGGGACTTTCACCAATACAGAAAGAAGAGTTCAAAGGGTTAGAAAGGCTGTGGAAGCTCCAGGAGAATGCAGAGCTGACTGGGAGATAATTTGTGAAGTCGCAAGAAGGTTAGGGGCAGAGGGCTTCCAATATAAGAGCCCAGAAGAGATTTTTGAAGAAATAAGGCAGGTTACGCCTATATATAGAGGCATAACCTATCAGAGAATAGAAAAGGTTGGCATACAATGGCCCTGCCCATCTGAAGACCATCCTGGAACTAAGTACTTGCATAAAGGTCAGTTTACAAGAGGCAAAGGCTGGATGATACCAGTTGAATATGAAGCACCAGCAGAGCTTACAAATGAAGAATATCCAATTTTACTTACTACAGGCAGGATGCTATACCACTATAATGTATCTACAAGATATTCTGAAAAGCTGGATGCCATAAGGCCTTATGAACTGGCTGAAATAAATCCTGTAGATGCAGAAAGGTTAGGCTTAAAGGAAGAAGACTTTATAAGAGTTACTTCAAGAAGAGGTTCTATTGTAACTAGGGTTACAATAACAGACAGGGTTAAGCCAGGGCTGATGTTTATGACATTCCACTATAAGGAATCCCCTGTAAATGAGCTTACAAATTCAGCCTATGACCCTATAACAAAAACTGCAGAATATAAAGTTTCTGCTGTAAAAATAGAAAAGTTAAATAAATAAATTTACGAAATGGAGTGACAAAAATGTTTAATGTTGGAATCATAACAGTATCAGACAAGGGTTCAAAGGGGGAAAGGGAAGATAAATCAGGCGAGATAATTGAAAAAATAATAAAGGACTATGGTTATAATGTATTGGCAAGGACCATAATCCCTGACGAAGAAGACATTATATATGAAAAAATAGTAGAAATGGCAGATAATCTAAAAGTTGATTTAATCTTAACGACTGGAGGAACTGGATTTAGCTCTAGAGATGTAACTCCTGAGGCGACCATAAGGGCTTGTACTAAAATGGCCAATGGCATAGCTGAGGCTATAAGGTTTTATAGCCTCAGCATTACACCAAGGGCAATGCTGTCACGGGCAGTTTCAGGCATAAGGAATAAAACACTAATTATCAATCTACCAGGCAGTCCAAAGGCAGTTGAAGAGGCACTAGGATATATACTAGATAGTGTACATCATGGATTAGAAATATTAACAGGGAGGGCCCATGACTGTGCAAGAAAGTAAGTATAAATTCAATACAGCTGTTATACTTGCAGGCGGTAAAAGCAGTAGAATGGGCTTTGACAAGCAGTTTTTGGAGATTAATAATGAAAGGCTTATGAAGGTTGTAATTGAAAAGTTGAAAAATGAATTTAATGAGATTATCATCGTTACGAATAAGCCAGAGGAATATAGGGATTTTAACTGTAAAATAATTAGCGATAAAATTAAGGGAATGGGCCCTTTATCAGGCATACACGCTGGCCTTATAGAATCATCATCAGAATATATATATGTAATGGCATGTGATATGCCTAATGTGAATCTGCAATATGTAAGATATTTGAAAGGGATTATTGAAAAGCTAGACATAGATGTCTGCGTAACTATGTCAAGGGATGGAATAGAACCATTTCATGGCTTTTATTCAAAAAAGCTGATAGATAAAATTGAAGAATATTTATCATCAAATAGAAGGTCTTTGAATGGATTAATCCTTATTTCAAATGCATATTTAGTTGAAGAAGAAAAAGCAAGGGAGTTTAGCCCAGACTTGTCAATGTTTTTAAACCTAAATACAGAAAAGGACTTAGAGGAGTTCTTCTCTATGAATAAGAAATTCCAATAATTAAGCATTATTTAATGCATGGTTTCTATGTTTTAAGAATCCATGCATTTTATTTTTGAACAATCATAATAAGTTGCTTTTAAGTCCATATTATTTAGGTTTTACACTAATATAGCAGCAAGAGGTTTTCTTCCCTTAATTTAACATTTAGGAATTCTTTAAAAGCTAGATTATAACGATTAAAATCATTTTTATTAACCTTCAAATAAATGTTTGATTTTCCATTCGGGTTTTTTAAGGTTAGAACATAAGAAAAAGCATTTTCAATAATTTTTACAATTTTAAGTTCAAAGGTATTTTTTGAATTAATATCTTCATGGATTTCTATGTTGTTTTCAAAAATCCCAATATATTTTACATTTTCATCTACAAATCCTTTGCATATTAATTTCATATCCCAATCTATAGCATAAACCTCTTTTTCATCAATTTTTTCTATTCTTGAGATATTTGAACAGCCTAATATTTTGGCAACATTAACACTTTTAGGGTTGTTAAATAATTCATCCTTCGTTCCTAAGGATAATATTTTTCCAGACTCCAGTACTGCTATTTTATCAGATATTCTGTAAGCTTCATCCCTATTATGGGAAACGAAGATAGAATTCATCTTCTGCTCATTTAACAAATTAATTAATTCCTGTTCCATCTGCCATTTAAGATGGTCATCTAAGGCAGAAAAGGGTTCATCAAGCATTATTAATTCAGGTTCGTTGACAAGCATTCTTGCTAAGGCAGCTCTCTGCTGTTGACCACCTGAAAGTTCATAAGGATAGCTATTTTCTAAGCCTTCAAGAGAAAATCTATTAATAAACTCCTTTACAATTCTATCTTTGTCTTTATGTTTTTTTGAGACTGCTATTTTTATGTTTTCTTCCAAAGTCATATTTGGAAATAGGGCATAATTTTGAAATAAAAGCCCTATCTTTCTTTTTTGTGGAGGTAAGTTTATTTTCTTTCTACTGGAAAACAGTATTCTGTCATTCAATATTATCTCGCCTTCATCAGGTTTTTCTATGCCAGCAATGCATTTTAAAGTCATGCTTTTGCCAGAACCTGATGGGCCAAGTAAAGCTAAAGTCTCATTATTTGTTTCAAACTGGATATCTAAAGTAAAGTCATTTAATTTTTTTCTGATGTTTACATATAACATACTAATCCTATTCCCTTCCAATTTTTGTACTTCCCTTTTGTTCAAATTTATTTAGGATAATTACAGTTATTAAAGAAATAATTACTAAAATAAATACCCATCTATAAGCCAATTCCCTGTTGCCAGACTGAACTGCATTGTAAATAGCTATAGCCATAGTTTGGGTTTTACCAGGGATATTACCTGCAACCATTATAGTAGCACCAAATTCACCTAAGGCCCTTGCGAAAGATAAAACGGTTCCTGCTACAATACTAGGAATAGAATTTGGCAACATTATACGCATAAAAATCTTATGTTCAGATAAGCCTAAGGTTCTAGCTACATAAATTATATAAGGGTCTATCTGTTCAAATGCCCCTCTTATAGTCCTGTACATTAGAGGAAAAGAAACTAAAAACGAGGCTATTATGTTTGCTGCTTGAGAAAATATTATTGAGATATTATACTGATTTAAAAATCTTCCAATGAAGCCATTTTTTCCCAAAAAAATAAGGAGTAAGAAGCCAACTACTGTAGGAGGTAGAACTAATGGTAAGGTAAGTATACCATCTACTAAGCTTTTATACCTTTTTAATCTAGTAGTTAAAAATGCTGCATAGATTCCAGTGAAAAAAGTAATTATAGTTGATAGAATAGCACATTTTAATGAAATCAATAAAGGTGAATAATCCATAATCAATCCTACCTTTAATTTTTTATGTCTATGTCAAAGCCATATTTTTTAAATATTGAAATTGCCTCATGAGAACTTAAAAAATCTATAAATTCCTGCGCTTTATCAATATTTTTGCAATCTTTAACTATGCCTACTGGATATATAATCTCAGTATGACTTCCTTCAGGTGCTTCTGTTATTAAATCAACCTTGTCAGATATAAGTGCGTCTGTTTTATAGACAATTCCACAGGGAACCTCACCATTTTCTACCCAAGCTAGAACAGTTCTAACATCATTCCCAAATACCAATTTGCTTTTTATTTTATTATACAGCCCTAAATTATTAAAAATTTCTTCGCTATACTGTCCAACAGGGACACTATAGGGATCTCCTACTGCTATTTTATCAACATTATCTTTAGCTAAATCATTAAAGGAGTAAATGGATATTTTACTATTTTTTGGAGCAATAAGCACGATTTTATTAATTAATAGGGTTTTAATAGAGCTTTCAATTATGTATCCTTTTTCTTTCAAAGTGTTCATTTGTTTTTGAGATGCAGAAAAGAAGACATCAACAGGAGCCCCTTCTTCTATTTGGGCCTGAAGGGCACCTGAGCCGCTGAAAGTGAAATTTAGCTTTATATTTGGATTCTTAGTTTCATATAATTCTCCAATTTCCTGTAAAACATCCATTAGACTTGCAGCACCAGCAATTAATAATTCTATTTTATCATTATTTTTATCAGAAATATCTGTGATATTAATATTGCAAGATATTAAGTTGATAATCAGTATGATAAGCACTATAGCAAGGATTAAATCCTTTTTCCACTGCATATTTATTCCTCCGTTGACAAAGCCCTTCCTCTTTTAAAAGGAATAGCTAGAAAATAAAATAACTACTATGGGCAGCCATTTTCCATTAATTATTACAATAAATAGAAAAATGACAGGTGATTAACAATTTGTGTTAATATTATATCATACATGCTTTTTAAATCAACTAAGTTCAGACACTCCCCTACCTCTTCCACCAATAATAGTGTTAAAAAGTGAGGAAACCAGCTTTATTTCAGCTTTTTTATAATCTTCCAACTTTTGCTGGGTATTGATAAGTCCGTGATTTTGCAGGCTTACAATAAAATTTTTTTTAATTCCATTATCTTAAAAACCTAATCCAAGCATATAAACATTAATCATTAGTTTGTTGAATGCTGAAATGTTTACAAGAGTCCATAAAAATTTTCCCAATTTTAACATTTGAAAAAATTATAATACAAGGTAATAATAAAAGCAATCTAATAGAATTAAGAGTGAAAAGTGAAAACCAAATTTGTCAAAATGGCAAAGTGTGTGACAAAATGACAAGGAAATGTCAATGTATCATAAGTAATATTTAGAACTAAAAATTTAAATGAAGGAAAATGAAGGAATATAGCAGTTTTTTAACATTAAAAATTTAAATCAGGAAACCAATGATGGCATGATAATTGCATGTTAAATAATTCGCAAACAATATGCACAAAAATTATTTTGCGAGGTGATATGGTTAATGGATGAATTACTTAAAATGAAAAGGCGTACTTTCTTGAAGCTAGTTGGCGGGATAAGTGCGTTAACATTAGCAGGATTGAGTTCAGGCTGTTCCAATAAGAAAGATACTGATGATGTAACAGCTCCAGAAGGATTTCCAGATGTTTCTCAATTTTCAGGTCAAAAGCCAGAAGCTGAAATCAACTTAGATACTGGCGAAGTAAAAGTTGATGATTCAATAGTAATAAGACATAGTGCATGCCTTGGATGTTATAGTTCATGTGGTAATAGGGTAAAGATTGATAAACAAACAGGGAAGATATTAAAAGTATTTGGTAATCCATATAACCCTAACAATGCAGAACCACATCTTTCTTTAGATGCACCTTTAACTGATTCATATTTAGCATTTAGTACTTATAAAGACATGCAAAAATATAAAGGTACATTATGTGCCAGAGGCAATGCTACTTTGGAAGCACATTATGATCCAATGAGAATTCTTGTTCCACTAAAGAGAACTGGCCCTCGTGGCTCAGGTAAATGGAAGCCAATTACATGGGATGAAGTTGTTGAAGAAACTGCAGAAGGTGGACAACTATTTAAGGAAATAGGAGAAGATACTAATATTGATGGGTTCAGAAAGGTAAGGGATTTAGAAACTCTAATTGACCCAAATGCACCTGAATTAGGTCCTGTAGCAAATCAACTAGTTCTATTTGGCGGACGTGGAGATGGTAGAGGAGGGCTTACAAGAAAATTTCAAAGTGCATTTGGTACAGTAAATAACTATGGCCATGGCCACTCCTGAGGTGGTGCTAAAACACCTGCGGGTCAGGTAGTTTCAGGAGGTCAGATATTAAGACCAGATATTAATAACGCTGAATATATAATTTACAATGGTGCTTATCCAGGCCACAGTGGAAAGCCTATGCAAGCCATAGGAAGGCAAATGGCAGAAAGGATAGCAAATGGAGATATAAAGGTTTCAGTTGTAGATCCAATAATGATTGGTGGGGCTGTAACACCATTGTATGACGGAATTGAGTGGGTACCTATTAAGCCAGCAACAGATGCTGCATTTGGTATGGCTATGATTAGATGGATTATAGAAAATGAAAAATATAATGAAGAATTTTTAAGTTCACCTAATTATGATGCAGCAATTTCAAAGGGATACAATGGCTGGTGCAATGCGTCACATCTTGTAATTGAAGATCCAAATCATCCTAACTATAGAAAAATCTTAAGAGCTCAAGATATAGGAATTGAAGTAGGAGAAGATGAAAAAGATGTTTTCATAGTAATAGATAAGAATACACAAGAACCAGTAAGATATGATAAGACAGATACAGCAGATATTTTATTCAATGGCAAGGTTAAAGGGCCAAATGGAAAGGAAATAGCTGTAAAGACTGCATTTGTAAAATTAAAGGAATCTGCTCTTCAATATAGCTTAGAAGAATATTCCAATATATGCAATATACCAGTAGAAAAGATAATTGGAATGGCAAAAGAATATTCATCACACGGAAGCAAGGTTTCTATAGATGGTATGGGCAATACTGCATCTGCTAATGGTTCTGATGCTGTAATGGTGCATTATACCTTGTTATCACTGGTAGGTGCTTTAAATATGAAAGGTGGAGTTATTACAAGAAGAAACTCCTATAAATCAACTTCTACTGGTCCAAGGTACAATTTAAGTACAACTCCTGGAGCACCTAAGGCTACTGGAATAGTGATTAGCAGAACTGGAGTAAAATATGAAAATACTTCCGAATATAAAAATAAGGTTGCTAAAGGAGAAAACCCATATCCTTCAAAATTGCCATGGCATCCAGTAGGATCAGCATCTGATAGCCAAGCTATATTCTCAATTGTAAACAAATATCCATATCAAGCAAAGATAATATTTAACTGGATGGCAAATCCATTGATGGCTGTACCTGCTGCAGCAAGAAAAGAAGTTATAGAAGAATTAAAGAAACCAAATGTTGTTCCGCTAATTATTTCCTGTGACTGCTACATGGGTGAAGTAACAGCATTAGCAGATTATGTAATACCGGATACAACTCCATATGAAAGCTGGGGCTGTGCAAATATTGAAGGTAATTTCTCAGGTAAGGGAACAACTGTAAGGTGGCCAGTTGTAGAACCAGCTACTGAAAAATTGCCAGATGGCAGGCATATATGCTATGAAACTTATGTAATAGATATTGCAAAAAAGATTGGTCTACCAGGATTTGGAGATAATGCAATAACAGATGCAAACAGTAATCCATTGCCATTAAATAGCAGAGAAGATTTTTACTTACGTGCAATTGCAAATATTGCTTATGATGGAGAACCTGTTTCTGATATTACTGAAGAAGAAATTAAGATGCAAGATTTAGAAAGCGTTAAAGAACAATGGTCTGATATACTTACCGAAGAAGAATGGCCAAAAGTATTAAAAGTGCTTTCAAGAGGCGGAAGATTTGAAGAATACGGAGCTGGATTTGATGGAGATAGAAGCAAATATCCATATAAAGGAATAATAAATATCTATGTAGAAGCCTTTGCAACAAGCAGGAATTCAACTACTGGTGAATTTTACAGCGGAGTTCCAGGATGGAGACCTGAAGTATTCACAGATGGAACACCATTAACTGATGTATTCCCAGAATCAGAATGGCCATTTAAAGCAGCTAATAGAAAGCCTAAATTTAGAAGTATATCAATGCTTACAAATAGTTCAAGCTTAAGAGATATTTGCAAACATAACTTTGTTGAAATGAATACAGAAGATGCTAAAGCATTAGGAATCAAGACAATGGATAAGGTAAAAGTAATACCTGCAACAGGTGGAGAATTTGTAGGGTATGCATTAGTAAGACCTGGAATAGCAAAAGGAACAATAGGAATAGCCTTTGGCTATGGACATTGGGAATATGGAACAAAAGAATATGAAATCAATGGTGAAAAATATAAGCTTGAAGATGTGGAGAGAGGCGTTCATTTAATGAACTTGTTTGATCCAAAAGTAAATGGATTATTCTCATTCTCTGAATCTTCAACTGGTACTGCAAATAGAAATGGTGGCGTATTCAAAGTAGAAAGAATTTAGATAGGAGTGAAAATAATGGAGAACATTCTTGAGATAACTAATAAAAGATGGGAAATATATGAATTTTTATCGTGCTCCTATCTAAATATTCCAACAGAAGAAATTATAAAAATAATTAAAGATAAATCTTCTGCCCTAGAAGTGTTAGCCAGGGATGATACAAACTTCATGAAAGGTAAAAATTTAAAAGATTTTACACAAGAATACTATGACAGATTCTTTGTACCAACTGCAAAGCTATATGTACCACCATATGAAGCTGCTATTAGAAATAAAAAAGAAGGAAACGGAAAGATGAAATATGGGAAACTAGATAGCCCAGAAACATTTCATGTAAAAGCATGTTATGAAATGGTAGATTTTAAAGTACATGAGCTAAATGGGTTCAAGCCTTTGTTGGGAAATAGCTTTCCAGACCATATAGCTTTTGAATTGTCCTTTATGACTTATTTGGTAAGTTTAGAAAAATCTGCTTTAGAAAGTGGGAACGATGAAAACGCTAAAAAGTGGAGGAAGCTGCAGAAAGACTTCCTCACTGAACATCCTTTCAAATGGTTTAGTGAATATGCAAGATTATCAAATGAAAAAGGCAAAGGCTTATATTCGTATTTAAATAATATCTCTGCTAATTGGATAGAAGCAGATTTGGCATATTTAATTGATGAAGATTTTTAAATAAAGAGGTGATAATGTTGGCAGAAACACAAAAAAGATATGGTATGGTTATTGACTTAAGAAAATGTGTAGGCTGTCATGCATGTACAGTGGCATGCAAAATGGAACATTCAACTCCAGAAAAATGTTTTAATACATGGGTTGAAGAATGGAATGTTGGAGAATATCCAAAAGTTAGTGGCGCTAAACTTCCTAAACTTTGTAATCATTGTTTAAATGCACCTTGTATAGATGTTTGCCCAACAGATGCTACTTATCATACAATAGGCGGTGCAGTAGTTATAGATGAAGAGAAATGTATAGGCTGTGGAGCGTGTGCAAATGCTTGCCCATACGATGCTAGATATATAAATGAAGAAAGAAATAAAGCTGGAAAATGCAATTTCTGTATACAAAGGGCAGAAGCAGGACTATTGCCTGCATGTGTAAGCACTTGTATATCCCATGCAAGATACTTTGGAGATTTAAATGACCCAGATTCTGTAGTAAGCAAATTAATTTCTGAAAACAAAGCTGAGGGCTTAAAAGAAGAACTAGGATTAGACGTAGCAGTTTATTATATAGGACTAGATGAACTATTAAAAGATGGAGAACCTGAAGAAGTATTCAGAGGAGGAAAATAATTCTTTTCTTAACATAAGGGATATGTTACAATAATAACAAGAAACATCAAAGGAGTGAGGATATGTTTGGGAAAATAGGTGCGACAGAATTAATATTAATACTAGCTATTGCGTTAGTTATTTTTGGCCCTGGAAAGTTACCAGAAATTGGGAAAGCATTTGGAAAGGCAATTGGTGAATTCAAATCACATGCAAATAAGGTTTCTGAAGATATAAATGTAGATCTAAATGAAGAAAAGAAATCTTAATTATCCTTAAGTATAGAATAAGGTACTAGCCATAGTACCTTATTCTATTATGCATTTTTGTTAAGTATTTCCTAATTTTGATTAATTTATTAACATTCCTTATTTTAATAAGCTTAATTATGAAGGATATGGTGAAAAGATATGTTCAAATTTGAAAAGATAATTGAGACTGCAGCTTCTAAAATAATTCCAGTAGCCATTAACAAGAGCAGATGTGCTAAATTAAGGTCGCGATTAAGTAAATGTAATAGATGTATTGAATCTTGTCCTGTAAATGGAATAAGCATAGATAAATCTGAAATTAAATTAAACAACAATTGTATTTATTGCGGGCTTTGTGCTTCAAAGTGTCCTAATAATGCTATTTACATTCAAGAACCTACTGAAAGAAATTTATATAAATATGCAGTAGAACTTGGCGAGAAAGGCAATACTATAGTTCTCACTTGTTCAAAAAATGAGGAGTCATCAGATGCTGCTTTTAAGGTGCCTTGTTTAGGGAGCTTAAGTTTTGAATTCATATTTGGTTTAGATTCACTGCCTTTTGATGTCAATGTTATTTTTAGTGAAGATAAATGTAAAGAATGTGAAATAAAAAAAGGAATAGATAATTATTATGACACTTTACATAGAGTTAGAAATTTAAGAGATAGATTAAATATGAAAATAAATTCCATTAAACACATGGAAAAAACACCTGTTATTAAGAGAAATAAAGATTCAACATCTGATGAAGTAGATGATGAGAGAAGGGAATTTATTTTTTCGGTATTCCAATATGCCAAGAAGCTACCAAATTATGCTATTAAATATTTCTTAGGATTAGATGATGGAAGCAAAGAATCAAAAACTATTAAGCAAAATCCGACTGCTGAGAAGTTTTCGATATTAAGGAAAGAGTTAATAAAAGTAGATAAAGCTTATTCAGAAATAGAAATCGATGAATTTCCAAAACCAAAGTTAGTAAATGAGTGTAGGTTTTGCAAAGCGTGTGTTATATTATGTCCGATGGGTGCACTAGAATATGAAGAAAACGGAGATGACTTAAATATTATTTTGATAAAGAATGCATGTACAGGTTGTGGTTTATGTGTTGAGGTATGTTATTATAAATCTTTAAAATTAGAATCAAGAAATGTAAATGATTTTTTATCTAACAGCAGAGATATTTTAATATCTGGGAAAAAACGAAAATGTAGCATTTGTAAAAAAGTTTTTTTGTCTAGCGAGCATATTGATGCTTGTTCAGACTGTTTGAAAAAAGGAAAGTCCAGTTGGAGGTAAAGATGAGACGAGATTTATCAATTATTTTTTTGATACTACTGCTTTTAATATCTTTATTATTTATAGATATAGCAGTTGCTAAAAATGAAGACAGCAAATATAAAACTACGCATAAAATAGGAGTCTTGGTAGCTGGAGACACGAGGATGAGCAAAATTACAGGATTAATATATGGTCTATATGAAAATGGATATAACAAAGGTGATTTCCAAATTATTATAAAAAATGCAAAAGACGATAAAGGAAAATTAGATTTGCTGTCTCAAGAATTAGTAAATGAAGATGTTGACATTATTGTTACTACTGGAGCTTTTGAAACCCTTGCTGTAAAAAAATATGCAGCTGAAAAAGGAATTCCAGTAGTGTTTATAGGCGTAAGCTGTGCTGTAGAATTGGGAATTGTTGAAGATAAAATTTCTCCCGGCTGCAATGTAACCGGTGTTGATAGCAATTATGTTAGATATTCAGGTAAGAGGTTGGAATTTCTGAAAAGATTAGTTCCATCAACTAAAAAAGTATTGGTAATTTTCAATCCATTGGTTACTCCCTTTGATCCAAGCTCTAAAATAATTTATGAAGCTGCTGATAAACTTGATATAGATTTAGTGATTATGCCTGCTACAAATGGTAAGGAAATAGTTAATCTTATAAAATCAAAATATAATGAATTTGATGGGATTTTGTTGATGTGTAATTTATTGTTGGAAAGCACTATAAAGGAAGTAGTAAAAGCTTCTTTATCATATAAAATTCCAATTATTGGGGTAACAGAAGCTCAAGTTAAAAAAGGATTGTTGGCTTATTATGGAAGCACAAATTATTCAGAGGGATTTCAAGCTGCAAGGCTTGTGGCAAATATCTTAGATGGACAAGAGCCAGAAAACATTCCAATAGAAACTCCTGAAAGCCTTGAACTTCACATAAATGTAAAAACTGCAATAGATTTAGGAATAGAAATAGATTATTCAAAAATGACCTTTGTAGATAAGTTTGTAAAATAGTTGAAAGGTAGAATTATATGTTGATAAATAATATAAAAAAACATTTTGTCAGCATCAGGTTAAAGTTGATATTTATGATGATAGGAATATGTATTATTCCTTTCATATTTATTGTATTCATAAATATAGCTACTTTAAAAAGCGAGATAGAAAAGGCTATACATAAGGAACATGAGTTAATAGCATCAGAAATATCTCAAACAGTTGTTGAAATGGTTAAAACTACACAGGAATCATTAGAAACCATTACTTTAACAAATCCTGACATATTTAATGAAAACAATAAGGCTAATAGGGAAGATACGGTATATAGGATGCTGAAGAAGTTTACTTATTTAGAAGAAATTTCAATGGTTTCTCCAGAAGGAAATGAATTGGTCAGAATATCAAGAAGATATGTTGTATCCCCTGATGAATTAAAAAATATATCGCTTGAAGAAAAATTTAAAGTCCTTAGGGAAGGGAATCTTTATATTGGCAAGCCTGAGATAGATTATGAAAATCAGATAGTTTTTGAATTAGGCGTGCCTTTTGGAGGAGAAGAAGAATATTTCTCTGGTGCCATTATTGCAAAGATTAGCTTAAGGCAGATAATGAAAAAAATAGATATTGCTAAGACCAACAGAGGAAGTTATATCATGTTAATTGATGATAAAGGGTCTTTAATTGGGCATTCAGATTACAGTCAGGTAACGAGAAGGCAGGATGTTACGAAAAGTAAAGGGGTTGGAAATATAATAAAACTCAATGCAAAAAAGGACAATGGATTAAGATATGAGAATTTTCAAACTTTGATATATGAATCATACCTAGGCGAAAAGGTTTTAGGAGTATATGGTTTGATTCCGATTGTAAATTGGGGAGTAGTTGTTGAACAACCATTAAATATCGCTTATAAGCCTCTTAGATTGATTTTGACTAGGACAATTCTGATATTTTTCATAACCATTATTGTTATAACTTTGGCTGCGTCTATTCTAGTTTATTTCTTTATGAAGCCTATTAAAGAATTGGAAAAGGGAGTAAACGCAGTAAGGCAGGGTAATTTTAATTACATGATTCCTAAAAATAATAATGATGAATTGGGATTAGTAATAGATGCATTTAATAGGATGACAGATGAAATAAAGAGAAAACAGGAGAATGAAAGTTTGATAATGCTAGCAGAAAAGAGGGCTGCTATTGGAACCTTAGCAGCTGGAGTTGCCCATGAAATAAATAATCCTATGAACAATTTAAGCTTTTACGCTACTGACTTATTAGAGCGCTTAAAAATAGAGGATATAAATGAATTATATAAAGCAGGGGTAATTCAAGAGTACTTAGAGATAATAAAGGAACAAATTGATAGATGTGCTGAAATAACGCAAAACCTACTTAAGTTTTCAAGGGAATCTAAGTTGGATATTGGTCCAGTTGATATATATAAAGTAATAATAGACATTTTAAAATTAATGGATCATAGAATTAGAAAACAAAATGTTGAAATTAAAATCAATGTTAATTTGGAAACACCAGTTATAATGGCAGATGAATCGCAGATGCAACAGATGTTGTTGAATATAATAACCAATGCAGTTGATGCCATGGAAGATGTGGGAGATAGGCAGCGAAAGTTGATGATTTCTTTAAATGAAATAGATAATTATATAAATATTAAAATAAAGGATAATGGACAGGGGATTAAAGAAAAAGATAAGGCAAGGGTATTTGATCCTTTCTTTACTACAAAACCAATAGGAAAAGGGACAGGATTAGGATTATCAATTAGCCAAGCTATA
>DATCJO010000127.1:0-9621 GCA_036562765.1 Tissierellaceae bacterium | reverse complement strand
TTGCTTTATGGCTTTGTTATCTGAAACCAGTGAGAATATCAGTAAACCGTTGAAGATATTTATATATACGTCTTTCAAATCAAAGGTGAAAAAACCTTTTAACAATATATAGTCCAGGCTTCCATCCCAAAATATTTTGTCAATCAAAGAGCAGGTAGCACCGGAAAACAGAAAGACAAACATGGCATTGATCATTTTATTAGTCCCTACCCTATCATTTAAGTACCTGTAAAATAAATATATCAGAACAACTATTGTTAACACAAAGGCAACGTGCACCCCTTTGCCTATGCCCAGCTGAAACATGGAATTAAACCAAGAATAATGCTTGTTGAACATGGGTTCAAAGTATAAAATAGGAGCCAGTATGGGAAACCGTCTTTCAAAAAAGTTGTTATAAATTATTATTTTTATAATCTGCTCAACTGCGACCAGGACAAATATGCTTACCCAGGTTTTTTTACTCAAATTCTCTTCACCCTTTGCTCTGCATTATCTAAAAGTATATCTAAAAGTACGTTATAAAGGAGCCAACGCGCTTACATAAACTATTATATACCATTTCCATAGTATGCTCTATACCTTTCCGCAGAATACTTTTATATGCCACTGCTTCCTCTAATTCCTTTTCTCTTGTACCTGCTTCCTAACACAACTTATTTTCATTTCGACAAAACTCTAATGAAAATCCTAGGGGGCTTTTAATAGCTGTAAGAGTGAATGAGGAAGGATAAAATATAATACTAAGTCTTATGATTGATGACAATAATTCGGAAGAAAGTTGGAGTGAATTTTTCTCTTGGCATAAACAAAGAGGATTACACAGTGTAGATTTAGTAGTTTCTGATTATCACAGCGGGCTTATCCGTGCCATTAATAAGTATTTTCAGGATGCGACCTGGCAGAAATGCCAAACCCATTTTATGCACAACATTCTGAATAAAACACCAAAGGGGTTACAGAAAAAATACATGCAAAAAGGCTATATTTGAGGCTCCGGATGCTAAAACAGCAAGGATACTGTTAAATCAGGTGTTAGAAGAATATTGAGCAAGGCATTGAAAGCTATGGATGTATTGGAATCTGGCTTTGAAGATGGTATAGCGGTATTGGAATTTCCTGAGAGGTATAGGAAAAGACTTCGAACTACAAATGGTCTAGAACGGCTTAACGAAGAAATACGCCGACGTGAAAGGGTAATCAGAATATTTCTCAACCGAGAATCGGCCATACATCTTGCTTATCGAACAAGACGAAAAATGAATATCAGGCAAAAAATACTTAGATATAGTTGAATACTTTGAGTGGCAAACTTATTACCTTATTCTAGCTAGAGGAAATTTTACACAAAAGAAATTGGACTTGATCCCTTTATTTAAGTTCCATAAACACTCTTTTTATTATCTTTCAAATCTAACAGAAATATGAGTTTGTATCGAGTTTTTCTCTCTACTTATGTCAAAAGAACTATATCACTAGAACGTTTACCTATCACAGTATCTATTTCCTAGTATCCAAACTTCTCACGCATCTCCACTTCCTCTGGCCTTAATTTTTACTCCCGATACGTCTGACTTCCCTTCGCTTAGTTTTATCTCCAGGTTTAAACAGCAAACAAATCAATACTGCATACTTTAAGTAACCATTATACAGAGTTTGTGCACAAAGCATGGGCTTATCTTCTCAGTTGTGGTCTTTTTTACAATATCCTACTATACTGTTTGAAAATCATTTTTTCAGTATATTTTTATCAGCAAATTTGATAAAATCCTTAACATACTGAGCTTAACACCACAATTTTTAAATTGCCTATACTGCTTATAGAAAGTACGCTGCATAAAAATATAAGTCAGATCCAAGCTAAGTGACAGTGCCATATTTTTCTTGCTAATATTACTTACAGTTCAGACTAGCTGCTTTACGATGTAGTGTACACTTTTATCTTCTTTATGCAAAGTAGCAATTTGTCCTCTCTCGTAGACTTTCATTTGAAAAGATAATTTTTTTATAACGTTATGTTCAACCATAGCGAAACTCTTCTATGGATTCGGTTAGGTATTTACAATATCTATATCAACAAGAATTCTCACTATGATTTTATAATTTTTTGGATGCTGTATCTAGTTTTACAATGAATCGATAATACTTAAGAGTAAAAAAAATAAGACACCAAGAAACAATTCAGAATACCCACCAGTTGCTGCCTATTTTTACCTAATTTTTTATATACTATTTGGTCAACCCTCCTTAACCCAGCTCACCGTTTCATTTTATACCTAACGTTGCGCAAATATAAAAAGCACTAACCGTAACAAAGTATTTAGGGGAACAATAGCAAGACAGATACCCGTTATTACCCGAATGTGATAAAGTCAAAACAATCAATAACGAGCGGAAAAGTGCAAACGCCGGTATATCTTCATATCTTTGGATATGTAACTTGGCTAGGAATCCAATAGTCAATCTCTTCTGTTTTCATATATCCTATTTTTTCATCTATTGTTCTTAAATTAGAAATTTTTCCCATAAATTCTTTACTAAACCGTTTATGTTCAAAACTCTTTGAATAAAATGGGAAACTGTGCCTTACACAAATATTTTGTCTTCTCACATTCTTACGAAATTGCTTCACTAAAGCATCTGTCCATCCTGCTTTTTCGTGGATATAATAATCGTCAGAAGTTTGACCAATGATTCTTGGGTTATAATTATCATAAAGTTGAGTTAAAGGCCTGTATCTACAATCTGCAATTTGAACTTGCCACTCCCAGCATTTTATTCGTTTCCTTTCCATCTCTTCAAAAGGTACATCCCAATTATAAAGCATAAAAATAAAAATTTCCTTTGATTTGTATCCTGCCTTAATTAGTATATCAATCTGTTCTTTAATTTTATCACGTTCTTCATACTTTGAATCCCAAGCAATACGAGGATATCTAAATCCTGCTTCCTTAATAATTTTCGCAAGATATGGCTTTTTCATTAATATTCTTCCATCAAAACCACTCTGGCTTTCGACCCACTTAATTTTTTTATTCTTCTTAAGTTCTATGAGTTCTTCAAGTATGTCTTCGATATAGGGACTCATTAAAAAATTGTTGTCGTAGATTACGATTTTATCATATTTTATCTCATTCTTAATGCTTTTCTTGGGGACAAATTCAGGTTCTATCTTCCAAGTTCCACAAAAAGGACACTTTCTTGGACATCCCCTGCTAGTATGAATAATTTGGTAATCAATCGGATTAGGATTCGCATTTTTTACTAAATCATACGCAGGAAAATGAGTCTCTAAATATTCCTCTACTTCAGGAATAATTCCCTGGTGCACTTCATCACATCCTGTATATTTTTTGACTTCTTCAGCAGGAAAAAGCGAAGCATAAATTCCACCCACTTTTACCCAAGCATGAGGGAACATTTTTTTATAGTATTGAACTGTATCTCTAACGTATTGAGCCCAATATGTGAATAGGGATGTTACCCAAATCTCTTCAGGATTAAAATGTTTTAATTCCATAATCTCATTTAAAGTTTGTGGATAACCTCTTATTAGCTTAATTTCATTACCATGATCTCTTAAATAAGTAGCAATTTTAAGTAAACCAATGGGTAGAAAATTTTTATGATTTTTACTTTTATATGGAATTGGGAAATTGGGTTCAACTAAGAGAATTTTTTTGATCATATTCTCCTCCTAAACCTAATTTTTCAAAAAGTTCAAACAGATCTCTCTCAAATTTTTTAGCGAAGGATCCAAAAGATGAAGCCTCTATCTCATCAATTAATATTTTAATTCCAGCATGAGCATATTCTTCGGCAATTTTAAAAACCTCTTCTTTACTAGATAATATCTCTGGTCCCTTGACGAACATAGCTACAGCATTTAACAGAGCTTCATCCTCTGGTCGCAAATCTTTAATCAAAAAGAAGCCTTCCTTCGTTTTTAAAGGCCGCATAATACCATTCTTAAATCCAATTGCCATTGCAAAAAGAAACTGCTCTTTTCTTGTCTTTCCTTCAAAGATCTCCTTACTTAACTTATTATAGAGCTCCCTATCGTTTTTGTCTATATTTATCCTATCTGGTATTTGGTGCGACATTATAACACCTCCATTTGCACTTCTTTTTCATCCTGAGACATAATTAGTTTGTATCTATTAGAAGCTTTAGAATCCAAAATACTTGAGATATCCACCGAGTAATCGTCTGGAGTAAAAAGTAATATTACTTGTTTGTTTTTACTAATTTGAGAAAATACATCAACGATGTTTTTTCTGGGCTCTCCCGAAACCATAGCAAGAGGCCGATCAATTATAATTGGAGAATTAAATCCTGAAATCTTATGAAGAGCCATTGTAAATGCCAAAGTTAAGACTTCTCTCTCACCACCAGATATTGTACCCAAACATTCATATCCCATAGAATGAATAAGATTAATATTATAATCATCATCAATGGTAACATTCTTAAAACTCCCTTTTTTCCATATAAGATTGAAAAACAATTGTTGTGTTTCAGACTCAATATTATTTCTTATCTCAGTCATTATTTTTTTTCTTGTTAAATCTAATATATGTAAAGCTTTAGTACAAAAATCAATCTGCTTTTTTAATTTTCTAACTTTCTTTTCTTTGTTGATCTCTTCATCTAATTCTTTATTCAAACTTTTAATTTCCCCTTCAAGTTGTTCCTTGTTTGCCTTCAAAATACCCAATCTTTGTTGATTATCATCATAGATTTTTTCAAATTCTTTTCTTTTTTTATGCCATTCCCTTATTTTTTCAATGTTATATCCACTCAATTTTTTATCAATCGTAGATATTTTCCCCTCGATTTCTGTCAGCTCTCTATCGTATTCTTGAATATTTTTTGTTATCTTTTCAATTTCCCTTTTAAAATTTTTAATCTTTTCTGCATATTGAATTAAAGGACTTTCCATATACAAAAGTTGCTGAGCAATCTCTGAAGATAACCTAATCTCTTTAAGCAGATCTTCTACTCTTCTCTTTGCCTCACTATCAAGTTTTCGTCCACATAGACTACACTCGCCATTTTTAATAATATTTTCCAGTAAACTCCTGTCAATCGTAGGAGGTATTTCCTTATCTTTTTTCTTATTTTCAATAATATCTATGGATTTTTTGATAGGTAACCAAAACATCATAATTTTTCCATACTCATAGAGCAAATCAAGTTTATCCTTTATCTTTTCATTTCTATGTTCTTCTTTTTCCTTTTTTATCTGTATCAAATTTTCTCTTTCTTTTTCAAGTGTCTCGGCATCAGGTAAGTCCTTCAATTTTTCTCTGTATTCTTCAATTTTTTCTTTGGCTATCTTTATTTGTTTGATGCATTCTTCTATTTGATTATTAATTTCTTTATACTCATTTTCTTTTTGCTCTAATATTTCCCTTATCTCTTCAATTTTCGGATTTGCTTTACTTGCTTCTCTTCTAATGTCTTTTAGCAATGGTTCAATTCTTTTTGTACATATTCTTTCTATTATTTCAATTTGTGAAATTACAGAGACAGCGTGCCGTATATTTTGTCCTGTAGCTTCTTTAAAGTATTTATCTAGCCTTTCCCCATCAAAAAAGAAAAATTCTCTTATTTTACTAGGGACAAAACGTTCTACTACTTGCTCGGCCTCCTCATTTCTCAATATTTGAACATTACCTTTACTATCAGGAACTTTTACTTCAAAAATAATCTCCTGCTTTTGGGGCGCTTCACCTTGATTATATACTCTAAATGTTGCTTTCCTTGTGAAAATTACATGTCTATGATCTTCTGTTTCTGCCCAAACTTCTACAAGAACATCTTTATTTTCTCCATATTGTGTTTCTAAAATAGCTTTTAGATTTAACAGAGGTAACTGGTAGGATTCTTTTGATAAAAAAGGTTCTTCACCATAGAGACACCAGTTAATAGCATTCAAAAGATTAGTTTTTCCTGTCCCCATCACACCGATACAAACATGTACATCATGAATAGACGTTTTATTAAATGATATTATCATGTCCTTAAACTGTCGGTAATTTTTTAGTATAAGCTTTTCAATTCTCATAATCCATCCTCACCCCAATCTTTTGAATATTGTTCTATTATTTTCTTGTATGTTTCTTTCCACCACCATTGAGCAGTGTGTTCTACTTCTTCATAGAGTATATCTATTAAAAAATTAACTATTTTTTCATCACCTTGGCTATTCTCTTTAATTCCTTTTAGAATACGCTCGTTAATTATCTTATCTCCTTTCATATTACTACCTCCCCAAATCTTTTTTAATATCATCTATTAATTTTAACGCTTCTGCGTTATTAATTGCAATTTTCGCTATTTCTTCATATCTTTTCAATTCTTTTGTGAAAATCTTCCATTCCAATTCTCTCAACTGTAAAGGAATCGCTTTATTATTCAAAGATGGAGCAACTATTATATCATAAATAACAGCTTCTTCTTTTCCTGGATATCTTCTGAGTATTCTCCCTATTCGTTGAATATATTCTCTCGGGTTTCCACTATTTGCCATAAGAATTGCAGTTTTGGCTGGAGGAATATCGACACCTTCATCTAAACATTTCATAGCAACTAAAACTTTATATTCTCCTTCTGCAAACTTTTGAAGTATGTATTCTCTTTGAGATATACCATTATATTTTTCCTCTGGTATTACACCCTCTTCCATCGTAAAACGATGGGATATAATACCCTTTTGATTAACAATCTTCATAACTTCGTCAATTTGTTGTGGATTGCAATAGATAATGGTGTAATTAATATCATGGTCAAATCCATCTAAAATTTGTTTTAATACCTCATATTTTTGTCGAGCATTCTTTATAATATCCGCCCTTGCAAAGAGTAAAGCTTCTAATATTTTATCTCTTTCTTCTTCATTTTTTACCTTGTTATATCTCAACGCTATAGACACTGTTTTTACAAAATATTCTTCTAATTCTTCCTCAGTCAATGACACAAACTTTGGTATGTATCTATAAGGTGTGAGATAAGTTTTTCCTGTAGCAGGATTTATTTTAGTAATTGCTTCCTTCAAACTAAACTCATAAACCACATTACCAAAATATTCATATATTTTTTTAGTACCGAAGTCATCAAACCACCTTTTTGGTGTAGCACTAAGCCCTAGTTTAAAATCATATTGTTCTATTAAACCTCTTTTACTTTTTTCGGCTCCCAGCCAATGAACTTCGTCCGCAACTAAAAAAATATAGAAATTTTTCTTATTTTTTTGTATTATTTCAATAAAATCTTGTGAAGAAAATGTACGATGAGTTGTTAGTACAATTAGTTTGTCTATATATCCTAGATCAAGGTCTATTAACGAATCAGCAAGTGTATGTTTCCATTGAAACCCACTATATGCCAAGATTATCTTATCGTAATCTAGTCCGAACTCCTCTATTTGATTTTTCCATTGATTTACTAAATGCTGATAAGGACATGTTATTATTACCAGAACTTTTGCCTTTTCGGTAAAAATTTTATCTACACACCCTAAACAAGTGAAAGTTTTACCGGTACCAGTTGCCATCTCAAAAATTCCCTGCATATTATTATTTAACCAAGAGTTTATAGCATCTTTTTGATAACTATAAAGTTCTAATTTCTTCTTTTTTATAATTAATTGTTTATACCATTTTTGAAGACAAATTTCTTCTATATCCTTTGGTGCAATACTAATTAATTTTTTTTGCACAGCATATGGTATATCTATGACTTTAACCTTTTGTGATAAATTGTTCCAAAATCTATTGAATTTTTGGAAATCTGCATTAACGTAATCCACTTCTGTTGGTATCCAACTTCTAAATACTTTAAATTCTTCTATATTCTTTGTCCATGCAAATGCAGTTTCGTTAATAGATCCGCTAAAGGTAACTATATTGCCAGCCTTATCTTTTAATATACCAACTTTCTGATGAAAGATACCACTTGCTTGAATTTCATCATAACTTAAAGGGACGCCTCTTTCATTATATAAAATTGCTACTTTTATCTGTAGTTTGTTATTAGCAACCATCCATCCTAACGCAAGTACATGGTCTTGAATAAAGGCATCTTCTAATTGATCTAATTCCTTAAGCATTTTCATTTCTATATATTTTTCTGGATTCTCTTGTGCTTCCACTATTACATTTAAATCTTCTTTTGTTAATCTAGGACATACTATTATTCTCATAATTCCACCATTTTTTATAAGGCCCAATATACCCCTCGCTGCTATTGCCAAAGAGGTTGATGAGAAAAACCCTGCAAGCCTATAATATTCAACTGATTCACTAAGTACTGGAATGTAGAAATCATATAAAATATTATCATAATCAGATGAATAAGTTCTTTTAAGAGAAATTATTTTCAAGCTCATACTTTTTTCATCCTTTTAAGTTTTATTAATTTCATATTTTACAATTTTTAACAATATTCTTCAAATATGCGAAGTCCAAAAGATTTAGATGAGCATACGCTTTTTCATTAACACATATTCCGCCAAAATACAGTATTATTCTTCAGCGACTAAAACAACTAATCTGTAATAACATTTTTATACCCTCTTATTTAATCTATTCTCCAAAGTATTACAAATTCCTTTTGTTATTCAAAGTTTTTAACAATCCTTCCTTTTTCTCAAAAAACGGTTTACGGCTCATTGCAAAGTAAAATTAAATGCGATACCCCTAAATAGTAAAATATGGCGAGATTTTTTATACGAAATCACCAAACATACAGGAAGTTTCTCTATCGCTCTATATAATTATACTACGAGACAGCATTCCCTTACATACCTAAGTATCTATGAAAGATGGAAAAACTGTTGTTTTGTATAAATGGCAAAAGTATACCTACACTGTAAAACAACTGGGGCCACCTCTAAACACTATCTACAGCAAAACTAAAACAAGGCAATACAATAATGCTCCTCCTTCATTTGAGCTTGTATTTTCTTTCTTGCCCGGTGAAAGGTTACGTGAGCCCAGTTTTAGGTTTTCCCAAACAACGACGCAATCTGCTTGAAGCTAAACCCTCCAAAAAATTCCGTCACCTTTTCCCCTCCCTAACTAATAAGACGCCGGAGGAGCGATTATCTTACAAGTTACCACATATCAATTATCCACCGCAAAATAGCGCTTACTATCCAATACTCTATTAAAGTTGCCATGACACAGAGGAAGATAAAAATCCCCAATTTGAACTCGCTTATCCGATCTTTCCAATATTCCCCCCTGAACAACGAAATAATATCGGGTATCAGAGAATATCTCACAGATTCATAAAAGTCTTCACGGCTGCTAAAGATAATGCCAAATATAAATCTGTACACTGTAAATATATTAATGATGATTAACGCAACTGTAATAATTCCTCCCATGTAGCATCACTCCTTGAAAACTGGTTTATCAAGGCACATCCATGATGGTCGTTTTAACCCAATGTAAGACCACGGATTTGCAAAGATATTCTTCTATAAAAAACTTCTTTAGCATCTCTACGTTCATGCATCAATAGGGTGAAATAAGGCTTACGGAGAATTTTCTTATCCATTCCATGAGATAGATAATACCCTGATTTTGTGCATTATTAGGCAATTCAGCCTTT
>DATCJO010000123.1:0-104389 GCA_036562765.1 Tissierellaceae bacterium | reverse complement strand
TCCTTATACAGTAGGGCTGATGAAATGCATTCCTAGTATTGATACAAAGGTAGAAAAACTGTATTCAATACCTGGCTATATTCCGCATCCATCTCAATTTCCCAACGGATGCAGATTTAGTAATCGATGCACCAAGGCTATGGACATATGCAGTAATAAGCAGCCTGATCTAATGGAAATAAAAGAAGGACACAAAGTAAGATGCTGGTTATATATGTAATGATTTTATAAATCACAACATTTATTGCACAATAAATAAAAAAGTTTAGACTTAAAGTCTAAACTTTTTTTATTGGTGCCGAAGGCGGGAGTCGAACCCGCACGGGGTTTGAGCCCCACTGGATTTTGAGTCCAGCGCGTCTGCCAGTTCCACCACTTCGGCGCATCAACATAACTTATTTTAACATATAACTAAGAAAAAATCAATAATTTATTTTATAATATAATTCATTGGAGAAAAACTTCAAAATAACTGTCTCTGCTTAGTATTTATTAAAATAGTTGATTTGTCATTGTTATTTAATTTATACTAATAAAATGTGAAAACCAATCATAAGATGCCAAAAAAGGAATATAGTTTAAGTAAAATAATGTAAGTGATGTAAATTTGAACATTAGTACTTTTTCTTGGCAAATTTAAGGATATAAGGAGGTTCTTTCAATGTCAGAAACAAATAAAAAAAGCTTGTGGCAGTATTATAGGTTTCCGATTATTCTATTATTATCTATTATTATTGGAAGTACCATAGGTCTAATATGGGGAGAAAAAGCAACAGTATTGAAGCCTTTAGGAGATATTTTTTTAAATATAATGTTTACATTAGTAGTTCCACTAGTATTTGTAACGATTTCAAGTGCTGTTTCTAGTATGGTAGATTTAAAAAGGCTTGGAAAAATAATTGGATATATGTTGTTAATATTTGTTATAACAGGACTTATTGCCTCTGTAATTATGATAATTACAGTTAAAGTATTTCCGCCAGCAGAAGGTGTCAACATTGGGATGGAAACAGCTGAAAATATAGAAGCCTTAAATACTTCGGAGCAAATTGTAAAGGCTTTAACTGTTAGTGATTTTCCAGAACTAATTTCGAGGAAAAATATGCTTCCTTTAATAATATTTTCAGTTTTTTTTGGATTATCTATAAGCCTTATTGGTGAAAAGGGAAAGAAGATTTCAGATTTACTAAATGCTTTATCTGAAGTATTTTCAAAGATGGTATCGCTGGCAATGTATTATGCTCCAATAGGGTTAGGCGCTTATTTTGCTGCCTTAGTAGGCGAGTATGGGTCTGAATTATTAGGCTCCTATGCAAGGGCTATGGCAGTATATTATCCGGTTTGCTTATTATATTTCTTTATAGCATTTTTCTTCTATTCATATTATTCTGGAGGAATGAAAGGTGTAAAGCTGTATTTCAAAAACATATTCCCAGCAGCTATAACCTCATTGGCAACTCAAAGCAGCATAGCTACTTTACCAGTCAACCTTCAAGCTGCTAAAAGTATAGGTGTACCAAAGGATGTAAGGGAAATCGTAATTCCAATAGGAGCAACTGCTCACATGGATGGATCTTGCTTAAGTGCAATACTGAAGATTTCATTCTTATTCGGTTTGTTTAATGTACCATTTGAAGGTATTGGTACTTACCTTACTGCTATTGTTGTTTCAGTATTAAGCGGAGTAGCCATGTCTGGTGTTCCTGGTGGAGGTTTAATTGGAGAAATGCTTATAGTTAACTTATATGGCTTTCCACCAGAAGCATTTCCTATTATAGCAACAATTGGATATTTAGTAGATCCACCTGCAACCATGCTTAATGCAACAGGGGATACTGTTGCAGCAATGATAGTAACTAAAATAATCGAAGGTAAGGATTGGATTAATAAAAAGCTTACCCTTAATGAATAAGATGGATAAAAAGGGAGATTCTCAAAAGAGAATTTCCTTTTTTATATTGGTGGTTTTTCTCAGTTATTTTTGTGATATTCTGTTCAATAATGTATAGTAAAAAAGTATTATGGCTTCTAAATATAATTTTACCTTTTATTTCTGTATAAATATTATACCTTTGTTTACTGATTTTATCTTTTGCGGTATACTAGAAAATATGAAAGAGAATGGAGTGGTGGTATGGATAATAAAAAACTCATGATAATAGATGGCAGTTCACTAATCCACAGGGCTTTTTATGCCTTACCTTTGTTATCAAGCAAAAATGGGCTTTATACAAATGGAATCTATGGCTTTTTGACCATGTTGTACAAGGTAATAGATGACATTAATCCAAATCATTTATGTGTAGTATTTGATAAAAAGGGCCCAACTTTTAGGCATAAGGAATACGATCAATATAAGGCTCAAAGAGATACAACTCCTTCTGAACTTGCTCAGCAGTTTCCTATAATTAGAGAAATATTAGCTGCCATGAATATTTGCTTTTTTGAACTTGAGGGATATGAAGCTGATGATATAGCTGGAACATTGGCTAAAAAGGGCAAGGATATTTTTGATGAGATATTTTTAGTAACTGGAGATAAAGATTACCTTCAACTTGCAAAGGATAATGTGAAAATTTTGCTTACAAGGAAAGGTATTACCGAATTGGAAGAATATGATAGAAATAAAGTAATAGAAAAGTATGGCATAACTCCTGAACAGCTAATTGACCTAAAGGGGCTAATGGGAGACCAATCCGATAATATTCCAGGAGTTCCAGGAATTGGTGAAAAAACAGGGCTGAAGTTATTAAAAGAATATGGTACTATTGAAAATATATATGCCAATATTGACACCATTAGTGGTAAAAAATTAAGAGAGAATTTGATAGAAAATAAACATTTAGCATTTTTAAGTAAAAAGCTTGGAGAAATATTTACTGAAGTTCCTGTTGATGTAGATTTTAGTGAGTTAGAGGTAAAAGAGCCTAACTGGGAATCATTAAGGGCATTATATGAAGAACTTGAATTTAACAGCTTGTTAAACAGAGTTTTTACGTATGTTGAAAGCAAAAATGCTGATGATAAAAGACAGGAAATTGAATTTACTGTTGTAAAAGGCAATAGCTATTTGGAACTACTTGAAAAAATAAAGGAAGAAAAGAAATTTGGTTTTAAATTTATATTATCAAGTCATAATTATATAGAAGATAAGCTACTTGGCATAGGAATAAAAACAACAGATATGCCAACTCATATCCTATTTTTTGATGAAAATAATGAAGATAGCTTTATTAAAGACTTTAAGCCAATTTTTGAAGACAAGGCAATTGAAAAAATTGGATATAATTTAAAGCCAGATATAGTTGTATTGTTTAGATTAGGAATTGGCATAGAAAATATTGCCTTTGATGCAATGATTGGTCAGTATTTAATAAATCCAACAGAAAGTTCCTATTCAATTAATAATTTAAGTAAAGAATATTTAGGATACACTGGAATAGATGAAGAGACATTGCTTGGGAAAGGGAAAAATAAAAAGACTTTCGAGCAAATATCGAAAGAGGAAACTGGCAATTATATTTCCTTTATTCTAGACACAGTATTCAAAATCGAAGATAAGATGAAAAAGATATTAGAAGAATATGAAATGCTAAATCTATTTTACAATGTAGAACTTCCTTTGATTGAAGTTTTAGCAAGCATGGAATTCTATGGATTTAAGATAGATAAAGAAGAATTGGAAAGGCTAGGAACTGAATATGATGAGGAAATAAAAAGACTAACCAATGAAATTTATGATTTGGCAGGTGGAGAGTTTAATATAAATTCAACAAAACAATTGGGAGATGTATTATTCAACAGATTAGATTTACCTGTAATTAAAAAGACTAAAACAGGTTTTTCTACCGACGCTGAAGTCTTGGAAAAACTTAAGGATAGGCATCCAATTATAAATAAAATACTTAGATACAGGCAAATTGTAAAATTAAAAAGTACTTATATAGATGGGCTTTTGAGTCTTGTTAATGGAAATACCAAAAGGATTCATTCAAGCTTCAATCAAACTGTGACATCAACTGGAAGAATAAGCAGCACTGAACCTAACTTGCAAAATATCCCCATTAAAACCGATGATGGGAGAAAGATAAGAAAAGCTTTTGTGGCTGAAAAGGATTATTTATTGGTTGATGCTGATTATTCTCAAATTGAATTAAGGGTACTTGCTCATATTTCAAAGGATCCTAAATTAATTGAAGCATTCAAAAATAATGAGGATATACACAGAAAAACTGCTTCGGAAGTATTCAATGTCCCAATGGAAGAAGTAACTCCAAGAATGAGGTCAAATGCGAAGGCTGTAAACTTTGGAATAATCTATGGCATTTCTGATTATGGATTGGCAAGGGATTTGGATATACCTAGAAAGGAAGCCAAGGAATATATAGATAATTATTTAAGAAATTATCAAAAAGTAAAGGAATATATGGAAAATATAGTTAAAGAAGGCAAGGAAAAAGGTTATGTCGAAACTATACTTCACAGAAGAAGATATATTCCAGAGCTTAATGCAAAAAATATGAATATAAAATCATTTGGAGAAAGGGTAGCCATGAATACTCCAATTCAAGGCTCTGCAGCTGATATAATAAAGATGGCAATGGTGAAGGTATATAAGGAGTTAAAAAGAAGAAACTTAAAATCAAGGCTTATTCTTCAAATTCACGATGAATTAATAATAGAAGCCTATAAAGATGAAGTAGAAGAAGTTAAAGAATTATTGAAAGATACCATGGAGAATGCTATAGAACTAAATGTACCATTATTGGTAGATTTGGAAGTAGGTGCCAGCTGGTATGAAACAAAATAATTGTAAAATTATTGGGATAACAGGAGGAATAGCAACTGGAAAATCCACTGTGTCAAATATTCTCCTTAAGAGAGGCTATCCATTAATTGATGCAGATAAGGTTGCTAGGGAAGTTGTTGAAATTGGCAAGCCTGCATATTTTAAAATAATACAAGAATTTGGTCAAGGCATTTTAAATGAGGATAAAAGTTTGAATAGAAAGATGTTGGGGAAAATTATCTTTTCAGATGAAGAAGCGAGAAAAAAGCTTAATAATATTACGCATCCGTATATTTTTGAGTCCATTAAAGAAAAATTAGAATTATTATCTAAAGGAAATCCTGTTGTCTTTTTAGATATTCCTTTATTGTTTGAGGAATATTATTCCCTTATACAGCATGGAATTAATTTTGATGAAATCTGGTTGGTTTATGCTGATAAGGAAATTCAAGTAGATAGGCTTATGAAAAGGGATAATATATCAAAAGATGAGGCAGTGAAAAAGATACAGTCACAAATGGATATGGAAGAAAAAAAGAAAATGGCAACAAGAATAATCGATAACAGTGGAGATATTAAAAGTTTAGAAGAGCAAATTGACATAATATTAGAATCAATCTAATTTTGGAGGGGTAATTCTTTGCTTATAATAAAAAGAGCAGTAAAAATGATGATTACAGTATTCATTGCACTTGCTGCATTACTTATAGTTGGACTAAGCTATTTAGCAGTTAAATATCCAATAGGTTATGAGAACATTATATTAAAATATTCCAAGGAGTATGATGTTGACCCTTATTTAGTGGCATCAATAATAAATGTTGAGAGTAAATATGATACTCATGCTGTTTCGAGAAAAGATGCAAAGGGGCTAATGCAAATAAGTCCTCAAACTGGGAAATGGGCTAGTGAGGTATTAAAGATAGATAATTATAGTGAACACGACTTATTTGATCCGGAAATAAATATAATGATTGGGACATGGTATCTAAGCGTATTACTAAAAGAATTTAACAGCAATATTGATTTGGTTTTAGCTGCGTATAATGCTGGAAGTGGAAATGTAACAAGATGGCTGAGCAATATTGAATATAGTTTGGATGGAATTAACCTTTCAAATATTCCTTTTAAAGAAACTGAGGATTATTTAGAAAAGGTTAAGGACAGCTATAAAGTTTACAGTACAGTTTATAAGAACTATATAATAAATTCTACAAATAGAAGTTATCTTTATATAAGATTAATAAACAATATTAGAAAGGCAATAAAGGCAGCATTAAGCCTAAGATGAGGGGGAAGAATATGAAAAACAAAAGATTTTTATTAGTATTCATAGCACTGATGATTTTAACAACTGGTTGCCAAGCTCAAAAGGAAATATCTAATAAAGATAAGGAAAATGAAAAGGTAAATGAAGTAGTAGAATATTTACCATCTGAAGGTGGCAATGTAATAATTCCATTGACTAATTTTGATACTTTAAATCCGTTGATGACAGAAAACAGCAGTTATTATTTTTTTAGCAAGTTGATTTTTGAAGGATTATTTGATTTTGATAAAAATTTAAATATAGTGCCTCAACTGGCAGAAGAATATTCCATAGATGGCGACGGAAGAATTATTATAATTAATTTGAAGGATAATGTATACTGGCATGATGGTGAAAAGTTCACAGCTTATGATGTTGAGTTTACAATAAATACTATCAAATATGCTAATGCAGACAGTACTTATAGGAAGATTTTTAGTAAATCAATAGGTTCCTTTAGTCCTTCAGATATAAGAAGGATTATGGATGTATCGGTAATAGATGATTATAATATTCAAATCACTTTTGACAGAGCGTTTTCTAACAATCTTGAAGTCTTAACTTTCCCCATTATACCAAAACATGAATTTACGAAGGGGAAGCCTACAAATCAAGATTATAGGAAGGCTTTAGAAATAGAAAACTATACTCCTATTGGAACTGGACCTTTTAAATTTCAATCCTATGAAAAGACTAAGGAGATAATTCTATCATCCAATGAAAACTATCGAGATGGTAAACCATACATTTCAAACATAATAGGAATGGTCTTAGACAGCGAAGAAGATATATTAACAGCTTTTGAAACAGGGCAAATACATATGGCAACTACTATAACAGTTGATTGGGATAAATATGAATCAAACAGCAGAATAAATGCTTATGAATTTGTTTCTGGAAATTACGAGTTTTTAGGATTTAATTTTGAAAAGGAAATTTTCTCTGGGGATATGGGAAGAAGCTTAAGAAAAGCAATAGCATACGGAATTGATAGACAAGCCATAATTCAAAACCTTTATTTAGGCCATGCAACCCAAGTAGATGTGCCAATCCATCCTGATTCTTGGTTATTATCAGATAAAGCAAATACTTATGGATATAATTTAGAATTTGCAAAAAGGGAATTAAGCAAATTAGGTTGGCAGGATGTTGATAACGATGGAATCCTTGAAGATGAAAATGGAAATGATATTACACTCAATCTTTTAACAAATACATATAATTTAATGAGGCTTAACACTGCAGAACTAATAAAGGAAGATTTAGCAAAATTGGGAATAGCTGTAAATATTATTCCTGAAGTTGCCAAAAAAGATGATATAACTGAAGAAGATATAGAAAATCAATGGCAAGAAATAAATGATTATTTGTTGAAAGGCGATTATGACATGGTACTACTTGGATGGCAGCTTTCTGTAATACCTGATTTGTCCTTTGCATTCCATAGTTCCCAAATTCAATATAATACTAATTTTATTAAGTATTCCAATGAAACTATGGATAACTTACTAGAGAAAGCCTTTTTAGATGGAAATAGGGATAATAAAGTTGAAAATTATGACGAGTTACAAAGTTTCATTATTGAGGATTTGCCTTATGTAAGCTTGTTTTTCAAAAATAAGGCACTTTTAATTGATAGTAAGATAATAGGGGAATTTGATCCAACATTTTTCAACCCATACAGGGGTATTGAAAAGGCCTATATTCCAAAGGAATTGCAATAATAGGCAATTATTAAATATTGAAAAATATTTAAGAAAATAGTATAATTATTAAGTGCGAAGGGACTACATCTCTTGTAGTCCATTCTTAAATTTTATGTAGAAGTTTGTGCGAGGGTGGTGGAACTGGTAGACACGTACGTTTGAGGGGCGTATGCTGTTAAGCGTGAGGGTTCGAATCCCTTCCCTCGCATTTTGATTCTCCGTAAGGAGAATTTTTTTTATTTTTTTTTTGTAAATTTTTAGTGATGTAAATTAATAAATATGGTAAACTTATATAATGTGATTATTAAAATGTAATGTTGGAGGGATTAAGTTGGATTTTAAATCTAAAATCAGAGTTATTGAAGGGTTCCCTGTAGAAGGCATTAGTTTCAAAGATATTACCACTTTAATTAGAGAAGGAGATGCTTTTAAAAAGGCAGTAGATATAATTAAAGATGATTTAAAGGATAAAAATATCCAATACATCGTTGGGCCAGAAGCTAGAGGTTTTATTCTTGGGGCAGCATTGGCATATAGTTTAGGCATAGGTTTTATTCCTGTAAGAAAGCCAGGCAAGCTTCCTTATGAAACTATCAGTACAGAATATGAGTTGGAATATGGTACTAATAAGTTGGAAATGCACATAGATGCAATAGAAAAAGGTGCCAAGGTAGCAATAGTTGATGACCTTTTGGCGACTGGTGGTACAATCCTTTCTGTTGCCCAACTAGTTGAATCACTTGGCGGAGAAGTTGTAGCGATGGAATTTTTAATTGAGTTGGAGTCCTTGAAAGGCAGAGAAAAATTAAAGGATTATTATGTAAATTCAATAATAAAGTATGATAGATAATTATTTATTAAAGATTAGGTAATTTATATTACAAAATGAAATAAAAGCATTATTGCCATGATGTACTAATAAAAGATAATCATGGCAAATTGTTAAATTTTTTTAATAAATTAATTTTTTTGTTAAAAGTCGTTAAACAATAGACAATATGTTTTATTTTCATTTTATATTAGATTTTTAGGTGATGAGTAATATTATTTGTATACATGGATATTAAACTGTATTATATCCATGTTTTTTAAATTATGTTTACGATAAAAATTTACAAATTTTTCCAAAGTTATTAAGATTGATTGTTAATATTTGCTATGGCATAGTATTATTTAGACAGTCGAAATATCATAAATATTAGCAGGATTGTAGAAAAAATGACATTCTTTAACAGTCGTTAATTTGTGTACTTTATTATAGATAAATGTTATAATATATGAGAATTTATTTATTACTTTTTCATAGTATTATATTATCTTAGAATAATAAATATTTAAATAAAACACAATAGAGAGGTGGAAAGAATGAAACTTGAAGGTCTCACTTTTAAGGGTGGGGTACATGTACCACATAGCAAGGAACTATCAGAGAAAAAGCCCATTGAATATGCAAAAGAACCTAGCATAGTATACATTCCTTTGCATCAACATACTGGAGCACCTTGCGAACCATTAGTTAAAGTAGGTGACAGAGTTAAAGTAGGTCAAAAAATTGGACAATCTACAGCATTTGTATCAGCTCCTGTACATTCTAGTGTAGCTGGTACAGTTAAGGAAATTACTAAGATAACAACACCAACAGGTATACAATCAACATGTGTTGTAATTGAATCAGATGGTACCAATGAAATGGATGAATCTGTAAAACCAAAGGGAAGCCTTGAAGAATTATCTTCAAAAGAAATCCTTGAAATAATAAAAGAAGCAGGTATCGTTGGTATGGGTGGAGCAGGATTCCCAACTCATGTAAAGTTGTCACCTCCTCCAGAAAAAAAGATTGATACCGTTATTATAAACGGTGCAGAATGCGAACCTTATTTAACTGCTGACCATAGAGTAATGCTAGAAATGCCTGAAAAGGTAGTATTTGGATTAAAAGCCATAATGAAGGCATTAAATGTAGAAAGAGGATTTATAGGTGTAGAAGATAACAAGTTAGATGCATTAGAAGCCTTGAGGTCTGTTATTAAGAATGAAGATAATATTCAGGTTGTTACTTTGAAGACTAAATATCCACAAGGCGATGAAAAGAGAATAATAAATGCAATTACTGGGAGAAAGGTTCCTTCTGGCGGATTGCCAATGGATGTTGGATGCGTTGTAAACAATGTAAGCACTGCAAAAGCAATTGCAGAAGCAATTCTAGAAGGAAAACCATTGTATGAAAGAGTTGTAACAGTAACTGGAAAAGGAGTAAAGGAACCTAAGAATTTAGTTGTTAAAATAGGAACATTATTCCAAGAAGTTATAGATCAAGCAGGAGGATTCAATGGAAGACCTGGTAAAGTGATTATGGGCGGACCTATGATGGGATTAAGCCAATATTCAACAGAAGTACCAGTTATTAAGGGCTGTGGTGGTATATTAGTTCTTACTGAAGAAGAAGTATTGGAAGAAAAAGTATCACCATGTATTAAATGTGGAAAATGCTTACAAGCTTGCCCAGTATTTTTACAACCATTGTTTATTTCTGCTTATGCGCTAAAGAAGGATTTCGATGGAGCAGAAAAATATGGAGCATTGGATTGCGTAGAATGTGGTTCATGTTCTTATGTATGTCCAGCTAAAAGACCATTAGTAGAATCTATTAGATTTGCAAAAAGAGAAATTCTTGCTAAGAGGAAAAAATCATAAAGGATAGGAGGATTAAGATGGAAGGTAAGGCATTAAATACTACAGTGGCAGATTCTGCAGTGCCAGAAATGTTGGTAGTATCATCTTCACCACATATTAGGTCTAAAGAGACCGTTAGCAGAATTATGCTTGATGTTATAATTGCCCTTGTTCCAGCAATGATAGGGTCAGTATATTTCTTTAGATTAAATGCTTTAAAGCTAATATTGGTATCAGTTATTTCATGTGTTGGCTTTGAAGCTTTATATGAAAAGATATTTAAAAAGGAAATTACTATAAAGGATTTAAGTGCAGTAGTTACTGGTATTTTATTGGCATTTAACTTGCCTGCCAATGCACCATGGTGGGTAGCAGTATTTGGTTCTGCATTTGCTATTATAGTTGTAAAACAACTATTTGGTGGTTTAGGTTCAAACTTCATGAACCCAGCATTAGCTGCAAGAGCAGTGTTGTTGGCATCCTGGTCAAATATTATGTCCACTTATACACTTCCAGGAGCAGACGCTGTAACAGGAGCTACTCCACTAGCCATCATGAAATATGGTGCAGCTGAAGCAACAGCTTCCGCAACTGTAGCTCAAGCAGGAGCGCAATTGCCATCACTATTTGATATGTTTATTGGAAATATAGGTGGAGCAATTGGAGAAACTTCAGCTTTGTTATTATTGATAGGTGCAATATATCTTTTAGTTAGAAAAGTTATAGATTGGAAGATTCCTGTTTTCTATATTGGTACAACTGCAATTATGTTATTAATATTAGGTATTCCAGTTGATAAGCTTATGTATCATATATTAGGTGGTGGATTAATTTTAGGAGCATTTTATATGGCAACTGATTATGCTACATCACCAGTTACTCCATTGGGTCAAATCATCTTTGGTATTGGTGCAGGAATTTTAACAGCCTTAATTAGAGTAAAAGGTGGTTACCCAGAAGGAGTATCATATTCAATACTATTGATGAATGTTGCTAGCCCATTAATTGAAAGATTTACAGCACCAAAAATATTCGGGAGGGCGAAATAGATGAAGGAAACAATTAAATTAGGCGTAATATTAATGATAATTTGTCTTGTATCCGCTGCAGTTTTAGGAGTTTCCAATAATATAACTAAAGATAAAATTGCAGAGCAAGAAGTTGCAGGCAGCCTTGAATCTCTAAAAGAAATATTTGGAGATGGCTACAGTTTCAAAGTATTAGATGAAGCAAAATTAACTGAGATTAAAGACTCTTATACATTTGTTACAGATGTTTACGAAGCTTATGATGGAAATACATTAGCAGGATACGCAATTAAACATGTTACAAAAGGATTTGGAGGAGACATAGTTATTCTTACAGGATTTAATATAGATGGCACAATAGCAGGTATAGATGTATTGCAACACAGTGAAACTCCAGGTTTGGGTGCAAGAGCTGAAGAACCAGAATTTAGAGATCAATTCAAAGGCTTATCAGCATCTGAAGAAATAAGTGTACAAGGCCTATCTGGTGCGACAGTAACATCAAACGCAGTACTATCTGGAATTAATGCAGTTAGAGAAGTATTCAACAATATGCTTAAGTAGAGCATTGGAGGTGGAATAATGAAATTATCTAAAGTATTTAAAAATGGAATTATAGATGACAATCCTATATTTGTTCAATTAATAGGTATGTGTTCAACTTTGGCTATTACTACTAGCGTTACAAATAGTATTGCTATGGGTTTAGCAGTAATAGCTGTATTAGTGGGTTCAAACTTTGTTATTTCATTAATTAGAAATGTTATTCCTGATAAGATTCGTATACCAGCATTTATAGTCGTTATAGCAACTTTCGTTACTATGGTTGACATGTTTATGCATGCTTATGCTCCAACATTGTATCAAGCATTAGGAATATTCATTCCATTAATAGTTGTTAACTGTATAATATTTGCTAGAGCAGAAGCTTTTGCTTCAAAAAATGGAGTTTTAGCATCTATCGTTGATGGCTTTGGAATGGGAATTGGATATACAATTGCTATATGTGTATTAAGTGCTATTAGGGAAGTCTTTGGGTCTGGTACATTTTTAGGCATACGCATACTTCCAGAAAGCTATCAACCAGTTGGGATTCTTATAATGCCTCCAGGAGCATTTATTGTACTAGGCATGCTAATTGGGATTATTAATTTAGCTAGAAAGAAAAAAGCTTCTAGCAAAGCATAAGATAGGAGGGGAACTCAATGAGCATTGCAAAAATACTGATTACTACTATTTTAGTTAATAACTATATATTGTCCCGTTTCCTTGGTATCTGTCCATTTTTAGGGGTTTCATCTAAATTAGATACCTCAGTTGGTATGGGAGCAGCTGTAACCTTTGTAGTAACATTATCTTCAATAATTACTTATTTGATTCAAAAATATATATTAGATGTATTAGGACTTGGATATTTACAAACTATAGTATTTATTTTAGTTATTGCAGCTCTAGTTCAATTTGTTGAAATGGTATTAAAGAAGATTAGTCCAGCTCTATACAATGCTTTAGGAATTTATTTGCCATTAATTACTACAAACTGCATAGTTTTAGGTGTTGCTATAATAAATATTGATGAAGGATATAACTTAATTCAAACAATTTTTAATGCTATAGGTTCATCAGTAGGATTCACATTGGCTTTGGTACTTATGGCAGGAATTAGGGAAAAACTTGAATTATCAGATGTTCCAGAGGCTTTGAAAGGTTTTCCAATAGCATTGATTACAGCAGGATTAATGTCCATAGCCTTCTTAGGCTTCAATGGAATAATTTAGGAGGGAGAATATGGCTGATATATTAAATCCAGTATTGGTTTTAGGCGGATTAGGTTTGGGATTTGGGGTACTTCTTTCCGTTTCATCTATAATATTTGCAGTGAAAGTTGACCCTAAAATAGATGAAGTTAGATCCGTATTGCCAGGAGCAAATTGTGGAGCTTGCGGATTTCCAGGCTGTGATGGATTGGCAAGGGCAATTGTAGAAGGCAAAGCACCTGTAAATGGATGTATTGTAGGGGGCAATCCTGTAGCAGAAAAAGTAGCAAATATTATGGGAGCTAAAGCAGAAAATATTGAAAAGAAAGTAGCAACTGTTCTTTGCCAAGGAGATTGCTCTAAGGCTAAGGAAAAAGGTGTATACAGAGGAATTAAAGACTGCAGAGCAGCCAATATTTTGCAAGGTGGAAGTAAAGCTTGTTCATATGGATGTTTAGGTTGTGGTACATGTAAAGATGTTTGCCAATTTGATGCTATAGAAATGAGAAATGGCGTTGCTTTTGTAAATAAGGATAAATGTACTGCTTGCATGAAGTGTATTGAAGTATGTCCAAAGAAAATTATTGAATTGGTGCCATATGACAATCATTATGTTGTAAAATGCAAGAGCAATGATCCTGGTAAAGTAGTAAGAAGCAAATGCAGCATTGGATGCATTGGTTGCCAAATTTGCGTGAAAAATTGTCCAACACAAGCTATAGGCTTTGAAAATTACTTGGCAAAAATTGACTATAGCAAATGTATTAACTGTGGTACTTGTGCTGAAAAATGTCCTACAAAAGCTATTTACGATGATACAGCGAAGGAAAAAGAGGTTGCAGTCTAAGAAAAGAGCGGGTTTCCGCTCTTTCTTTTTGTTAAAAGTAACTTGTAAATGAAAATTATTAATGGTAAACTATATTGTATAAAAATGTATGACTATATTGAAAAGGATGATTAGATGACTAAGGGTGACAAGATTTTAATAGTTGTTATAATTTTAGTTAGTGTTGTCTCTTTAGGTTTTGTAAAGAGTAATTTATTTAGCAAATATAATGACAAATATGTCAGTGTTCAAGTAAATGGAAAAGAATACAAAAAAATTTATTTTGATGATTCAACAATTGGAAAAACTATTAAAATAGAAACTCCATATGGTTATAACATATTAGAAATTGGAGATGGCGAAGTTAGGGTAGAAGAAGCATCATGTTCAGACCAAATCTGTGTTTATCAAGGAACAATTTCTGAACCAGGTGAAATGATAGTTTGTTTGCCTAATTTGCTTGTTGTTGAAATTAAAGGAACTACGAGTTCAAGTGACATAGATTATCATAGTTATTAAAGGTGGCAGAGCATATGAAAAGGACAAGGAAAATAATACTTTTATCTTTATTGGTATCCGTTGGACTAGCATTATCAGTAATTGAATCTTTTATACCATTACCTGTTGCAATACCCGGAGCTAGGCTTGGACTTTCAAACATGGTAACTCTAGTTACATTAGTCATATTTGGATTTAAAGAGGCTTTGGTGGTAAGCATTTTAAAGAGTTTCGTTTTGGTACTTGTAACAGGAAGCATATCCAGCCTATTATATAGCCTTGTAGGTGGGATATTATCTTGTGTAGTAATGTTCATAAGCTATAGGTTTTTTTCCAATATTTTCAGCTTAATTGGCGTAAGCATTCTAGGTGCAACTGCTCATAATTTTGGGCAAGTAACTGTTGCAGTACTAATTATGTCAAATGTTAGAATATATTCATACTTACCTATACTTGAATTAATGGGCTTGTTTACTGGCTACTTTGTAGGACTTTCTTCTATATATATTTCAAAAGCTTTGGAGAAAGTCTTGAAATATAATATGCAAATATAGGAGGGAATATGGAAAAGATTATATTAGCCTCTGCTTCTCCAAGAAGGATTGAGCTTTTAAGAAAATATAACTTAAATCCTGTAGCAGTAAAAGCTGAGATACAGGAGAAAGTTGTAAATGGAGAAAAGCCAGAGCAGATAGTAATGGCGCTTGCCTTTGAGAAGGCTTCATGGGTTAGCAATCTGTTTAATAATGGAGAAATAATAATAGGAGCTGATACAATAGTAGTATTTAACGATGAAATTTTAGGGAAGCCCAAAGATAAAGATGATGCCTTTAGAATGCTTAAGACATTAAGTGGCAACGAACATTGTGTAATAACTGGTATTTGTGTAATTAAGGCAAATTCTAATATAAAAGTAATTGATTATGAAAAAACCTATGTAAAATTTAGGAAATTAAGTGATGAAAAAATCTTAAAATATATTGATACTAATGAACCTATGGACAAAGCTGGTGCTTATGGAATTCAAGGATTTGGAGAGGTTCTAGTTGAAAAAATAAATGGCTGTTATACTAATGTAGTTGGAATGCCTATTGGTAAATTAGATGAAATATTAAATAAATATTTCAACATTAGCATTTTATAATTTACTAGTAGGTGGAGGTATGAGTGACAAATTAAGTATGCGAAAGAACTGTACTATTAAAGAATTACCAGTTACAGAAAGACCTAGAGAAAGGCTTTTTAGCCATGGAGCAGCAGCTTTATCCAATGAAGAGCTACTTGCAATAATAATAAGAACTGGGAACAAGGAAGACACCGCATTAGACTTAGCGAGAAGGCTGCTGAGTAGAGATGAAAGAGGATTAGTAGCATTAAGAGATATTACGCTGCAAGAATTAATTGAAACTAAAGGCATTGGCAAATGCAAGGCTGCTCAAATTATGGCTGCCATAGAGATTGGAAAGAGGATAAGTTATTACGATGCCCTGAGTAAGGTAAAAATAAGTAATCCTAGTACGATAGCAAATCTCTTCATGGATGAAATGAGGTATTTGCAAAAAGAACATTTTAGGATTTTATTGTTAGATACTAAAAATCAAATAATTGCTACAGAAGAAATTTCCATAGGTACTTTAAATGCCTCAATAGTTCATCCTAGGGATGTCTTTAGGGCAGCTATAAAAAGAAATGCTAATTCCATTATTCTTTTACATAACCATCCCAGCGGAGATCCTACTCCTAGCAATGAAGACATTAATATTACAAGAAGATTGCTGGAAGCAGGAAATTTAATGGGGATTAAGGTACTAGATCATATAATTATTGGTGATAATAAATATGTAAGCTTTAAAGAAGCAAATTTAATCTAATTTAAAGGAAGGATGGCGCAAAATGGGACTATTTGGTGGATTTATTAAAGATTTAGGAGTAGATTTGGGAACAGCAAATACTTTAGTTTATATAAAAGGTAAAGGTATAGTAACTAGGGAGCCTTCAGTAGTTGCTATTCATGCTGAAACAAAACAAGTATTAGCAGTAGGTGAAGAAGCCAAGAGAATGATAGGAAGGACTCCTGGGAACATAATCGCCATTAGGCCATTAAAGGACGGGGTAATAGCTGACTTTGATATAACTAAAAGCATGTTAAAATTTTTAATAAGGAAGGCACTAAAGCGAAAAACCATATTTCAACCAAGGGTAGTAGTTTGCGTTCCTAGTGGAGTTACAGAAGTAGAAAAAAGGGCAGTAGAGGAAGCCACTATTCATGCTGGTGCTAGGGTAGCATACCTAATTGAAGAACCTATGGCAGCTGCCATAGGGGCAGGTTTGCCTGTACAAGAGCCAACTGGCTCAATGATAGTTGATATTGGTGGCGGTACAACTGAGGTGGCAATTATATCATTAGGTGGAATTGTTACATCACAATCCATAAGAATTGGTGGCGACGAGTTAGACGAATCCATTGTTAACTTTATTAAAAAGGAATATAGTCTATTGATTGGGGAAAGAACTGCAGAAGAAGTGAAGATTGCAATAGGCACAGCTGATTTAAATTCCGAAGTAAAAACTATGGAAATAAAAGGTAGAGATATGGTTACAGGATTACCCAAGACTATTACTGTAAATTCAACAGAAATTTATAACGCCATGAAAGAGCCAATTTACAACATTGTAGATGCTATAAAGTCAACACTGGAAAAAACACCTCCAGAATTGGCAGCTGATATCATGGAATTTGGTATTATGTTAACTGGTGGTGGTGCTTTGCTTGAAGGGTTAGACCGCTTGATAAATAAGGAAACTGGAATACCAGTTCATATTGCAGATAGGCCATTGGACTGCGTAGCTATAGGAGCTGGAAAGGCATTAGAGAGTATAGATATTTTAAAGAAAAGCATTACAAGTAGTAGAAAGAAAAGTTAAGTGGTGGTAATATGTCGTTTTTTAAGAGAAACTGGGAAAGAATGATGGTGGCGGTTGTCGCTATCATTCTAATTATTCTAATAGGTATAACCAGTACAGAAAGGTTGGCCTTAACTAAATTTGAAAAGGTCATAGGCGATGCTTTGACTCCAGTAGGCAAGTTTTTTATAACTATCAGTGAAAATATATCCAATTTTTTTTCTAATATTGTAGATTTCGTAAAATTAAAAGAAGAAAATGAAATGCTGAAGCAAAGGATTAGCCAGTTGGAAGAGGAGAATAGAAATTATTTGAATATTATTGGTAAAGCTGATTTTTTAAGAAATGAGCTTAAATTGTTAGAAAGTACTAAATATAATTTAATTGAAGCACAGGTTACTGGGAAAGAGCCTGGCAACTGGTTTGATAGGTTTACAATTGATAAGGGATTAAAAGATGGCATAGAGAAAGGCGATACTGTCGTTCAAGGAATTCAAATTGATCAAAATACTGTTATAGAAGGACTTGTGGGAAGGGTTGTAGATGTAGGAGATAATTGGGCAAAAGTGGTTTCTATTATAGATGAAGACAGCAAAATTTCTTTTAAAATACTTAGAACTCAAGATGGCGGAATAATTTCTGGCAATGTAGATGGGAAAATAACAGGATATCTTTTTGATGATAAGGCGGATGTTATTAAGGGAGACAAGCTTTTTACATCTGGACTTGGTGGTGCCTTTGTAAAGGATATATACATAGGAGAAGTTGAGAGTGTAATTAGCGATGATAAAGAACTAACAAAATCCATTGAAATAAATCCAGCAGTTGATTTTAAAAAGATATACAAGGTTTTTGTAATTTCCGATTAAGGTTGTGGTTCGTAGATGACTGCAGTTATTTTCATTTTGGCTATATTAATTAGTTTTGTATTACAAACTGCTGTATTTCCATATATTAGAATCTTTGGAGTCGAACCAAATATAGCTCTTCTTGTAGTTATTTCAATAGCAATATTTAAAGGGAGATTCTATGGAGCATTTTTAGGCTTGATAGTAGGCCTAATTCAGGATGTATTATTTAGCCCTGTTATAGGTGTAAACGCTTTTATTTTGTTCTTTGCAGGATATTTTGTTGGATTAATTGAAAATAAGCTAATAAAGGAAAATATTTTTATTCCCATTATACTGTCCATACTCGGTACCATATATTATAATTTTTTATATTATGTCTTTATGTTTTTCTTATCTAAAAATATTTCCTTCTTATCCTTTACAAATGATATTCTGCTCGTAGAAATAATATATAATGGCGTACTTTCGATACCGACTTATAAAATATTTTCTAAAATCTTTTTCGTTCCAAAGATTCGATTTGGAAGCAGGCAGAGGTGAAGCAATTGAAGAATGCTTTAAAGAAGTTGTTTAATAGATATAATATTTTGATGTATATTATTGTCATTCTTATGTCTGCACTGTCCTTTAGATTGGCAACTTTGACAATAGTCTATGGAGATTATTACAGAGATATATCTGACAATAAGAGATTAAAGGAAATTTACATTACTGCACCAAGAGGAGAAATACGAGACAGGTATGGAAGACTGCTTGCAGGTAACAAGCCAAGCTTTACAGTGCAGCTATTAAAGGATGAATTGAATATCAAGGACAAGAAGAAGAAAAATGAAGCTTTATTGTCCCTTGTTAGGTTATTAGAAACAGATGGGGTTAGCTATTCCAGTGATTTTCCAATTAATTTAAATGTGTTTAAGTATAAAAGCGATGAAGATTACCTTATAGAGGATATTTTGCCAGAGGATAGGGTTATAGAAATTATTATAGAAAATAACTTGTTAGGTGAATTGCTTAATACTTATTATCTGCACCCTGATTATGAAGAACATTATCCATTTATTACATTAGTAAGGGCATTAAATGTTTTGTATGATAAAGATATTGATGTTCCTGTAGAAGCATCTATAGAAGGGAAAGAATTAAGTATTAGATATAAAGAAGATGAAGATATTAAAAAATGGCTTATAAAAAATAACTTATCAGCAGATTTATCTCCAGTAGAGGCTGTAGTTAAACTTATCAATAATGATAAAAATTTAATCAGAAAAATCATTGACCATCCATTATGCAGAAAATTAGTTTATAATTTAATTGAAAGCAAAGGACTTCAAGGGAATATAGTATTGGAGGAATATTCATTTTCTTACGATGAGGAATACAAGTCACAGAAGAGAACCTTGATGGGTTTAAGCGATAAAGTTACATTTGATACAACAGCTAAGGAAGACTTTATTAATATCTTTGTTGAATATTCATTAGAAAACTTGTTAAATAAAGTTGTAGCAAAAGAAGGAGAAGAGCCAGTAATACCGGGGAAAGTATTAATTGAACTGTTAAGCCAAAAAGGAGTTAATGTTCCAATTACTTTGGAAATATCTGAAGATAATTCTTCAGTTATATATAAATTTACTGAAAGCCATTCAGGTGATGAAAAACCTTTGGAAAAATTAATTCAGGTTGCAAAGGAAAACAATGTGTTAGAAGAATTTGTTTCTATGGATACAATAAAGCCTTTAGCTCAGGAACAGCTATTAAATGATGGAATAAATACAAGAATATCCATAGCTAAGGATTTTGAGTATGTGTTTATTAATAACAAGAGAAATTGGTTAAATGGTTATAAAATAGATTTAAATAGTACCGCAGAAGAAGCCTTTATAAAATTAAAGGAAAAGTATGAATTGCAAGATTTAAGTCCTTATGAGGCAAGGTCAATTCTTTCCTTATATGAGCTGTTAAATAAGCAAGGTCATTTGGCATATCAGCCAATAAATATAGCTTATGGAATTAAAGATATAACAGTAGCTAAGATAGAAGAAAATTTAGGGAGCTTGCCTGGAATTCAGGTTTCCATAGAACCAGTAAGGTATTATCCTGAGGGCAGTGTTGCAGCTCACATACTAGGTTATCTTGGGAAAATTAGTCAGGAAAATGAGATTAAAAAATATGTTGAGGAGAGGAAGTATTCTCCAAACGATTTAATTGGGAAAACAGGAGTTGAAGAAAGTTTTGAAGATGAGTTAAGGGGACAAAATGGAATTAAAACCGTAGAAGTTGATAATGTTGGGAATACAATAAATGTTTTAAGCGAGGTTAAACCAGTTCCAGGGAATAATGTTTATTTGACCATAGATTTAAACTTACAAAAATATGTTGAAAATGCACTTGAAGAGACATTAAAACAAATTCAAACAGGTGGAACATATAAGAGCAAGTGGGGAGATTATAAGTTTGGAATAAATAAGAAAAAAGGAAAGCCTTATGAAAATGCAAATTCTGGAGCAGTCGTAGTATTAAATGTAAAAACAGGAGAAGTCCTTGCAATGGCAAGTTATCCATCATACGATCCGAACTTATTCGCCACAGGGATTTCTAATTCTGATTGGCAGAGCCTTTTCCCTGAAAATGAAAAAGACCCCTTGGCTCCAAGGCCTCTATATAATATAGCGACACAATCTGCAATACAACCTGGCTCTACCTTTAAAATGGTAACAGGCTTGGCAGCTCTTGAAAAAGGGTTGAGTCCAACATTAAAGATAAGAGATATGGGAAAGGTTGACATAGGAAGTAAATCCTTTGGATGCTGGATTTGGAATCAAAGCAGGGGAACCCACGGATATGAAAACTTATATGATGCTTTAAGAGATTCTTGCAACTATTACTTCTATACTTTAGCCTTAGGCAGAAATCAAAAGACAGGTGAAAATATAGGAATTAAATTGGAAATTGAAGATATTATTGACATGGCAAATAAATTAGGTTTGAATGATAAAACAGGCATAGAAATAAACATACCTGCTGAAAGCTCTGGTGGAGTTCCAAATCCACAAAAGGAAATTTTAACAACCAAAGCACTTCTAAAATCGTATTTGCAAAGGAACATTAGAAATTATATACGAGAAGGTGTAGAGCTATCTGATAAGGAAATAGAAAGAATAATCGATGAAATAACAAGCTGGACAGAACTAGAGGAGACACTGTCAAGAGGAGAAGTAGTGAGAAGGCTTAGAAGTTTTGGACTTGACCCAGAAAAGAAGCTTGAAGGAGAAAGAGAAGGCTTAGCTGACAAAATCAAGTATACCTATTTGGAATACGCTGGCTGGAAAATAACTGATACACTAAATGTAACCATTGGACAAGGCAGAAATGCTTACACACCTATTCAAATGGCAAACTATATTGCTACAATAGCAAATGGAGGATATAGGCACAAAGTAACATTAATAGATAATGTAAAGAATTATAATAATTCCAAAGTCTTATTTGACAATGAGCCACAATATGAAAGAATAGAACTAAACGATTATAGTAATTTGGAACATTTAAAACTGGGAATGTTAAAAGTAACAACTGAAGGAACTGCAAGAAGTGTATTTTCTAAGTTTCCAATTCAAGTTGGAGCAAAAACAGGAACTGCACAACATACTGTAAAGAATCCTGTAACTGGAGAGACCTATGATGATTTTGCATGGTTTGTTGCTTTTGCACCATATAATGATCCAGAAATAGCTGTAGCTGCATTGATCTTCCAAGGCGGAAGTGGAGGTTATGCAGGCCCTATGGTTAGGGACATAATAGCGGAATATTTTGGATTAAATAAGGAGACTACAAAAGAGCCTCTACCATTGGTAAACAGTTTAGTAAAATAGGAACCTTTTTATATGGAGGTAATTCTGTGAAAAAAGATGTAATTTCCTTTAAAGGTGTCGGAGATGGAGTTTATATAATTGTAAATACAGATGATTTTTCCATTGCAAAAGAAGAACTAGATAATAAGCTGAAATCTGCTTCAATTTTTTTTAAAGGGACAAAGATTTTAGGCATAAAGTCAGATATGTTACCCTATGAAAATATCTTGGAGCTTAAATATTTTTTAAAATACAAATATGATTTAATAGTATCTGACGAGGATATGCCTGTAATAAAAAATAATTTCAAAAATGTCATGAATAATACTGACGATATTGAATGTGGAATAACTAAATTTATAAATGGAACTTTAAGGTCTGGTCAGATTATAGAATTTGATGGTAATATTGTTGTAATTGGAGATGTCAATCCAGGAGCATTTGTAAAGGCCAAAGGCAACATCATTGTTCTAGGTGCCTTAAGAGGAGTTGCCCATGCAGGGATGGATGGAAATTTAAACGCTATAGTAGCGTCTTATCATTTGCAACCTACTCAGCTGAGAATAGGGGATATTATTGCTAGACCGCCAGATGATGATGTAGATACCTTGAAGATGCCAGAGGTTGCAAGGATTAAAGATGGTGAAGTAATCATTGAGCCTTATTTACCTAACAAATAATTAAAGGGGGAAAGCTTATGGATAATGAAAAATTAGGTACTGCCATAGTAATAACATCAGGAAAAGGTGGAGTAGGGAAAACTACTACAACAGCAAATCTTGGGACAGGCTTAGCCCTATTAGGCAAGTCAGTTGTAGTTGTTGATGCCGATATCGGACTGAGAAATCTTGATGTTGTAATGGGATTGGAAAATAGAATAGTGTATGATTTGGTTGATGTTGTGGAAAAAAACTGCAGATTAAAGCAAGCATTAATAAGAGATAAAAGGTTTGATAAGTTGTATCTTTTGCCTGCAGCTCAGACAAAAGATAAGACTGCAGTAAGCCCAGAGCAAATGAGAGACTTAGTCAATGAGCTTAAAAAGGAATTTGATTATGTTTTAATAGATTCACCTGCAGGAATTGAGCAAGGTTTTCAAAATTCTGTTGCAGGGGCAGACTGGGCAGTAATTGTAACTACTCCAGAAGTATCTGCAGTTAGGGATGCAGACAGGGTAATTGGCTTGTTGGAAGCAAAAGGATTACATAATCCAAAGCTAATAATTAATAGAATCAAACAGGATATGGTGCGCAGAGGAGACATGATGAGTATTGACGATATCATTGATATATTGGCCATTGAATTATTGGGAATAGTACCCGATGATGAAGCAATAGTAGTTTCAACTAACAAAGGTGAACCAGTTGTAATGGATGAAAAAGCCCTATCAGGCAAGGCATATAGAAATATTTCCAGGAGAATCTTGGGAGAAGAAGTTGAGTTGTTGAACTTGGATGAATACCAAGAAGGAAAATTAAGTAAAGTCCTAAAGTTATTATTTGGTAAATAGGGGGAAAATCCATGGCTTTTTCAAGATTGTTTGGGAGAAAAGAAGAAAAAAGCAAAAATATTGCAAAAGAAAGATTAAAACTGGTGTTAGTTCATGATAGGGCAGATTTGTCACCTAAATTTTTAGAAATGATAAAAAGTGACATAATTAGGGTAATATCAGAATATGTAGATATAGATGAAGAAGGATTAGATATTAAATTAACAAGGATGAGAAGGGAATCTGATAATACTACAATTTCAGCATTAGTCGCCAACATTCCGATTTTAAAGGTAAAGAACTAGTAAGAAATATTGGACAAGTTGTAAAAAAATAAGTATTGATATATAACAAACTATATTATATAATTATATACTGTAAACTAAAGACAAATATTATAAAAAACAGGAGGAAGAGTAAGATGTTTAAAAAAGTATTGGCATTAGTAATGTGCTTATTGCTAATGATAACAGTATTTACTGGATGTTCAAGTAAGAATGAAGCACCTGTAGATGAAAGTAAGGGCCAAACTGAAGAAAATACAACTCCAGTAAGTGGAGAAAATAAGTTAGTTGATGGAACTTACTTAATCAAGGAAGAAGTTAGTGAAAATGGAAACTTCCCAATGGCTAAGTTAGTTGTTAAGAATGGTGAAATTGAATCATTAGAATACAATGAATACTTAGCAACTTCAGGGGAAGCAAAGAATGAATCAAACTATCCATACGTTGATGGTGTTAAGGTTATAGCTAATTTAAATGAACAATTCAATGAAAAGAAAAATCTTGATGAAATCGACTATGATGCAGTATCTGGAGCAACTCATACAAAAGAACACTTCAAGGAAATAGTAAAAGAACTATTGGACAAAGCTGCTAAGGGAGAAACTTATGAACCAGTTTATAAAGATGGCGTTTATGAAGCACAAGCTGATGAAGCAAGCCATGGCTGGTTAGCACAAGTTAAAGTAACAGTTAAGGATGGTCAAATAGTAGGTCTTGATTACGCTGAAGTAGCTGTTGAAGATATGGAAACAGCAAAGAAAGGCGATAGGAAGACTACTGAAAACTACAGCTATCCACGTTCCATTGAAGTTGCTAAAGAACTTCAAAAGTTGATAATTGACAACAATGGAACTGAAGGATTGAATGTTGACAGCATTACAGGTGCTACATCAACAAGGACAAATGTTATTGAATTAGTAAACAAAGCTTTAAGCAATGCAAAATAGTAGAAAAACCCTAACATTACGTTAGGGTTTTTCAAATGATATGGAGTGATTTGATGAAGAAACTGAATATCAAGTCAGTTATTGCAATTTTTTTTATAGCTGTCTTGTTGACAGGATGCAGCAGTACTCAAAATAACACAACTAAAAATTCAGAGTTCTTAGCAAGAACAGAGTTCCTCATGGATACAGTAATGACTGTTAGAATCTACGATAATCAAGATGAGAAAATATTAGATAAGGTTTTCGATAGGCTGAAAGAAATAGAAGATAGAATGAGTTCTACTATTGAAACAAGCGATGTAAGTAATATAAATAAAAATGCTGGGATTCAGCCTGTTACAGTTAATTCTGACACTTATTATGTCTTGGAAAAGGCTATGTATTATGCAAAGCTTTCTAATGGTGTATATGACCCTACAATAGGTACTTTAGCTGATTTGTGGGAGATAGATGGTGAAGAAACAGAAAGGGATCATATACCTTCTGAAGAAGAAATAGAGGAAGCAAAAAGCCTTGTGAATTATAATGATTTGGAATTGCTAGGAAATAATCAAGTTTATCTTAAGAAAAAGGGAATGAGAATTACTCTAGGCAGTATTGTAAAGGGATACGCAGCAGATGAAGTTAAGAGGATTTTGGAAGAAAACAATGTGAAAAGTGCAATAGTTGATTTAGGAGGAAATTTATATATTCTAGGCAAAAAATTAAATGGCTCTAGTTTTAGGATAGGTATCCAAGACCCCTTTAGCCCAAAGGGAAACTATGCAGGAATAATTGAAGTAACAGATAAGTCAGTGGTTACATCGGGAGATTATGAAAGATATTTCTATTATAATGGCAAAAAATATCATCATATTCTTGATACTTCTACAGGATACCCCGTTGAAAATGAATTAACTGGGGTAAGTATAATAACAAATAGTTCGATTGATGGCGATGCTTTATCTACTACCATATTTGCCATGGGATTAGATAAAGGAATGGAATTTGTCAACTCAATTGAAGATATAGAAGCAATTTTTATAACAAAAGATAAATCTATTTACTTGACTTCAGGTTTGAAAGATAATTTCATCGTTGGAAATTCGTCTTTTAAAATAGTAGAATAATTTTGATTTTGACATAAATTTCACCTCAATTAAATAATATATATTAATTGAGGTGATTTAAATGAATAGAAAAATTTTAACTGCTAACAACATAAAGAAAATTTTAAATGTGTTTTTAAATAAGCTAATTAATCAAGCAATAATTGTTTTTGCTGTTTTATTAGGAATTTTTATTATAAAATTGATAAATATTAATACTACAAATAAAATTCTAGATATCATAGAAAGAAATATTTATTATGATTTCAGCTTTAAAGAAGATGGCAAAAAGATTAAAGATGCTTTAGTAAAAATAGTAAATACTTCTAAAGTAACATTAGAAGAACTGGCTGATACCATGATAGATAAAAAATAAATCCATACCTCGGGGTTACCCGAGGTATTAAATTAATAATAGGAGTAAAAATAACCTTAAATAGAAAATATGAAAGGTGGAAACGGATGATAAATACTAAGGTTTTAGACAGGATTTTAAATAAAGTAGAGAAACCTGCTAGATATATAGGAATGGAGCAAAACTCCATAAATAAGGATTTAAATAAGGTAAAGGTAAAATTTGCTTTCTCATTTCCTGATGTTTATGATGTTGGAATGTCCCATTTAGGGCTTCATATAATATATAATTTAATAAACAAAGAAGAAGATTTTGCATGTGAAAGGGTTTTTGCACCATGGGTAGACATGGAAGAGGAAATGAGGAAGGAAAACCTTCCGCTATTTACATTGGAAAGCAAGGAAGAAGTAAAAAACTTTGACTTTTTAGGTTTTACACTGCAATATGAAATGAGTTATACAAATATATTAAATATTTTGGATTTGGCAGGAATTCCCCTTTTATCTAAGGAAAGAAAAGATGGGGATCCATTTGTTATTGCAGGTGGCCCATGTGCATATAACCCAGAGCCACTGGCTGATTTTATAGACTTTTTTGTAATAGGAGAAGGGGAAGAAGTAATTTTAGAGATTTTGAATTTATACAAGGAACATAAGGAGAAAAAGGGTTCTAGAGATGGATTCTTGGGAAAAGTGGCTGCCATCGAGGGAGTGTATGTTCCAAGATTTTATGAAGTTTTATATAATGACGATAATACAATCAAGGATATGATTCCAATTAATCCAGCAGCACCTAAGAAAATAAGAAAAAGAATGATAACAAATTTAAATAACATGTTTTCACCTGAAAAGATGATAGTCCCATATATAGAAACAGTACATGATAGAGTTATGTTGGAAATCTTTAGAGGATGTACCCATGGCTGCAGATTTTGTCAAGCAGGCATTATCTATAGGCCAATAAGGGAAAAATCTGTAGACAAGTTAGTTGAATTAGCAGAAAAGCTAATAGAAAGTACAGGATATGAAAATGTATCTCTTTCTTCTTTAAGTTCTTGTGACTATTCAGAACTGTATTTGCTAATCTCAATGTTAATGGAAAGGTTTGAAAAAAAGAAAATAGGAGTATCTCTGCCTTCCTTAAGGTTGGATACCTTTGCCATAGATATATTAAAAGAAATAGAAAAGGTTAGGAAAACTGGACTTACCTTTGCACCAGAAGCAGGCAGCCAAAGGCTAAGGGATGTAATAAATAAAGGTGTAACAGAGGAAGACTTGGTAAATACTATTACAAAAGTATTTGAAGAAGGGTGGTCAAGCGTTAAACTCTACTTCATGATAGGATTGCCTACTGAAACAGATGAAGATGTATTGGGGATAAAGGAGCTTGCTTACAAAGTAAAGGATATATTTTTCTCAATGCCAAAAGAAAAAAGAAAAGGGAATTTAAAGATAACTGTATCAGCTTCATGTTTTGTTCCTAAGCCTTTTACACCTTTCCAATGGGTTGGACAAAACAGCATTGATGAGTTTTATAGAAAGGCCCGCCTTTTAAAGGAAAATATAAGGGATAAAAAGATTACATTCAATTATCACGACCCAAGACTTAGTTATTTGGAAGCTGTACTTGCCCGTGGAGACAGAAGAATATCCAAGTTAATCCTCAGAGCATGGGAAAAAGGATGTAAATTCGATAGCTGGTCTGATTACTTTAATTATGAAAACTGGATTGAAGCAATGGAAGAGCTAAATATTGATGGCAGCTTCTATGCACATAGGCAAAGGGATTTAGATGAAATCTTGCCTTGGGATTTTATTGATCCAATGGTATCTAAAGAATTTCTAATTAGAGAATACAAGAAATCATTAGAGGGTAAAACTACTGACGACTGCAGGCATGGATGCAGGGGCTGCGGAATAGTTGGGTGTGTAATGAGAGGAGGAAAATAATGGTCTTGAGGGTGATATTTAATAAAAAGAATTATATGAGATACATTTCCCATTTGGATTTAATGAGGTTATTCCAAAGGTCCTTCAACAGGGCTGATATTCCAGTAAAATACTCTGAAGGCTTCAACCCTCAACCAAAGTTCTCCATTGCAGCCCCATTGTCTCTGGGTATAGAATCAGAAGAAGAGTATATGGATATTGAATTAGAATATGTGCCTATAAATGAGTTTATTGACAGGATGAATAAGGTACTGCCTAAAGATGTTCAAATTGTTAAAGCTAAGTATTTAGATAAGTCAGAATCCATAAATTCCATAATTGAATGGGCTGATTATGAATTTAATTTTGACATTGAAAATATGGAGACATTAGAAAAATTAGATGAAATGGTGAGTAGCTGGTTAAAAAGCCATGAGATAATTGTTACTAAAATTTCAAAGAAGAAAGGGAAAGAAGATAAAAAAGAAGTAGATATAAAGCCTTTTATAAAGGATGTAGAAGTGAAAAAGAATGGTGAAAATATAATTTTAAAAGCTAGAATTAAAACTGGAAGCAGTGGGAATTTAAATCCTGTCGATTTTATTCATGCATTAGATAAGGGCTGTAATTTAAATATTGATATGGACTCGTTGAGAATAAAGAGAATTGGCCTTTATGGAGAAAAAAACGGAAAGCTATATAAGCCCTTATAGTTGGGAGTGTTAATATGATGTATATTTTCATTGATTCTTCAAAAGATTTAAATAGAGTAGGCATTGTGGAAGACGGAAGGCTTGTTGAATTTCATCTGGAAAAAAAAGGCCAGAAAAAGCTTGTAGGCAATATCTATAGAGGAAGAGTAGTTAATGTACTGCAGGGTATGGAAGCAGCCTTTGTCAACATAGGGGAATCAAAGAATGCATATCTCAATGTAAAAGATGCTTTACCTAGGGAACTGATGTATACTAATCAGAAATGTAATATTTCAGATATAGTAAAGTCTGGTGAGGAAATAATAGTTCAGGTAGTAAAGGAACCCTACGGGAACAAAGGGGCAAAGGTAACGACTCACATTGAAATTCCAGGAAGATTTATTGTTTTTACCCCTTTCTCTAATAAAATTAATATTTCAAAGAAAATTACAGATATTGAAAGGATTAATTATCTAAAGGAAGTTGGGGAAAGGATTATTAGAGATGACATGGGATTAATCTTTAGAACTGCCTCTGAATATGTTGATGAGTCAATATTGAAAGAGGAATATGATATTTTACACGACATATACAAAAAAATTCAAAAGGAAAAAAATTTCCTCCCTTGTCCCAAGTTGATATATAAAGAACCAACTTTAGCGTACCAAATTATTAGGGACAATTATAATGAAAACACAGAAAAAATAATTGTTAACAGCAAAGATGTGTATAATGAGCTAATTCAAATGGAAGAGTATTTTCCATTTAAGTTTTCAGATAAACTGAAATTAAATCCTGATTTTTCCATAGACTATGACACAGTGATACAGAAAGATATTAGGATAGCACTGGAGAAAAAAGTTCCTTTAAAAAGTGGTGGGTATTTAGTAATTGATGAAACAGAGGCTTTGACAGTTATAGATGTTAATACAGGCAAATATACAGGCATCAGCTCTTTAGAAGACACAATATTAAAAACAAATTTGGAAGCTGCAGAGGAAATAGCAAGACAGATTAGGCTTAGGGACATAGGAGGAATAATAATTATAGATTTTATAGATATGAGAGATGACTCCCATGAAGATTTAGTGTTAAATACATTAAGAGAATATATTAAGAAAGATAAGATAAAAGTTAACATTATTGACATTACGAAACTTGGATTAGTAGAATTAACGAGAAAGAAAATTAGAAGGTCTTTATCTTCAGACTTTTATAAAACATGTCCTACATGTAATGGAAGAGGCAATATCTTGGAAATTTAGGATTGACAATGATTTTAATTTCTGTTAAACTATTGGGGTGAGAGCCGCTCAATCTGGGTTATGAAGTTCGTTTTTACGACACCCTGTATTGGCGAGACTAGGTTAGAGGAGGTGCGAATCAATGTACGCAGTAATTGAAACAGGTGGAAAACAATATAAAGTTCAACCAGGTGATGAAATATTAGTTGAAAAATTAAATGCAGAAGAAGGTTCAAATATTTCCTTCGATAAAGTCCTATTGGTATCAAAGGAAGGAAATATTGAAGTAGGTAAGCCTTATGTTGATGGTGCAAAGGTTGAAGCAAAAGTTTTAGAACATGGCAAAGGAGAAAAGATCATCGTTTTCAAGTATAAGCCAAAGAAGAACTATAGAAGAAAGAAAGGTCACCGTCAACCATATACAAAAGTTAGAATAGAAAATATAATTGGCTAATATGATTACTGTTAGATTTTTTAGGGACAAAGATAATTACATTAAGAAATATATAGTAAATGGACATGCAAAATACGATGAATACGGCAGGGACATTGTATGTGCAGCTGTATCAGTTTTAGCACAAACAGCATTAATGTCTTTAGTAGATGTTTGTGGCTTAAAGGAAGAAAGTATAAGGTATAATATAGATGAGGAAAGAGGATTTCTTAGTGTAGAGTTACCTAATGACATTGAGATTTCAAAACTGAAAGATACTCAAACAGTACTGGAAACTTTGTTTATAGGTATTAAGTCAGTAGCAGAAGGCTATCCAGAGTATGTGAAGCTCGAGAATAGGAGGTGTGAGTGATGATTAAGTTGAATTTGCAATTATTCGCTTCTAAAAAAGGAGTAGGTAGCTCAAGAAACGGTAGGGACAGTGAAGCTAAAAGACTTGGTGTTAAAAGAGGAGATGGCGAATTAGTATTAGCAGGAAACATTCTAGTTAGACAAAGAGGAACAAAAATACATCCTGGTTTAAATGTTGGAAGAGGTGGCGATGATACTCTTTTCGCTAAGATTGATGGCGTAGTTAGATTTGAAAGAAAAGGAAAGAATAAAAAACAAGTTAGTGTTTATCCAATAGAAGAATTAGCATAGTATAAAGCTTACCGTTAAGGTAAGCTTTTTATGTAATTTTTAGAATGTCGAGCTTAAGTATAAAATATTAATTATAGGAATAAAATAATCAAAGATTATTAGATTATTGACAGACTTCCTTTAATTGGTATAATAAACTTATTAGATTTTAAAAAAGGATATGAGGTCGATGAAGTTATGTTTATAGATGTAGCCAAAATTCGCGTTAAAGGCGGTAAAGGCGGTGATGGTGCAGTAGCCTGGAGGAGAGAAAAGTATGAACCTTCAGGTGGTCCTTACGGTGGCGACGGAGGCGATGGAGGAAGTGTAATCCTCAAAGCTGATGAAGGTATAAGGACTTTAATGGATTATAGGTATAAAAGAGTGTATGAAGCTGAAAACGGAGAAAATGGAAGAAGCAAGAAGCAGTTTGGTAAATCTGGGGAAGATATAATCCTTAAAGTTCCAGTGGGGACCCTAGTTAAAGATGCAGTAACAGGCAAAGTAATTGTAGATCTAAAAGAGCACAATCAAACCTTTGTAATAGCAAAAGGCGGTAGAGGTGGCAGAGGTAATGCCAGATTTGCTACTTCAACTCGTCAAGCGCCAAATTTTGCAGAGCCAGGCAAAAAAGGTGAAGAAAGGGAAATAATATTAGAGTTAAAGTTATTGGCAGATGTAGGCCTAATTGGCTTTCCTAATGTAGGGAAATCTACAATTCTTTCTATCTTAACATCAGCAAAGCCTAAAATAGCAAATTATCATTTTACTACATTAAAACCCAATCTTGGAGTTGTAAGGGTTGCTGAGGAAAAGTCATTTGTCCTTGCAGATATACCTGGGCTAATAGAAGGAGCTCATGAAGGTGCGGGTTTAGGACATGATTTTCTAAAGCATATAGAAAGGACTAGTGTATTAATTCATGTTATAGATATCTCTGGCAGTGAGGGTAGGGATCCTATAGAAGATTTTTATAAGATTAATGAAGAATTAAAACAATATAATGAAAAGTTGAGCAAAAAACCTCAAATAATTGCTGCTAATAAAATGGACTTACCAGGAGCTGAAGAGAATCTTAAAAGGGTAAAATCTGAACTAGAGCCTAATGGATATAAGATATTTCCAGTATCTGCTGCAACACTGGAAGGCATTGAGGATTTGAAATATGCTGCGTGGAATTTGTTAATGGAAACTGAAAAAACTTATGAAACATTTGATGAGCAATATATTCCTGCTGAAGAAGATGATAAGGAAGATATTATTGTTAAAAAAGAAAATGGAATGTATATAGTAGAAGGGGATTTTGTTGAAAGGCTGTTATATTCTGTAAACTTTGATGATATAGATTCTGTAAGATACTTCCAAGACATGATGAGGAAAAAAGGAGTGATTGATGAACTTAAGAAGCTAGGTATAGAAGAAAATGACTCAGTATTTATATGCGGTTATGAGTTTGAATTCTTTGAATAAATGGAGGTTATTTTGTAAAATGGAGTGCTATAACTGTGGAAATTGCAAAGAAAATCAGCCAGCATATTACTGCGCAGCAAAGAACCAAATAGTAATCAATGAAAACTATGTACCACAAGAAAAGGCTAGGTCAGGATGGAAAAAGGGGAATTCAAATTACGAAAAGGTTAGAAGGCAAAATAAAAAAGAAATAGAAGTATAGAAGGAGTGGAGTGATGCTAACAGGCAAACAAAGGGCATACTTAAAGAGCTTGGCAAACACAATGGAACCTGTATTTCAAATTGGTAAAAATGGAATAACAGAGAATTTTTTGAAGCAAGTAGAAGAATATTTAGAAGCAAATGAATTAGTTAAAATTAAAGTTTTGAAAAACAGCTTATTAGATGCTACAGATACTGCAAGTGAAATTGCTGAAGCTATTGATGCAGAATTTGTCCAAAGTATAGGTAACATATTTGTTTTATATAAGGAATCAAAAAATAATAAAAAGATCCAGTTACCATAGTATAATTAGACTTCAGAATTATTTCTGAAGTTTAATTTTTTAGGAGGAAGAATGATGAAAATAGGTATCATGGGTGGAACTTTTGACCCTATTCATATTGGGCATTTGATTTTAGCTGAAAGTGCAAGGGAAAGTTTAAATTTGAATAAAATAATTTTTATACCTACTGGAATAAATCCTTTCAAGATAGATAAAAATACTGCTTCTCCAGTACATAGGCTTGAAATGTTGAAACTTGCCATTGAATCAAATGAGCATTTCACTATTTCTTCAATAGAGATAGAAAGAAGTGGAATTACATACACTATAGATACCATGAAAGCATTAAGAGAAAAATATAAAGAAGATGAATTATATTTTATTGTAGGTTCAGACATAGTATTTCAAATTGAAAAATGGAAGGACTTTAAAGACATATTTAAATTATGCAAGTTCGTATTAGTAAATAGGCCAGGAAATGACTGCAATGAAATAGATAATAAAATAAAAGAGCTAAATTTAAGATATGCCATTTCATTTATAAGAATAAACTCACCATATATTGATATTTCATCGTCAGACATTAGGAATAGAATTAAGAATAATAAAAGCATAAAATATCTTGTACCTTTAAAAGTAGAGGAATATATAAAGAAAAATAATCTTTATATGGAGGAAGATTAGATGGGAAATAGCATTGAATATGAACTAATAAAGGACATAGGAGAAGAAAGATTTAAGCATACTTTAGGAGTGGTGGAAACAGCATTAAAGTTGGGGAGAATCCATAATATAGATTTAGAAAAGGTAAAGATTGCTGCACTTTTACATGATTGTGCAAAGTTTAAAGGCAATGTTGACTGGTTGAAATTAGCAGAAGACTTTGATATAATTTTAGATAATTATATGAAGTACAACAATGACTTAATTCATGCGCCTTTAGGTGCTAAGGTTGCAAAGGTTAAATACAATGTGGAAGATGAAGAAATATTAAATGCTATTTGTTATCATACAACAGGAAGAGAAAATATGACCTTATTGGAAAAAATAATTTATATAGCAGATTATATAGAACCAGGGAGAAATTTTCCAAGGGTTGATGAGATAAGGGAAAAAACTTTTGAGGATTTAGACAGAGGAATTCTGTTTGCAATGGATAATACTATTAAATACTTAGTAGACAGGGGTAAAATTATACATCCAAATACAATAAATGCTAGAAATTTTATGTTAATGAAGCTGAATTTATAAATAATAAGTTTAAAATATATATGGAAAGATATATGGGAGGTAAATTGATGATTGATTTAGAGAAAAAGATTTCTGTTGTTACAAAGGCCTGTGAAGATAAAAAGGGTTTTGATATTAAGGTGATAGATGTCAGCAAATTAACAACGATTGCAGATTATTTTATAATTGTAAGCGGGAATTCAACAACTCAAGTAAGAGCAATAGCTGATGAAATACTGGATAAACTGTATGAAATTGGATACTTTGAGATTAGAAAAGAAGGATATGAAAGTTCTAGATGGATATTACTTGATTTAAATGATATAATAGTGCATGTATTTCATAAGGATGAGAGGGAGTACTATAATCTTGAAAGATTATGGACTGATACAGAAGCTATAATAAAAAAGGAGGAATGAATATGTCATTGAAGTTTATTGCAACTGAAAATGCACCTAAAGCAGTAGGACCATATTCTCAAGGAGTAAGAGCAGGAAATATCATCTTTACTTCAGGACAACTTCCAATGGATCCAAAAACTGGAGAATTGTTAAAAGGTGATATTAAAAGAGAAACTAGGCTTTGCCTAGAGAATATAAAGGCGATATTAGAAGCTGAAGGTGCAACTATTGAAAACATTGCTAAGGTAACAGTTTTTGTAACTGATATCAATAATTTTGGAGCAATTAATGAAGAATATGAAGAATTCTTTAATGGCCACAAGCCTGCTAGGTCTTTGGTTCAAGTAGCTCAATTACCAAAAGGAGCAGATATTGAAATTGAAGCAGTAGCATACATTTAAAAAAATCCACCATATGGTGGATTTTTTTAAGTCCCAAACAGAGTTGTGCTTTTACGTCTATATCTTCTTCTCCTTCTCCTCATGTGTAAATTCCATAATCTAATTAAGAATAATAATGCAAAAACAAACCAATACCATTTAGATTTTATTTTATCCAATATTGATGGCTTTGGTATTTCATCAATATCCATAGTAGATATTATGTCGTTTTCAGATATTTTTCTGCCATCTAAATAATATTCGACTTTTCCTATAACATCGCCTTTTGATAGTGGTGCTTCTAAGGTATCTGTCACGATTTTTTCTTCTATTGAATCTAATTTGCCTTTTTCTATTACGTAATATACATCGGATTTTGTTATGCCTGCAACATAAGGGATAACACCATTTTCAACTGGCAAGTTATCTATAAACTTATTTGCAAAACCTATTCTTACTTTTTCAAAATTATTAATTCCATAATTTAATAACTTATGTGTATCTGAATAAATATTTTTTCCATTTGACTTTAATACGACAGCAATAAGCCATCTCCCATCTTTTTCATAAGAAGTAACAAGGCACTGACCTGCTGCCACTGTATAACCTGATTTTACGCCATTTACTCCATCATATTTAATAGTAGTTTGAACTCCATCTACACTGATTTTTTCAGCACTGTATAACATGCGATTGTTTGACCATAAAACCCTTTCTTGAGTTTTTTTGTTAGTTGGTGGTATTGTATAAGTATAGTTTTTCACGATGTTTCTGAATGTTTCGTTTTTCATGGCGTATTTGGCCATCAATGCAAGGTCATAAGCTGTAGTAACATGATTTTCGTCAGGAAGGCCATTGGGATTTACAAAATTGGTGTTTAGGGCGCCAATTTCTTTGGCTTTCTCATTCATTAGCTTGATGAATTCATCTATGCTTCCAGAAATATGTTTTGCAATGGCTAAAGCTGCGTCATTGGCTGATTCTACTAATAATGCATATAATAGTTGTTCTAATGTAAGCTGTTCTCCCACTTCTAAGGCAATATGGCTGCCATCGGTTAAATTTACTACTTCCTGATCCACTGTAACTATATCATTTAAATTGCCTAGCTCAATGGCTAAAATACCTGTCATGATTTTAGTAGTACTAGCAGGATAAAGCTTTTCATGAGGGTTTTTACTGTATAATATTTCCATGGTGTCTGCATCTATTAATATTGCTGCTTCACCTGTTAAATCTAATTTCTCATCTGCAGCGAAGGATGGGTAATATGTACAGAAGATTATCAGTAATACAATTACTATTGCAAGTTTTTTCAAAATATGCACCACCTTTTTTGTTAGGAATTCAATATTTAGATTATATCAAAAAATAAGCAAATAATTAAGTACAATTTAGATTAAAAACTTATAAAATTCTTGGAGGGGGATATATGAAAACCTTTACAAAAAAGGAGCAAATAATTATACTAGTAATTGTTTTGTTGATTGTAGCGATTTTTAGTTTTAAATTCTTTTTTAAGGAAATAATTGGGAATAGAGATGAATTTGTAGAAATAGATAAGAATTTTGTAGTTTCTAATGGTATAATAGAAGATGATGCAGTAAATAGTGAAAGTGAAAATGAAGTGAAAACAATAATGGTCCATATAAGTGGTGCAGTTCATAAGCCAGGTGTAGTTGAACTGGAAGAGGGGAAAAGATTAATAGATGCTGTTGATTTATGCGGAGGTTTAAAAGATGATGCAGATATAGACAGGATAAATTTAGCAAAGAAGCTAGCTGATGAAGAAAAGATTTACATACCTAGAATTGGCGAAGAGATTCCTGCTGATATAGGTTTTTCTGATAAAAGCAACAATAACACTGATAATGGGAAAATAAACATAAATACCTGTTCTAAAGCTGAGCTGATGCTTTTACCTGGGATAGGAGATGCATTGGCAGACAGGATTATTGAATACAGAGAAAAAATGCCTTTTAAAACTATTGAAGACATAAAAAATGTTCCAGGAATTGGTGAAAAGAGGTTCGAAGCAATAAAGGACCTTATAACTGTTAAATGAGGATGGTGATTAAATGGACGTGAGACTAACCCAAATGACAAAGAGTTCAGGATGAGCAGCAAAAGTCGGGCCAGACAGATTGGCACAGGTTCTGTGCCATTTACCAAAGATGTTTGATGAAAACCTATTAGTTGGAATTGAGACATCTGATGATGCAGCAGTGTATAAGATTAATGATGAATTGGCAATGATTCAAACATTGGATTTTTTTACACCTGTTGTAGATAATCCATATACTTTTGGACAAATTGCTGCTGCTAATTCCTTATCAGATGTTTATGCAATGGGCGGGGAACCTAAACTTGCCATGAATATAGTGTGCTTTCCAAATTGTCTAGACCAAAGTGTACTTGTAGACATACTTAAAGGAGGATATGACAAGGTTAAAGAAGCTGGAGCAATAATTGTCGGTGGCCATACAGTAGAGGATGATGAACCAAAATATGGCTTATCTGTAACTGGATTTGTTCATCCAAGTAAAATCTTAACAAACAACAATGCAAAGCATGGTGATGTTCTTGTCTTAACTAAACCTTTAGGTACTGGGATTATCAATACTGCGATAAAAGGTGAACTCGTAGATAAGGAAGCCTATGAAGAAGCTGTATTTGTGATGTCTACATTAAATAAGTATGCTAAGGAAGCCATGGATGAAGTGGAAGGAATAAACAGCGTTACAGATATAACTGGATTCGGATTGCTTGGCCATGCCTTAGAAATGGCAAGAGGAAGCAATGTGAGTATCAAAATATATCATAAAAAAATACCAGTAATAGCTAATGCCTTAGATTATGCAAATATGGGATTAGTTCCTGCTGGTGCATATAAAAACAGGGATTTTGTTGGGAATAATGTTGTGATAGATGAAAGTGTTCCCAAAAACATGGAAGATATACTATTTGACCCTCAAACTTCAGGAGGTTTGTTAATATCTATTAGAAAAGATAAAGTAGATTTGCTGTTGGAAAAACTAACTAAAACACCTACAAAATTTGCAGTGGTAGGAGAAGTAATGGAAAAACAAGATTTTTATTTGTATGTAGAATAACATATAGAGAGGGATTATATGGAGAGCAGAAATTTATTTAAATTAATACCAAAAGTAGATGAAATTTTAGAAAGGAAAAACATAAAGAGATTGTTAGAAAATATGCCCAGAAAAATAGTTTTAGACAGCATAAGGATAGAAATGGACAAGATAAGGGATAAGATAAAAAATGGCAGTAATGAGGAGGAAATTATAGAATGTGTAAATAATTTAGACAAATCCATAGAAAACACTGCCATGAAGAAAAATGCCAATAAATTAAGAAGAGTAGTAAATGCAACAGGAGTAATTATCCACACCAATTTGGGCAGGTCATTAATATGTAAGGAAGTTATTGAAAATATTGGTGAAATTGCTTCTAATTATTCAAATTTGGAGTATGATATTGAAAAAGGGACAAGAGGTTCAAGATATAGCCATTTAGAGGAAATTTTAAGTGAAATTACTGGTGGAGAAGCAGCAATGGTAGTTAACAACAACGCAGCAGCAGTTATGCTTGTTTTAAACGCCATGGCAAAAGATAGGGAAGTAATCGTATCGAGGGGAGAATTGATTGAAATAGGAGGTTCCTTTAGAATTCCAGATGTTATGGAACAAAGTGGAGCTAAACTAATAGCAGTTGGAACTACTAATAAAACTCACTTATGGGATTATGAAAATGCCATCAATGAAAACACTGCAGCTTTACTTAAAGTCCATACAAGCAATTACAGGATAATGGGATTTACTTCATCTGTTGATTCTGGTGAATTGGCCCAACTAAAGGAAAAGTATGGTATTCCTTTAATTGAAGATTTGGGAAGTGGTGTTCTAGTAGATTTATCAAAATATGGGCTAGAATATGAGCCAACAGTACATGCATGTTTAAAAAAAGGTGTTGATATAGTCACATTTAGTGGTGATAAGCTGTTGGGTGGGCCTCAGGCAGGAATAATTGTAGGGAAGAAGGAATATATAGAAAAGATGAAGAAAAATCCATTAACAAGAGCTTTTAGGGTAGATAAGTTTACTATTGCTGCTTTAGAACAAACTTTAAAATATTATCTTGATGAAGATTTGGCAAGAAAAAAGATTCCAACATTAAATATGCTTACTATGCCAATTGAGGAAATAAATAGAAAGGCACTTAAATTAAAGAGAAAAATCAACAGGAAGATAAAAGATGACTTGATGGTAATTAAAATAGAAGACTGCTTTTCAGAAGTAGGTGGAGGGTCTTTGCCTTTAGAAAAGTTGCCTTCTAAGTCTTTGACTATATCCTTAAAAGGATTAAGTATACAAGCTTTTGAAACCAGACTAAGGGAATATTCCATACCTATTATTACAAGACTGCATAAAGATAAGGTTTATTTTGATTTAAGAACAATAAGAGAAGAAGAATTTGATATTATAGTAAATGGAATAGAATATGCTTTAAATAAGGCGAAGGAGTATTGATTATGAAACATGTAATCATAGGTACTGCAGGACATATCGATCATGGGAAAACAACATTAATAAAAGCTTTAACTGGCAGGAATACAGATAGATTGAAAGAAGAACAGGAGAGAGGAATTACAATCGACCTTGGATTTACTTATTTCGACTTACCATCAGGACAAAGGGCTGGAATAATAGATGTCCCAGGACATGAAAAATTTATCAAGAACATGCTAGCAGGAGTATTTGGAATAGACATTGTACTCCTTGTTATAGCTGCAGATGAAGGGGTAATGCCCCAAACTTTAGAACATCTTTATATCTTAGACTTATTGGGAACTAAAAAGGGATTTATAGTACTTACAAAATGTGATTTAGTTGATGAAGACTGGATGGAGTTAGTAGAAGAAGATATTAAGGAAGAAGTAAAGGGGACTTTTTTGGAAAATTCCCCTATTGTTAGAGTTTCTTCTGTAACTAATGAAGGAATCAACAGAGTTATTGAGCTTATAGAAAAATATGCTGAGGAAATAGAAGAAAAGGATATTAATGATACTCCTAGGCTACCTGTAGATAGAGTTTTCACTGTTCCTGGATTTGGGACTGTAGTAACGGGTACACTGCTATCAGGGAAATTAAGCATTGGGGATGAAGTTCAGATTTTCCCAGGAAATAAAAGAGCTAGAATAAGGACAATACAAGTACATGAACAGGATACAGAGACTGCTTATGGTGGACAAAGGGTAGCAATAAATTTGGCAGGATTAAAAAAAGAAGATGTAGAAAGAGGTAATGTTGTTGCTCCAGTAGGTTCAATGAAAGATACGATGATGCTGGATGTTAAGTTAAAGCTATTGAAGAATATTGATAGAATTATACAAGACAGGACAAGATTGAGATTATATTTAGGGACAAAGGAAATTTTATGCCGTGCAGTATTGCTGGATAAAGAACAGTTGGGGCCAGGAGAGGAAGCTTATGCCCAATTAAGATTGGAGGAAGAAGTAGTTGCTAAACGAGGAGATAGATTTGTAGTCAGGTTTTATTCTCCAATGCTTACATTAGGTGGAGGTATAATTTTAGATCCAAATCCAAAGAAGAAAAAGAAATTTGATGAAACTGCCATAAATGAACTAAAAATTAAGGAAATAGGAACATCAAAGGATGTTATAGAAAAGATTATTGAGGATAATTCAGAAAACTTCCCATCAACAAAAGAAATTTCAGTTATTACTGCAATGCTTGAAGAAAATATAAGGGAAGAATTAGACGAGCTTGCTAAAGATGGGAAAGTAATTACTTTCCAATTAACAAATGACTTACATGTTATTCACAAAAATTATTTTAATAAGATTTTAGAAAGAATTTTAAATGAATTAAAAACCTATCATAATAGGTACCCATTAAGAAGCGGAATGCCTAAAGAAGAAATAAGAAGCAAATATTTGAAAAAAGCAAAACCAAAGTTGGCAGATTCTTTCATTGAGCTTCTAATTGATATGGGATATGTGGAACAGAGACTTGAAAATATTTGTATAAAGGGGTTTGAGGTGAAGTTTTCACCTGAACAGTTGAGAATTAAAAATGAAATATTAGAAAGATTTAGAAGGAATTCATACCAACCTCCTAGAAAAGAGGAATTAGAGGATATAAGCGATAATAAAAATGAAATTGCAGAAGTATTTACAACATTAGTAAACAACGGAGAGATTGTAAAGCTTAATGAGGATATTTATATTGAGAAGAATGCGTACGATAAGGCTTTAGAGATTTTAAAGAATCATTTAAGTAATAATCCAAATATTACAATTGGCGAATATAGGGATTTGCTAAATACTAACAGGAAAGTTGCTATTGCGCTTTTAGAATATTTCGATAAAATAAAGATAACGAAGAGGGTAGGAGATTATAGAATAATTAATAAATGATTACTTGTTTAATATTGAGGTGGACAGATGGAGGCAAAAGTATTAATAGTTGATAGTGATGAAACTTTCGTGAAGGGATTAAAATACAGTTTAGAGCAAGATGGATTTGTTGTAGATACGCTGACTAATGAGAAAGAGATACTAGAAAAAATAGAAAAAGGTAAATATAATATCATTCTATTAGGTGAAGATCCATCTAATTCGAATAGTCTAAATTTGTGCAAATCGATTAGGGAAATCTCCAATGTGCCCATTGTTGTAATGATGGAAAATGGGGAAGACATTGATATTATACTAGCATTAGAACAAGGGGCAGATGACTATGTCATCAAGCCCTTTAACATATTGGTATTCAAGGCAAAAATAAAAGCTATCTTAAGGAGAGAAAATTATAAATCCGTAAATACAAGCAGTCAAATAATCAAAATAAATGATTTTGTAATAAATACTGTTGGAAGAAAGGTAACTGTTAAAGGAAGGAATGTAAATCTTACTGGAAAGGAATTTGATTTGTTTTATGTACTTGTTTCAAATCCAGGAAAGGTTTTTAGAAGGGAAGAACTTTTGGAGTTAGTTTGGGGATATGCTTATTACGGTGATTTAAGGACTGTAGATGTTCATATAAGGCGAATTAGGGAAAAGATTGAAAAGGACTCATCAGACCATAAGTATATAATGACTAAATGGGGAGTAGGCTATTATTTTAATAATTCTAATTCATAAGAATTTCCCTAATAACTCATAAGGCTTATAGTCTTATGAGTTATTAGTTTATAAAATATTGTAGATATGAAGTTAAAAGAGTATAATTAAACTCATAATACAAATTGGTTCAATGTTAGCTTGGAGGTAATATTTATGAATGATAAAATAATTGGAATTATTGGCGGTATGGGGCCAAAGGCCACAATAGACTTGTATTCAAAAATAATAGATGCAACAAAGATAGAAACGGAACAAGACCATTTTAAAGTAATAATATACAGCAATCCAAAAATTCCTGATAGAACTAAAGCTATTTTGGGATTAGGAGAAAGTCCATTAGATGCGTTGATAGAAACAGGAAAAGCTCTGGAAAAATTAGGAGTAGAAGTTGCATGTATCCCTTGTATAACAGCTCACTATTTTATAGAAGATGTACAAAAGGAATTATCATATCCAATATTAAATGCCCTTGTAGAAGTAAATAAATATATTAAAGCAAATTATCCAAATGTGAAGAATGTAGGTGTATTGGCAACTACAGGTTCCGTTAAATCAGGGATATACAAGAAGTATTTAGGAGATTTTAATATAATCTATCCTTGTGATGAAATACAAGCAAATTGCGTTATGGAAGCAATATATGGTAAGGAAGGCATAAAAAATGGAGATTTAGGTGAAAAACCTTTGAGTTTGCTAAAAAAAGCCAGCGAAGAGTTAATTGAAAACGGAGCAGAAGTAGTAATTAGTGGATGTACTGAAATAATTTTAGTATTAAAGCCTCATCACATTTCAGTACCATTGATTGACCCTATGGATGTATTGGCTAAAGCTGTAGTTGAATATGCTAGCAAGTAAAAATAAAGTCATAGGACATTGTCCTATGACTTTATTTTAATGTTTCTCTAAGTATTCTTATCCAGTTTTCTCCTGCAATCTTTTTAACATTTTCTACAGAATGACCTCGTTCAAGTAGTAGTTTTATTACATCTGGTATTTTTTCAGCATCTTCTAGCCCTTTTACTCCAAAGTCTCCTAAATACATGTTAAAGTCAAATCCAAATGCCACATGATCATATCCAACTAAGTCTACAATATATTCAATATGTTTTATAACATCATGTATTGTTTCGGTGTTATCATCTGAAGTCCTAACTTTTCCTGGATCTATTTCATCAACTTTGGAGAAGTAGGAGTTTATTCCTATAATTCCTCCGCTTTTTGCTATAGCTTTTATTTGGTCATCAGTTAAATTTCTAGGATGGTTAAATAATGCTCTTGCATTTGAATGGGAAGCAACAGTAAGTTTTTTGTTTGCTTTGATTATATCCCAAAATCCATCATCATTTAAATGGGATACGTCTACGATTATTCCTAATTCATTCATGCGTTCTATTGCTTTGAAACCTAGTTCAGTAAGACCGCCATTTGCTACTTCGCTTCCATGGGCAAATGGATTTTCTTTGTTCCAGGTTAACATAGCTGCCCTTACTCCTAATCTATAGTACATGTCTAATAGTTCTAAGTGTCCGTAAAGTGGTTCAAAACCTTCCAAGGATAGTACAAAACCTAATTTTTTGCTTTCCAATACATAGTCTAAATCTTTTTTGTTTCTTATGATTACGATATCTTCATATTCTTCAGCAATTTTTAACATTCTTTCAACTTCTAGGAGACCTTGAATTAGGCAGTTTTCTTTAGAGCCTTTTGTAAAGATGCTTGTAAATACTATATTTAAGCCTGCATTTTTCAACTGTTGATAATGCTTGTGGAATGGGTTTTCTTCTCCTCTTATCTCTCTTAAATATACATCTTCTGGGATGTCCGCATGCCCATCAATTATAATGATGTCATTTAATATTACGTTAAGATTCATAGTACACCTCTATTTGCTTATCAATGTGATTAGAATGGTCCATAGTTGATTAATACTGCTATAACCATGAATACAGCTCCCATTCCGGTCCAGATGAAGAATAATTTTCCGTAATATTTAATCCACTTATCATAAGGTATTTTAGCTATTGAAAGTGAAGCCATAAGTGTAGATGCTGTTGGAGTAAATGTATTTGAGAAACCATCGCCAAAGTGGAAAGCAAGTACTGCAGTTTGTCTAGTTAATCCTAATATATCTGCTAAAGGAACCATGATAGGCATAGTTGTTGCTGCTTGACCACTTCCGGATGGTATAGCAAAGTTAATTAAGCTTTGAATTAGGAACATTCCTACAGCAGCTATTGTTGTAGGTAATCCTTTTATTAAGCTTGATAAGTAGTAAATGATTGAATCTAGGATTAGCCCATCTTTTAGTACTACAAGGATTGTTCTTGCTATACCGCATACTAAAGCTCCAAATACAATACCCCTAGCTCCGTTTACGAATTCTTGAGCCATTTTGTTTGGACCCATTTTACCAATGAATCCACAAACAATACCCATTCCCAAGAAAATACCAGCAATTTCATTGATATACCATTCGTATTTGTAAACTCCAAATACAATTGTTGCTAATCCAGCTGCTAAAACTAAGAATACTAATATATGTGCAGTTGATAATTTTCTATCTTCAATAACTTCAAAGTTGTTGTTTTTCCTTTCTTCTAATTCTACTTCAGCAATTATACTCAATTCTGGTTTATCTTTAATTTTCTTAGCGTATCTCATTACATATAAAATTGACACAATTAAGAATACAATCCAAACTATAATTCTTAACCCTATACCTGAGAATAGTGGTAATTCAGCTATACCTTGTGCTACACCTACAGTAAATGGATTCATTATTCCAGCATTAAATCCTACTGCACCGCCTAGACTTACTAATGACATTCCAACAATAGCGTCATAACCTAAAGCTCTAGCTAATGTTATTGCTATAGGAATAAATACTATGTTTTCTTCAGCAAATCCTAAAAATGCTCCAGTCAATGAGAATAAGAACATGAATATTGGGATTAATAGCTGTTCATTTCCTTTTAATTTATATGCTACTTTGTATATTCCTGCTTCTATGGCACCTGTAGAAGTTATTATTTGGAATGACCCAGCTACTATAAAAATGAAGAATGTTATTTGTGCAGCATCAATCATTCCTCTAGGAACAGCAGATAAAACATCAAATAAATTTACAGGATTTCTTTCAACTATTGTGAAGGAATTTGGATCTACTACTGTTCTTCCTGTATTAGGATCTTGAACTCTAGCGTATTCACCAGCAGGTATTATATAAGTTAATAATGCAGAAATAATTACGATACAAAATATTAATACATAAGTATGAGGAAATCTTACAGCCTTATTAACTATTTTACTTTTCTCTGTCATCATAATCCCCCTTTATATTAGTTTATCTGGAATTAATGATTAAGATTAGGAATATTTTAAATCTGTTGTAAATATATGTTCCCAATCACCTCCTGGAAAAATTTAAAAATCTATTTATTTTTTATTAATTATTATGATGCAAATAATATGCCATATTTTCAAAAATAAAAATTTTAATATTTTTATTTTATCAAAATGCCATAGAAATAGGGAATTTAAATTATAAAAATAATAAGAAAATTCTTGTATATGAATTAACAAATTAGTTTATATGTAAAGTGTATTCAATGTGTAAAAAAAATTTACATTATTAAACAAATAAGAAGTAAAAAGTGTTAAATAATTTTACGCTTTCTTATAAAACAAATTTTCTATAAATTGAAGCTATTCAAACAGTGTGATAAAATAACTATAACAATTTTGAATAATTACCAGAAAGGAGAAGAGCTATGTATGATTTAGTTATTAAAAATGGAGAAATCATCGATGGTTCTGGTAAATGTTCCTACTTTGCGGATATTGGTATTAAAGATGGCTATATAATGGAAATCCGCCCTAATATAGAAACCGAAGCACTTAAAGTTATTGATGCCAAAGGCTATGTCGTGAGTCCGGGTTTTATTGATATAGATTCACATTCTGATTTTTCACTTTATAATAATCCAAGGGCTGAAAGTAAAATTCGCCAAGGCATAACAACTGAATTAGTTGGACAAGGAGGTCGAACTTTAGGTCCTGTAAATAGAGAACGATTAAAGGATTTAAAGCAATATACCAGCTCTTATGTTCAAAACAAAAATGAGCCAAATTACTGGATTTGGGACAGCAATATGGAGTTTATTAATATACTAAGAAAAAGGGGAATTTCTGTAAATGTAGCTGCACTGGTTGGATATGGTAGTATCAGAGTTGCTGTCATGGGATTTGACAAAAGGATTCCTACAGATTATGAAATGGACAAGATGAAATGGCTGCTTGAAAAAGAAATGTCTGATGGAGCCTATGGATTATCACTAGGGTTAGATAACAGCCCAGATTCCCTTGCAACCATAGATGAATTGGCAGAAATGTCAAAAGTAGTTAAAAAATATGATGGATTGCTCTCAGTACATATGAGAGAAGAAGGTAATTACCTGTTGGAATCCATAAATGAAGTATTAGAAATAACTAGAAGGTCCGGAGTAAAATTGCAAATATCTCACCTTAAGGCTGCCCATCCTCAAAATTGGGGAAAAGTAAACGAAGCTATTGAAGTGATTAATAAGGCCAAAAATGAAGGATTGGATATACATTATGATGTATATCCATATACAGCTTATGAAAGTGTTTTAGCTGATGTATTGCCTACCTGGATAAGGGAGTTTAGTCCAGAAAACATGGTAAAACATTTAAAGGACGATATTATAAGGAAAAAAGTAATTTCTGAAATGGTGGACCCAAATAGTAATTGGGGGAATCCAATGCTTGGTTCTTCTTGGAATATGATTAGAATTGTCTCATTGAAAAATGAAAAATATAAAAAATATGAAGGAATGAATATTGAAGATATAGCAGAAGATATGAACTTAACTCCTCAAGAAGCAGCAATAAGGCTTTTAATTGATGAAGATGGAGTTATAAAGGTAATTTTCTTCGCTATGTTAGAGACAGATTTAATTGAAGTAATGAAACAGCCTATGGCGATATTTTGTACTGATGGATTAGCAGTAGCACCTTATGGAGATTATGAAAATGTAAAAGTTCATCCTAGATATTATGGTGCTTTCCCAAGGATACTTGGAAGGTATGTAAGGGAAAAAAGGGTGTTGGCATTGGAAGATGCAATTCATAAAATGACACTGCTACCTGCTATGAAGATGAATTTAAAAGATAGAGGGTTAATAGATGTTGGGTATAAAGCTGATATAACAATATTTGATAAAAACACAGTTATAGACAAGGCGACATTTGACAATCCACATCAATATCCAGAAGGAATAAAATTTGTTATTGTAAATGGTGAAGTAGTGGTAGAAGATGGTGCTCACACAGGCAAACTTCCTGGTGAGATTATAAAATTAAATTAATTACTGTTTTCTGAAAAGGGGATTTTTATGGGGAAAACTAGTGAAAGTCCGGTTAATATTTTTGAGTATCACGATGATGAAGGTGTAATATACAGCAGTGAAAAAATGAAATCAATAGTTTCAATGGTGGAAAACATTGCTAAAACAGATGCAACAGTATTAATTACAGGAGAAACAGGTGTTGGTAAAGAGGTAATAGCGAAACTTATCCATAAAAAGAGCCATAGAAGAAATAAGAGGTTTGTGGTAATAAATTGTGCTGCAATACCAGAAAACTTAATTGAAAGTGAATTATTTGGCCATGAAAAGGGAGCGTTTACAGGTGCAAGCTATAGAAAGATAGGGAAATTTGAGCAGGGACAAGGTGGTACAATATTTATAGATGAAATAGGAGAATTGCCTTTAAATATGCAGATTAAGTTCTTGAGAGTGTTGCAGGAAAGGCAATTTGAAAGAGTAGGCTCTACTGAAAACATAAACTTAGATGCAAGAGTTATTGTAGCTACTAATAAGGATTTGTGGGAAGAAACTAAGAAGGGCAATTTTAGAGAAGACCTTTATTATAGGATAAATGTAATAAAAATTGAAATTCCTCCATTAAGGGAGAGGAAAGAGGATATTATTGCTTTATCCAATGCCTTCTTAAAAGAATTTTCCACATACTACAATAAAAACTTAGAAAAGATTGATTTGGAGACTGTGCATATTCTTCTTAATTATCCATGGAAGGGAAATGTACGGGAACTTAAAAATGTCATTGAACGTTCAGTAATCTTAGCCAAAAAAAATGATGAGATACTGACAATAGACCATATACCAGCTGAAATAAAGATGAATAATACTTATCCTGAACTGAGGAACAGAACTGAAATAACATTTAAGGAATATGAAAAATTACTTATTATATATACTTTGATGGATGTCCGTGGAAATAAAAGTAAAGCAGCAGATATTCTTGGCATTAGAAGGCAGACATTATATAATAAGATGAAAGAATATGGCATTGATATGTAAATATGATTTTTAAATTATGATACGAAGGTGAAATGATGAAGAGAAAATTTCTTATATTATTATTGTTTTTATTTATAATTTCAGCATCAACTACAGGTTGTATGCCTGGGAATGGCAATTATACATACTCTAATCCAGCTGGATTTCTATCAGGCATTTGGCATGGATGGATTGCACCTCTGTCCCTTATTGTAAAAATATTCAATCCCAATATTAGAGTGTACGAACCAATAAATACTGGCTGGTGGTATGATTTTGGGTTCTATATGGCAATAATCAGTGGTTTTGGTGGATTATCCCTATCTAGGAAGAAATCAAATAAAAATAAATAAATTTTATAATATTTTATTTATGGAATCCTTTGTTTTGGAATCTTCTACCCTTGACATAAATCGTCAACACGTTTATAATAAACTGGTAGCAAGTTTGGGCTACTTAATATAATTGAATATGGGGGTAGATGGGTGCTGGTGTGCCCTCTGGTCTTCAAAACCAGTACGAGGGGTTAAGAGCCTCTTGGGTGGGTTCGATTCCCACATACTCCCGCCATTTAAATAAAGCCACTTTAGTGGCTTTTTTGTTTTGGAAAAATAATTAATACATTAGTTTTTTATCTTAGTACTTGTTAAAAAATTATTAAAATTATTATATAATGTACTTAATATTTTAAATGAAAGGAGTAAAATATGGATTATTTAAAAACCATAAAGGATACTATTATTAAGAAATATGGCATCAGGTTTTTCCCAAGGCAGAAGGAAAAGTTTAGAGAATACATAAAAGATGAGATGGAAAAATTAGGCTGGGATACTGAAATAATAAAAAAGAACATAGTTGTAGGAGATGTAGAAAAAGCAGAATATGTTTTTACAGCACATTATGATACTCCAGGCAAAATACCTAATTTTCTAAGATATTTGCTTGAAATATTTGGGCATTTAAAGCAAATTCAAGCAATAATAGTATTTTTTATTATGTATTATATATATAGATTTGCAATTACTAAATTAGTGGATTTAAATATTATACCAATATTTGTATCAGATTTATTACAGATATTACCTGCATTAGTAATCATAATTGCTATTTTTATTCCAAATAGAAGCAATTATAATGACAATACTTCAGGAGTTTTGACTTTATTAAACATAGCCCATGAAATATCCATGAAAAATTTAGATAAAGAAAAAATTGCTTATATATTTTTTAATAATGAAGAATGGGGGCTTTTGGGTTCTGCTGCTATGAAAAAACACTTTAAGAAAAAGAAGATTGATATAAGTAAAAAGAAAGTCATCAATTTCGACTGTGTGGGTAATGGTGATACAATTTTGATTACTCATGGGAAAAAAGAAGATTTAGCAAAAGAAATACAAGAAAGATTGAAAATATCTTCTCCTTGCAATGTAGAAAGATTCAAATATAAAATTATTCCACTATCAGATGATTATACATTTAGAAAAGATGGCGTAATAGGTATATTGTATTGCAAAAGGACAAAACTTGGGGGATTTTATTTCCCTGATATTCACTGCTCTAAAGATAAAGTAGTAAATATTGAAAATATTGAATTTCTTACAAATGAAATTATAAATTATATTGTAAGAAAAAAGGAAGTAATTAGGTAGGTTTGAGTTTATATTATACAACTATAAATTTACTGCTTAGGCAGCTTTTTTAAACTTTGTGACTTTTGGAAAGATAGGTTCATTTATGAAGGTTTCTGTAAAAATTAAGGCTTGCCTTTGTATATTGGCAAGACTTTTACTATTTCTTTTATTTTAATCTTCTTAATGCCCTTATCTTTTTCATATCTTTCGAATATGCTGATGTATTTGCTTCAATATTATTTAGGGATTTTCTTATACTTTCTAAATCATCGACAAAAGCCAAATACCTATTTCTGCTAATAACTTTCATTTCTTTAAGCCTTTTTCTTAATGCATCAAATCCTTCATTTGTTTTATTGTTAAGCTTGGACAATTTCTGTTTAATATCATTTATGTTATTTTCAATTTCATCAATACGAGAATTTAAGTTGATAAAATTGTTGTTCATTTCCTCTCTAATTTTATTAAGCTCATTTTTCAATTCTTCTTGCATTGTAATGATTGATTCAGGTACTCTATTTTCTTCAATCATAAGTTTCCCTCCTTAACAAAAGGGTGTTAATAATATTTATTTTCCTATATAAATTATATAATAAAATTTGCTTTTATAATGTGTTATAATTATTACTTGTCAGGAATGTAAATTATAGGTAAGAAATTAAATTGTTCAAAGGTGATAATATGAAAGACTGGCTTTCGAACTTAATGTATAAGCTAAATGATTACATGCGAGGGCGTTATGGGTATGATGAATTATCAAAATTTTTGTTAATTGCAGGACTTATTTTGATGATTTTTTCTTTTATTCCACAATTAAAATTTTTATATATAATAGGTTTTGTATTAATTGTTTGGTCTTGGCTTCGTGTTATGTCAACGAATATATATGGAAGGCAAATGGAATTAAATAAATATAGGAAAATTAAAAATAAATTCGAAGATAGATTTCATTTGCCTAAAAGCATTCGATTGTATAAAAGCATGTGGCGAGACAGGAAAACACATAAATATTACAAATGCCCCCATTGTAAGACTTATGTACGAATAAAAAGACCTGAAAAAGGCAAAAAAATTGCAATAAATTGCCCCAAGTGTGGAAATAGATTTGAAAAAAGGACATAATTTTTGTAATAGTATAGTTTACAATTTTACTATTTATATAAGGTTATGATAAATGCAGATTTATTTGAATCTGCATTTTTAATTTCATGCCACTTTGCAATCTTTAAGGTAGCATTTTGTATTAAATCATGAGATTGAACAATTTATCTTTTATTGCAGTTTGGTGATATTGATTTTTTTACTAATTTTTCTTTTTTTCAATAAATGTATAATTTATTGAATTTAGGGTAACAAAAGTTTAATAGATTCTTAATTTTTTTCACAAAATGGACAATATAGAATAAATTGTTAATATAAATGAAATCTTTACTTTAGGAGGGTAAAAATGAGAGTAAGGAAGGTATTTACAGGAGGGAATACAGCTAATGGATTCCACTCCTTTCACAGCTATATAGTTCCTGACAACAGAAATAGGCTATATATTTTTAAAGGAATGCCTGGAGGAGGCAAATCTTCTTTAATGAGGGAAATAGGGCAGAGAATGACAAGTAAGGGATATTCAATAGAATACCACCACTGCCCATCGGATCCAAATTCTATTGATGCTGTAGTTATTGAAGAACTTAAAATATGTTTGTTAGATGGAACAGCACCTCATGTTATGGACCCAGCCTATCCAGGTTTAACAGATAGGATAATAGATTTGGCTAAATACATTGATTCTGAAAAATTGAAAGAATCTGAGGAAGAAATAAAAAAGGCAAAGATGAATAATAAATATGCTTATGAAAGGGCATTTAACTATTTTAAGGCAGCAAAAGTGATTTATGAGCAAATAGCAAATGAAAATAAGAGAAATTTAGATATTAAAAAGATAAATAATGAAAGCAAGAAATTAATAGATATGATTTTTTCAAAGAGAGAAAATAAGGCGGAATTTTATGGATTCAAGGAAAGGCATCTCTTTTCAACTGCCAATACACCAGAAGGCTATTTCGATTTTACAGATACAGTATTAGAATGGGTTGGAGATGTATATTATATTAAAGGAGAGATTGGAACAGGGAAATCAACTCTTTTATATAGAATTTTTGAAGAAGCCAAACTAAGAAACTATCATGTAGAAGTATTTCATAATTCCTTATTGCCAGAAAAAATTGAATCTCTGTATATAAAGGAATTAGATACTATAATAACATCTAATGAACACGGGAAGAAAAAGGCTAAATACACACTAAACCTTAATGATTTCTTTGATGACAGCAAAATTAACTATGAAGATTATGAAATGTTTAATATATTGGTAGAAAAAGGCATCAAAAGTTTAAGTAAAGCCAAAGAAAATCATTTTATACTAGAAAAAGCATATGGTCCATGTATTGATTATTCACAAATAGACAAATTAAGGGAAGAATTATATGAAGAAATATTAAGCTTAAAAGTAAATGAATAGAAATTTAAGTATTGAAGAGCCAAATCCATTTTAATGGACTTTGGCTTCTTTATTTTGCATTTGATATAATATTTTTGATAGAATAATAATTTTTTAGGAGCTGTTAGTATGAGGGATGCAGTTAAGAAGTTTGGGGAAATAGTAGGAAACAATTTAGAGAAAAATCCTAAAACATCACAAAGACTTCTTAAGATAGGTTATGCTTTCAGTGGCTTTCAGATGAAATATTTTCCGAAGAAGTATTTACTTCCAAATCAAGTATATTCTTCAGTAATATGTAATAAATACATTCGCTATCCATTATCTAATCCAGATAATTCTGCAGTAGTGAATCTATTCTTCCCATGTGAACTGTTGCATGCTTCGAACATAATACCTGAAGCTGTAGAAGGGTTTGCTTGTTATTTAAATGGCGCATATTGTGAGCGCTTTTTTATTGACTATATTGAAAACATAGGAATGCCAAAAACATTATGCTCATATCATAAAGCATTGTTGGGAGCAGCTTATTCAGGAATTTTGCCTAGACCAAGGTTTGTAATGTTTACTTCTATGATTTGTGATTCAAATATTATAACATTTAGGGAGTTGGCTGAATTTTGGGGAATACCAATGTTTATGATTGATATTCCAAACAATATTAATGAAAGATCAATAGGGTATGTAGAAAATCAGCTAAAGGATGCTGTATCTTTTATTGAAGACAATATAGATAGAAAGTTTGACTATGAGAAATTAAGGGAAGTGATTAGAAGGGAAAATAAATCTTTAAAGCTTTACAATGAATTTCTAGATATGCTTTCAGAGAAATTCATTCCAAATGATGTGACTTCTGAAATGTATAAAGTGTTTTTTACCCATATCTTAATGGGAACCAAAGAAGCTGAAAAATATTTTAAATTGCTACTTGATGATGCTTATAAGTATTCAGAAGACTATAGAAGCATTAGAATTTTATGGTGCCATACTATCCCAAATTGGCAAGGGACATTAAAAGAGGTGTTTAATAACAATAAGAAGTATCAGCTATTATGTTCAGATTTGAACTTTGATTATATAAATGAGCTAGATGAGGACAATCCATTAAGGGCATTGGCAATAAAGCTTTTAAGCAATAATCTATTAGGCCCAGTAGAAGGGCGTATTGGGAAAGTATTGGAAATGGCAGAATACTTAAATGCCAATGGTGTAGTTTATTTTAACAACTGGGGATGTAAAAAGACTATAGGAGGTAGCTTGTTGACCAAAAAGATACTGGAAGAAAATGGGATTCCAGTATTGATATTAGATGGTGATGGTTGTGACAGGGAAAATATAAATGATGGACAGATGAAAACACGCCTACAAGCTTTTCTTGAGATTTTGGAGGTATAAAAATGCAATATGTATGTAAATACACACCTGTTGAATTGTTAAAGGGTTTTGATATTGAGACAGAGTTACTTGATTTTACTGTTCATGATTATGAATTAAGCGACCAATACATACATAGTAATATTTGCAGTTTTTCACGCTCAATAATAGAAGGAAGATTAAGGGAAAGTAGCAAACCTATAATTTTAACTACTTGCTGTGATTCAGTGGAAAGGGTTGCTGATGTACTAAAAGATTTGGGGCAAGAAGTTTTTACCTTAAACTTGCCTCATAATAATAATTGCTGTGGCGTGCTTTTATATAAAGACGAATTATTAAGACTAATAGATTTTCTTGAAAATAAACTAAATAAGATGTTTGATATAGATAAATTTTATGATTCTTTTAATTCAAATTTAGATGAGATAAATGGCCCTTATATATCTATAATGGGAGCAAGAATGAACTTGGATTTACTAGAATTAATCAAAAAAGAATCACCTCTGCATATAATAAATAATACATGTACCGGGATTAGAAGGGTTAGAAGACCACCTAAGTCTAGCAATATTGATGAGATTATGACTTGGTATGTAAATTCGTTGCTTTCCCAAATACCATGTATCAGGATGAGTGATATTTCAAGAAGGAGAGTTTTAGTTGAAGACCCCAATCTATGTGGAATAATATTTAACACTGTGAGCTTTTGTAATTTTTATACTTATGAATATTCAAAATTAAAGTCCACACTTAATATTCCCATACTCAGAATAGAAACAGATTATACTTTAAATGCTTTTGAGCAAATACGGACAAGACTGAATGCCTTTTATGAGAATTTGATGAAAAAACAAAGAGCTAATGAGAAGAAGGTTTCTAAAATTCAATCCTATTATGCTGGAATAGACATTGGTTCAACATCAACAAATGTTGTAATAATTAGCAATAAGAAGGACATTATTTCTTTTGCCACTGTACCTACAGGTGCTAAAGTATTGGAAAGCACAGAAAAAGCATTAGATGAAGCTTTAAGTAGAGGAGGAATTGAATTAAAAGATATAGAAAAGGTTGTTACAACTGGTTATGGAAGGAGAAGGATTGATTTTAGGGAAAAAGATGTAACTGAGATTACCTGCCATGCTAAAGGTGCATATTTTTTAAATCCTAGAGTAAGAACTGTTATAGATATTGGTGGGCAAGACAGCAAAGTTATTAGGCTAGATGGCAGGGGAAATGTTGTTGACTTTATGATGAACGATAAATGTGCTGCAGGGACAGGGCGTTTTATTGAAATGATGGCTCAATCCCTACAGTTAAGCTTGGAAGAAATGAGCATATTAGGGCTAAACTGGAAAGAGGATATAAATATTTCTAGTATGTGCTCTGTATTTGCGCAGTCAGAAGTTGTATCACTGATTGCATCTGAGAAAAAATTAGAAGATATCATACATGGTATAAATAAGTCAATTGCTTCAAAGATTATTTCTATGGCCAAAAGCCAAAAGTTAGAGAAAGAATACATGATGACTGGTGGAGTAGCAAGAAATATTGGCGTAGTAAGGGCAATTGAAGAGAAACTTGGAGAAAAGATAATTGTTCCAAAAGAACCGGATATTTGTGGTGCATTAGGGGCAGCACTTATTGCATCTGAAAGCTGAAAATATCTATTTGTTATTTTGATAAAAAATAAGGGTAGAATATTCTACCCTTAGTTTAATTTTTCTTTTATTTTACTGTCAAATATGCTTAAAATATTATCTAAATCTTCTAGCTTGCAACCTCCTTGTACTGTATTGTTGCTGCCTCCACCTTTTACCTCAAATTCACTGGATATTTCCTTTAAAATATTCTTTAAATTTATATTTAAATCCTTTGGGACAGAAATCAAGAACTGTCCTTTATTGTCCTTATTAGAACCAAAGATATGGATAGAACTGCTTACATTATTTAAGAAAGCGGAAATAGCATTAATTTCTTTCAAATCCTTATCTGCGAATACCTTAGAAATAAATGGAATGTTCTTTGTTTTATATGCATTTCTTAATAGTTCTTTTCCTTCGTATTTTATTATTTCTTCTTTAAGGTGTCGGTTTTCTTTTTCGAGTTCTACCTTTTGCTCCAATAGGGTTTTGACTTTATCATAGACATCTTTGTCTTTAGAAGATAAAAGAAGAGAAATATCGTTAATAGCTTTATTTTTCCAACTATAATCTTCCAATGCCCTGTTGCCGCAAACAAATTCGATTCTTACATTGCCTTTGTACTTTTCCCATTTTCGTATTTTAATAAGGCCAATTTCTCCTGTTTGCCTTACATGGGTACCTCCACATGGACAAAAGTCAATATTATCTATTTCTACAATTCGTATATTTGAGCTAACGGAAGGTTTTTTTCTTACAGGAATCTTATCAATATCTTTCTTTTCAATATAGTAGGATTTAATGTCAAAGTTAGAGAATATTATTCTGTTGGCATAGATTTCTACCTTTTTTGCTTCTTCTTCTGTAAGGTCAGGCAGAGTTATATCAATATATACATAATCTTTTCCAATATGAAAGCTAATTGTTTCAGCGTTGTAAAGCTTGTAAAAGGCTGCAGATAATAGGTGCTGCCCAGAATGTTGCTGCATGTTGTCTAACCTGTTTTCCCAGTCTATGTTTAGCATAACTTTATCGCTATGTATGTTGTCTTTAGTTACATGGATTATATCAGAATCATCTTCAAATACTTCAACGACTTCTACACCGTTTATTGTTCCTTTATCACCAGGTTGTCCACCAGATAAATGAGGATAAAAAATGGTTCTATCTAGTTTAATATAATATTTTCCGTCTTTATAAGTCTTTTCTACAATTCTGGCATCAATTTCCCTTAAATATTGATTGTTTAAATAAAGTTTTTCAGTCATATTAATTATCAATCCTTTCATTTTAAAATATATGGTATATTATAATTGACGATAAAAATATTTATTTAATATGTTATAATCTAATAAATAACATAGGAGTGATAATATGCAAAATAATGGCTGGATGTTTGTTTTCGTTGGATTAATACTGCTAATATGGAGTTTAAACAGGATTCATAGAAAAAGATAGCTGGGGGATTTTATGCACAGGCCTTTTTTGTTTATTTCAGCTCCTTTAGTTGTTGGTATAATAGCATCATATATTTTTACATTTAATATTTTTGTATTAATGTCAGCATTAGTACTGCTGTTATTAATATATTTTACCAGCATTATTAGGGGTAAATCAAATGAAATAGTATTATTTTTACTATTTCTTTTTTTAGGTATTGTTTTAGGTACAGTCCAGTTACATGACAGCATTCTTAAGAATAAAGTTGGTAAAAATCTCATATTTGAAGGAATAGTCCATGATATATCCTATAAAGATGAGAGTCAGGGGAAATATGTTGTAGTGGTAAAGAAGTTTAAGGATGGAGAAAAGATAGTTAGCCTAAAAGAGAAGATAATGCTTAGGGTTATAGGTAACAAAGACCTCAAGTTAGGGGATGAAGTTGTCTTTCAAGGCACCTTAAGAGAGCCTACAAGGAATACAAATCCAATGCTGTATAATTATAGATTAAATCTATTGTCAAATAGAATATACACAACTATAAGTATTAAGGAATATGATATTCTTGAAGTTGATAGGGGAAATAAATCTCTTAAGTATATTTTAAAGGATAGTTTTAAAGAAAAAGTAAATTCAGTATTTGACAAATATCTAGATAAAACCAACAGCAGTTTAATAAAGGGCATGATACTAGGGGAATACTCATATTTGGATGATGATGACATTACAAAATACAGGGAACTGGGATTAGCCCACATACTTGCAGTCTCAGGACTGCATATTGCTATAGTAGCTGGGTTTATAGTTTTAATGCTTTCATATTTAGGAGTTAAGAGAAAAATATCGATTCTTATTACTTTAATTGCAATTTGGTTTTATGGATTCTTGTTAGGATTTCCTCCTTCAATTCTTAGAGCTAATATTATGTTTAGTTTAAGCTCATTAGCCTTTTTGCTTAAGGAACCCTATGATCCATTGAACAGTTTGTGCTTTTCATTATTTGTTATGCTAATTGTTAATCCATACTGGATTTTTAATTTGGGATTTCAGCTATCCTTTATTGCTACTTATTCACTGATATATTTTACACCTAAAATTAAGGAATTTTTCTATTTATATAATAACAAGATTTCTTACGCTTTATGGGGAATACTTGCTGTTTACATAGGTCTTTTGCCAGTACAAGCTTATTATTTTAACAGGATTTCTGTAATTGGCATAGTATCTAACTTAATACTTGCTCCTGTTTTTTCAATAGCATTGGTCCTTGGGGTTATAATGATTTTATTTTCATATATTTTTCCATTTTTGAATTTAATTGCAGGCGAAGTCTTAGATTTAATATTGTCATTACAGCATATTGCAGTAAACTTTTTCCATAATATACCATTTGGCATAATTAAGCTACATTCTCCATCTATTTACGAGTTCATTTTATATTACATATTTTTACTTCTGATTTTTAAAGTTGTAGACTTAAAACAGGTGGACTTGAAGGTAGCAAAAACAATTATATGTTTTTTAGCATTATCTGTGGCATTTAACTCAATTATGCTGATGATAGATAATTCAATGGCAATTCACTTTATTGATGTTGGACAAGGCGACGCTATTTTGATGAGGACTAAGAGAGATAATTACCTTATTGATACAGGTGGAAGCATTTTTGATTCCTTCGATGTTGGGGAGAATATAACCCTGCCATATTTGGAGAAGCTGGGGATAAATAAGTTAAAAGCTGTTTTTATATCCCATTTTGATGAAGACCACAGTGAAGCATTACCCCTATTAGTTGATAATCTTAACATAGAAAACATTTTAATCTCTTATAAAGACGAAGGGAATTCAATTTATGATTATATAAAAAGCAAAAATATACCTGTCATTGTGTTAAATGAAGGGGCTAGGATTAACTTAGATGATGGTATATTTATGGAAGTAATAAGCCCCAATGAAGACATGCTTAAAAGATGGACAAAGGGCAATAATCTGTCCCTTGTACTTTTACTCAATTATTACGGGAAAAAGGTGCTATTTCCTGGTGATATAGAAAAAGAAGTTGAATGGGAAATTCTTAGGAAATTTAACGGACCTATAGATATTATTAAAGTTCCTCATCATGGAAGTAATACCTCATCTACTGAAGAATTGTTAAATTTACTAAATCCTAAAATTGCTGTTATATCTGTCGGTAGAAATAATATTTATGGACATCCAAAAGATGAGGTCATTGATAGGTATAAAAGAATTGGTGCTGAGATTTATAGGACAGATTTACATGGATTAATTGAAGTAAAGCTGAATAGGGATAAAATAATTATAGACAATTTTTTAAAAGAAAAAGAAAGTTTCCTAGATTTTCTACTTAATAATTCATATTTCGTTGGTTATTATCTCTTATATTGTTTAATGAGTTATATTCTAATAAAAAGGTATTTATACTTAAAAGGAAGGTTGAAAACAGATGAATTACAAGGAACTTATCAGTAGCATAAATAACGATAAATTGCTTACAGTTTACTTATTTACTGGGATTGAAAGATATTTAATGGACAAAACCTTAGAGTTATTAAAGGAAAAATATATTGATAAGTCTTTTGAAACCTTAAATTATATAGTTTTAGATGGAAAGGAAGTAGAATTTAAAGATATTTTAGATGCATGTGAAACTCTGCCTTTCATGTCCCAGAAAAAAATAGTAGTTATTAAAGATATAAATGAAGTTATGGGAAATAAAGGAGTAGATTTTGATAAAAAGTTAAGCGATTATATAACGAAACTTGATGATTATTTAATCTTTATAATAATCGATAAATCAAATAATATGGGGCAGTCTACAAATATTTATAAAACTGTAAAAAAGCTGGGAGGTATTGTTGAATTTGAGAAATTAAAGGGAAGGGATTTAAGCCTTTGGGTTGAAAAGAAATTTAAAGAATTTAAAAAGGCTATATCTTATGATAATATAATATATTTTTTGCAATCTTCATCATATAATGCCTATAATAGTCCTAAGACTTTATATGATTTAGAAAACGAAATATTAAAGATAGTAAATTTCACTGATAATAAAGAAATTACAAGGGAAGATATAGATTTAGTTTTATCGAGGACTTTAGATACCAATATATTCAATCTCCTTTCCTATATAAATAAAAAGGACACCGATGCTGCACTGCGCACCTTCAATGAATTATATATTTCAAATGAACCTGTTCAATTAATTTTATCTATGGTTGCTAGGCAGATTAGGCTGATGTTGAGTTATAAATTATTTAAGGAGAGAGGAGATACTGAAGGAAGTATTCAAAAGAAAATGCAGATAAAAGATTATGAATTTAAAAGAATTTCTCAGGAAGCTTCCAATTTTAGTAAGGAATACTTAATTCAGGCATTAGAACTAATTCTAAAATTTGACATAAAACAAAAGACTAGTTCTCATGACGAAAAACTAGCCTTTGAAATGTTAATTGTTCAGTTATCCCAAATGTAAATAAAATAAAATAAGCTTCTGACGAAGCTTATTTTAGTCATTCTATAAAAAAACTTCGGTTTTTCCGAAGTTTTATTTTATTGAATTGAAGCATCGTTTTGCAATACAGCGCTGTTTAACTTTCTAGTTAAGCGACTAATTTTTCTTGATGCTTTATTTTTGTGGATAACATTTTTATGTGCTGCTCTCTTAAGCTTTTTGTCTATAATCTTCAATAATTCTCTAGCTTCATCAAATTTTTTGTCTGCGAGGGCATTTTCAAATTTTCTTATATAAGTTTTAATTTCAGACTTTCTTGCTTTATTTCTAGCGGTTCTCTTCTTGATAATTAAAATTCTTTTCTTTGCTGATTTAGTATTAGCCACCATTTCACCTCCTCTAATCTAACACTGAACATTTTACCATGAAGAATGATAAAATGCAAGGATATTTAAATTATATCTGGAGAAAAATATTAAATAAATAAATATTGAAAGGAGAATAAAGTTGATTACCATTAGAACGGATTTAGCTGTTGAGAATAGGGAAATATATAAAAAAATTTATAGGGAAGACAGTAAAGGTGTAGATGTAGAAAAAGAAGAAAAAGAAAACTATACTGTTACTAGAATAAAGGTACTAAATGAGGAAGGAAGCAAAAGTTTGCAAAAGCCAGTAGGAACTTATATTACAATTGAAGCACCAAGATTAAGCAAATCAGATGAAGACTTAAAAGATGAAATATCTCAAGTAGTGGCAAAAGAAATTAAAGGATTAGGGAAAAACAATCCCAATAGTAAAATTCTAATAGTTGGACTAGGAAACTGGAACATAACAGCAGATTCTCTAGGCCCAAAGGTAGTGAAAAGGGTATTGGTTACAAGGCAGTATTTTGTCAACTATAAAAAAGATAGCGATGAAACCATGGCAAATGTATCAGCCATATCACCAGGAGTTATGGGAATAACTGGAATTGAAACTGGTGAGATTGTAAAGGGAGTAGTTGAAAAGGTTAAACCTGATTTAGTCATAGCAGTAGATGCCCTAGCTTCAAGAAAGATGGAGAGAATAAACACTACTATTCAGATTTCAGATTCAGGTATAAATCCAGGAGCAGGAGTAGGGAATAATCGGATGGAACTTACAGAGAAAACATTAGGCGTTCCAGTTATAGCAATAGGAGTTCCAACAGTGGTAGATGCAGCCACTATTGTAAATGATACTTTGGACTTAATAATTGACTCTTTAAAAAAGGAAGCAGAAGTGGGAACAGAATTTTATAATCTTCTATCTGAAATTTCTTCAGAAGAAAAATATAACTTAATCCGGGAAGTGTTAAACCCATATATGAAAAATGTTGTTGTTACTCCTACTGATATAGATAAAGTAATAGATGACATATCAATTGTGATTGCTAATGGATTAAATATAGCACTCCATCCGGGAATAGACCTTAAAGATGTAAATAGATATATAAGGTAAAGAATAATTAGCTCCCTATTAGAATATATTTAATATATTGATAGGATAATAGGGAGTGTTATTATGAGAAGGTCTAAAAAAGCCGACTTTTTAATTATGGCTTTAATATGTTTGTTGATACTTAATATTGGGAATTTAATAATGAGGCTGTATATTACTAATAACAGCAGTGATAATTTAAAGGAAAGCAATGTATACACTTTTGTATCAGCAGTCAATACAGTTACAAAAACTTTTAAGTTAGACAAATTATTTGGCAAAGTCATAAATTCCCTATTTCCAGCAGCAGAAGTATTAAATCCTGACGTAGATAGAAATCCAGAAAATGTTGATGATAATATGGATGAATTTAATGAAACGGATGAATTCCATTATAATTATGAAGAAGATATTATAATTGAAAAGCTTGATGAATATGAAAGTTTAATTATCATTAGGGATTCTCAGGGAACTGATAAAATAGAAAATATACCTGAACCATTGATGATAAGTAAATTAAAGGTTGATAGAAATAAGCCCTACATCCTTATTTATCATACACATACAACAGAATCATACAAAATTGCAGAAAAGGATAATTACAGAAGCACAGACCAAAGGTATAACATGATTAATATTGGAAGTATAATCTCTACAATATTAAAGGCCAATGGTCACAATGTTGAACATGTAGACACATATCATGACTTGCCTTCTTATAATCAATCTTATGCACGAAGTTACAACACAATAAGGAAAAAAATGGAGGAATCAGATAATATAAAAATATTATTTGATATCCACAGAGATGCCATGGCTGAAAACAGCCCAAATATAGATGAAATAAAGAAAAAATCGAAGATAGAAATTGAAGGAAAAGATGTTGCAACCTTTTCATTAATAGTTGGCCCTGATTCGCCTAATTATGATAAGGTGTTGAATTTTGCTAAATACATTAAAGCTGTATCTGATGCTTTATATCCAAATTTATGTACAGGTATCATAATAAAGCCTGCTGGAAAATACAATCAGCATGTATCAGATTATTCAGCATTGATTGAAGTTGGATATAACTTTAATACAATAGAGGAAGCATCTGAAGGGGCAAAATTAGTTGCAGAAGTGCTTTCACTGGCTATTAATAGCATTTTAGAAGATTAAGTTAATTTATCTTTCCAAAATACATAACAAATGATATAATATCCTTGATAATTGGGAGGGAACTGTAATGGAAGAAAATAGAAACGATAAAGAAATTAAAAACGATAAGGATGTTAAAAAGGAAATCATGGAGTGGGTAAAAAGCATTGTTTTGGCAGTTGTGATTGCTGTATTTATTAAGGCCTTTATATTTAATACAACTTATGTATTGGGAAATTCAATGTATCCAACACTTCACGAAAAAGATAGATTGTTTGCTAATAAATTAGTCCTTTATTTTAAAGGGCCTTCTAGAGGAGATATTGTTGTTTTGGAAGCACCAGATGCGCCAAATAAGGATTATATAAAAAGGGTAATTGGCATTGGAGGAGATGTAGTAGAGATAATTGATGGAAAGGTATATTTAAATGGCTCATTACTTAAAGAAGATTATATAGAAGAAGGCTCATATACACATGTCTATGGTCAAAGTAAATGGATTGTACCAGAAGGTTATGTCTTCGTGTTAGGAGATAACAGGGAAGAAGGAGCGTCAAAGGATAGCAGATATTTTGGCTGCGTACCTATTAGGTCCATAAAGGGTATTGCAAACTTCAGATATTTTCCTTTTGATGGAAGGTTTGGAAAGGTTAAATAAAAGTATGGTATAATAAGCCTATTAAATGGCAATTCTAATCTTGGTGAGATTTATGGAATCAAGATTAGAAAGAAATAAAAGGATAAAAAAGGAAAAAAGGATTAAAAGGGCTAAAAGGATGTTCATACTTCTTTTAGTAGTTTTATTGATATTGGGACTAGAAAAAGTAAATCAGAATATTATCGAATTAAACTATTTTGAAAATCCATATATCTTTAGAATTGACGTTAAAGCGCAGCGTTTAGATTTATTTGGGAAAACGTATATATTAGACTTAAATATAATAAAAAATTTTTTGAAGACCAGTTTTTCTGGTCTTTTAGTTTTACATTCTAAAAATTATTTGCTATAATTGGTTAGTGGAAATTTCGTAAGGAGGAAAAACATGGAGAAAAATAGGCAAGAGTATATTAGGAATTTTTCCATAATAGCACATATTGACCATGGAAAATCAACTTTAGCAGACAGATTGATAGAAAAGACCGGTTTGTTAACTGCAAGGGAAATGCAAGAGCAAATATTGGATAATATGGATTTGGAAAGGGAAAGAGGAATAACAATAAAGCTTAAGGCTGTGAGACTTGTTTACAATGCAAAGGATGGAAATGAATATATCTTAAACCTTATAGATACTCCTGGGCATGTGGATTTTACATATGAAGTATCAAGGTCTTTGGCTGCTTGCGAAGGTGCTATTTTGGTAGTAGATGCATCTCAAGGCGTTGAAGCTCAGACTTTAGCCAATGTATACTTGGCATTAGAACAGGATTTGGAAATTGTTCCAGTTATAAATAAAATAGATTTGCCAAGTGCAAGGCCAGATGAAGTCAAAAGGGAAATAGAAGAAATAATTGGTTTGGATAGTGAAAATGCTCCTTTAATTTCTGCTAAAGAAGGAATAAATATAGATGATGTACTAGAAGCTATTGTCAACCAAATTCCAGCTCCAAATGGAGATCCCAATGCACCACTTAAGGCTTTAATTTTTGACTCATATTATGATAGCTACAAAGGCGTTGTTTGCTATATAAGAGTTTTTGATGGAATCATAAAACCTGGTATGGAAATTAGAATGATGTCTACAGGGAAAACCTATGAAGTAGTTGAAGTTGGAATAAATACAACAAAACATATACCTGTGGAAAAATTAGAAGCTGGTGATGTTGGATATATAACAGCTGGCATAAAAAATGTAAAAGATGCTAGGGTAGGCGACACCATAACGGATAATAATAATCCTACTGATGAGCCACTGCCAGGATATAAAAAGGTAACTCCTATGGTATACTGTGGTATATATCCTGCTGAAGGCGAAGATTTCAATTCTGTCAGAGATGCTTTAGAAAAGCTTCAAGTAAACGATGCTTCGTTGGTATTTGAACCTGAAACATCAGCAGCTTTAGGGTATGGATTTAGATGCGGATTTTTAGGATTGCTACACATGGAAATCATTCAAGAAAGGCTTGAAAGGGAATTTGACTTAAATATAGTAAGCACTGCACCTTCGGTTATCTACAGGGTAAAAAAGACAAATGGAGAGGTATTGGAAATACAAAATCCATCAAATCTTCCTCCAGCTTCTGAAATAGCTTCAATGGAAGAACCTATAGTTAATGCAAATATTATGACTCCTTCTGAATATGTAGGTGCCATAATGGAGCTATGCAAAAACAGAAGAGGAAAATTTATAAATATGGAATATTTAGATGAAAAAAGGGTAGTTTTACACTACGAAATGCCCTTAAATGAAATTATATATGATTTCTTCGATGCTTTAAAATCAAAAACAAGAGGATATGCGTCCCTTGATTATGAATTGAAGGGATATGAAGAATCTGATTTAGTAAAATTGGATATTTTGATTAATGGAGAACTAGTTGATGCCTTTTCTATAATTGTTCACAGGGATAAGGCCTATGAAAGAGGCAGAAGCATTGCTGAAAAGTTAAAAGATGTAATACCAAGGCATCAATTTGCCATACCAATACAAGCAGCCATTGGCTCTAAGATAATCGCTAGGGAAACCATAAAGGCCCTAAGAAAAGATGTATTAGCAAAATGTTATGGTGGGGACGTAACAAGGAAGAAGAAACTACTAGAAAAGCAAAAGGAAGGGAAGAAGAGAATGAGACAAATTGGTACAGTAGATGTACCACAAGAAGCATTTTTGGCTGTATTAAAATATGATGATGATAAGAATTAGAAGAATAAGGAACGATATTTCGTTCCTATTTTATTATGGAGGATTAAGATGAAAGAAATATCAATTTATATTCACATTCCATTTTGTATAAGAAAATGTAATTACTGCGATTTTATCTCCTTTTCCGACATGAATGATAAGATTCCAAAATATGTGAAAAGCATAAAGGCTGAATTGGAATTATATAAGGAAAAATTACATGATTATACCATAAAGACCATCTTTATTGGAGGTGGGACTCCGTCTTCTATTGATGGGAGATATATTTACGATATACTCGATTATTTATATGGCAATTTAACTATCTCGAAATATCCAGAAGTAACAATAGAAGTGAACCCTGGAACTTTAGACAGAGAAAAAGTAAGAATCTATAAAGAAACAGGGATAAACAGGGTTAGCATGGGAGTTCAAAGCTTCAACGATAATATATTAAAATACATTGGAAGAATTCATAAAGTGGAAGATGTTTATGAAAGCTACAGTTTGTTAAGAAAAGAAGGATTTGAAAATATAAATATGGATTTGATATTTGGCTTGCCCAACCAGACTTTAAATGATGTATTATTTTCCATAAGGGAAGCTGTAAATTTGGGAGTTGAGCATATATCCCATTACAGCTTAATTATAGAAGAGGGTACAAATTTTTATGAACTTTACAAAGCTGGCAAATTGAATTTACCTGATGAAGACGAAGAAAGGATTATGTACCATAGAGCAACTGAGTACTTAATTGAAAGTGGATTTAATCATTATGAAATATCAAATTATGCTTTGCCAGGTTTTGAGTGCAAGCATAATTTAGTGTATTGGGACTTGCTTCCCTATTTAGGCATAGGGCTGGGAAGCCATTCATATATGGGAAATAAAAGGTTTTATAATACTTCTAATATTGATAACTACATTGAAAAGATAAATAAAAAAGAATTGCCTATTGAAGGGGAAGAATTAATTGATAGGCAAACTGCCATGGAAGAGTTCTGCATACTAGGGATAAGAAAAATTAAAGGTATAGATAAGAAAGAATTTAAGAGGAGATTTAATGTTGAAATAGAGGATATATATGATGATGTAATTAAAAAACATGTTGGCGATGGATTATTAATAGATGATGGGGATTATATAAGGCTTACAAAAAGGGGATTAGACTTGTCAAATCTAGTAGAAATAGACTTCCTTAGGTAGTTTAATTTTTTATTTAAAACTATTGACAAAATATATAAGTAATGGTAACTTTATATCAGAAGAATTAGCACTCATTAACTTAGAGTGCTAATAATCATTTAGTGTATGATGATTGGGGTGAGCAGATGCTAGACGAGAGAAAGCTGAAAATTCTTTATGCCATAATTAATTCGTATATAATGAGCGCTGAACCTATAGGTTCAAGAACAATAACTAAACTTTATAATTTTGGGATTAGCTCAGCAACAGTTAGAAATGAAATGTCTGATTTAGAAGACTTAGGATACTTAAATAAACCCCATTCTTCAGCAGGAAGAGTACCATCAGATAAGGCTTATAGATTATATGTGAATCAGTTGTTAAAAGTTATAAAACCTAAAATAGATTATGAAAAAAAGGAAGAAATTAAGAAAGCTTTATTAAAGGAAGCTAGAGAAGTAGATCAGCTATTACAGAGTTCAGCTAAGATATTGTCTGCATTAACAAGTTATACTGCATTGGCTGTATCCTCTAAGATGATGGGAGCAAAAATTAAGCTAATACAACTAGTTCCTATTGATGAATCTCAAGTTCTTTTAACTTTAGTAAGTGATACTGGAGTAGTGAAAAATTCTATCTTTAGGCTAGATACTGATATAAATGAAGATCAAATAAATACTATTTCCAACATGTTGAATCATAAATTAAAAGGACTGCCTATTGCTGGAATTAATGACGATATGGCCCAAAAAATAATGATGGAAATCTATGAATATAAAAATATTCTAGACGAGATAATTCCAATGATAAATAAATCATTGGAAGATGTACAGGATGTAGATATTTATGCTGATGGAATAACTAGAATATTAGATTTTCCAGAATACAGGGATTTGGATAAGGCTAAGACCTTTATTTCTTTTATAGAAGACAAGGATACCATTACAGAACTCTTATTAAAAGGTTCATTTACAGAAGACATTGAAATATCAATAGGCAGCGAAAATATCTATGACCCAATTAAGGATTGCAGCCTCATTACAGCAAATTATAGGCTAGGAGATAAGGTTATAGGAAGAATTGGTGTTATAGGACCTACTCGAATGGACTATTACAATGCAATAAAGAACCTATATTTGGTTTCTTTGAATGTATCTGAAATATTGAGCATGTTATTGGGTAATAATAAATAGTTGAATATATTTTTTAATTAAGGAGCGTGAATTTGATGCTGGAGGAAAACGGAGCAAATAAGGAAGTAGAAAATTTGCAGGATAAAGATGAAATTGAAAATAAAAATAAAAATGAATGTGAGAATGAAAATAATATGGGAATTGAAAACAATGGCAAGAATGTAAATCCAAATGAAAGGACAAATGATGATAATGCCCCTAAGGAAGAGGATATTGAGGGCATTATTAATGAAAAAGATAAGGAAATAGAAGAATTAAACAATAAATTATTAAGGCTACAAGCTGATTTTATTAATTATAAAAAGAGAATAGAAAGAGAAAGGGAAAGCATTATAAATTTTGCTATAGAACCCTTTGTTACAAGTTTATTGCCAATTGTTGACAATCTTGAAAGGGCATTAGAGTCACAGTCAGATAAAGAAGATAATTTTTATAAAGGAATTGAAATGATTTATGACCAATTAATTAAAGTTCTTAAAGATAATGAAGTCGAAGAAATCCCCGCATTAAATGAAGATTTCGATCCAAATTACCATCATGCTATATATATGGAGGAAAATGAGGAGTATGAATCTGGTAAAATAATTGAAGTCTTTCAAAAAGGATATAAACTAAAAGGTAAAGTCATACGACCTTCATTAGTTAAAGTCGCAAAATAAGTTTTTGATAAAGGAGGATATATATGGGAAAAATAATTGGCATTGACTTAGGAACAACTAATTCATGTGTTGCAATTTTGGAAGGTGGAGAACCTGTTGTAATACCAAATCGTGAAGGAAATAGGACAACTCCATCTGTAGTTGCTTTTACTAAAGATGGTGAAAGGCTTGTTGGTGAACCTGCAAAGAGGCAAGCCATTACAAATCCAGATAGGACAATATCTTCTATAAAGAGGAAAATGGGTTCAGATTATAAAGTTGAGATAGATGGTAAAAAATATACTCCTGAAGAAATTTCAGCCATGATTTTGCAAAAAATAAAGGCAGATGTTGAAAGCTATCTAGGTGAACCTGTTAAGGAAGCTGTTATTACAGTTCCTGCTTATTTCACAGATAGCCAAAGACAAGCAACAAAGAATGCTGGAAGAATTGCTGGATTGGAAGTAAAGAGGATTATTAACGAACCAACAGCTGCAGCTTTGGCTTATGGTATGGACAAAGAACAAGGTCAAAAGAAAATCATGGTATATGACCTTGGTGGCGGCACATTTGATGTTTCAATATTGGAAATTGGCGATGGAGTATTTGAAGTTTTAGCTACTCGTGGAAACAATCATCTTGGAGGAGATGATTTTGACCAAAGGTTAATAGACTATATAGCTGAAGAATTTAAGAAAGAACATGGAATAGATTTAAGACAAGATAAGATGTCATTGCAAAGGTTGAAAGAAGCTGCTGAAAAGGCTAAGAAAGAATTATCTTCTACATTAACTACAAATGTAAACTTGCCATTTATTACAGCTACACAAGCAGGGCCATTGCATTTAAACATGGATATAACAAGAGCAAAGTTCAACGAGTTGACAGCAGACCTTGTTGAAATGACTTTAGGTCCAGTAAGGGATGCTTTGGATGATGCAGGATTAAAGCCATCTGATATTGACAAGGTAATTTTAGTTGGAGGTTCAACAAGGATTCCTGCAGTTCAAGATGCTGTAAAGAATTTAATGGGTAAGGAACCTCAAAAAGATATTAACCCAGATGAATGTGTTGCTATAGGAGCAGCAATCCAAGGTGGAGTATTGGCAGGAGAAGTAAAAGACTTGTTGTTGCTAGATGTAACACCATTGTCTTTAGGTATTGAAACTTTAGGTGGTGTAACTACAAGGCTAATTGAAAGGAATACAACTATTCCAACAAGAAAGAGTCAAATATTCACAACAGCTGCAGACAATCAAACATCTGTAGAAATACACGTTGTACAAGGTGAAAGATTGATGGCAGCAGACAATGTTACATTAGGTAGATTCCAATTAACAGGCATACCTCCAGCACCAAGAGGAGTACCACAAATTGAAGTAACCTTTGATATAGACGCAAATGGTATTGTGCATGTTAGTGCAAAAGACTTAGGTACTGGTAAAGAACAAAGCATAACTATAACAGGGTCCACTAAGCTTTCTGAAGACGAAATTCAAAGGAAGATTAAGGAAGCAGAAAGATATGCAGAAGAAGACAAAAAGAAACGTGAAAGAATTGAAATTAGAAACAATGCAGACTCAATGGTTTATCAAACTGAAAAGATTTTGAAAGATTTGAAGGATAAGATTTCAGATAGTGAAAAGAAAGAAGTTGAAGATAAACTAAGTGAATTAAAGAAAGCCTTAGAAGGCGACGATTATGACTTAATTAAGAAGAAGACTGAAGAATTAACAGAAAGCTTCTATAAGATTTCTCAAAAACTATATCAACAACAAGCTAACCAAGGAAATCAAAGCTCAACATCAGAGAAGAAAGATGATGGCGTAGTTGATGCTGACTATGAAGTTGTAGATGATGACGACAATAAATAATTTTTCAAACAATTAAGCTAAATCGTTTGATTTAGCTTAATTGTTTGATATAATCTTTTTTTGATATATATATTTTTATTTAGAATTTTTTATTTAGTTTAAGTCTATATAAAAGGTTGGTGAAAGGGTTGGCAAAAAAGGATTACTATGAAGTTTTAGGTGTACCAAGGGATGCTACAGAAGATGAAATAAAGAAAGCATATCGACAACTGGTAAAAAAATATCACCCTGACTTGAATCCTGATAATAAGGAAGAATGTGAAGCAAAATTAAAAGAAATAAATGAAGCTTATGAAGTCCTATCTGATCCTGAAAAAAGAGCTAAATATGATAGATTCGGGCATGCAGGTGTAGATCCTCAAAGTGCTGGTAGCTATGGCCAAGATTTTGGTGGTTTTGGTGATTTCGGAGATTTATTTGATGATATATTTGATATATTTGGCGGAGGATTTACAAGCAGTGCAAGAAGAAGACAGGGGCCTGTTAGAGGTGCAGATTTGAGATATGATTTGACTATTGATTTTAGAGAAGCAGTATTTGGAACAGAAAAGGAAATACAGGTAAGAAGGACAGAAACATGTCAAACATGCCATGGAACAGGTGCAAAGCCAGGAACAGGGAAAGTAACCTGTCCAACATGTAATGGACTAGGGGAAGTAAGGTATGCCCAAAGGACTCCTTTTGGCCAATTTATAAGAACTTCTACTTGTACAACTTGTGGCGGAACTGGTGAGATAATTAAGGAAAAATGTAGTACTTGCAGTGGTAGAGGAAAAGTAGTTAAAACAAGAAGGATAAAAGTAAAAGTCCCAGCAGGAGTAGATACAGGTTCTGTTATATCTATGAGAGGTGAAGGAGAAGCAGGAGAAAGAGGTGGGCCAAATGGAGACTTATATATTTATATAAATGTCTTGGAAGATAAGGTATTTAAACGTTCAGGAAATGACATATATGTAAAAGTTCCAATATCATTTACAGAAGCTGCCTTAGGTGCGGAAATTGAAGTTCCAACATTAGAAGGAATTGAAAAGTTCAATATACCTGAAGGTACTCAAACTGGAACTGAGTTTAAATTAAAAAATAGAGGAGTACCTAATCTTAAAGGCTATGGCAGAGGAGATTTATTCTTTACTGTAGAAGTACAGGTTCCTACTAAGTTAACAGAAAAGCAAAAGCAATTGTTGAGAGAGTTCGCTAAAGAAATGGGCGATAATATTAGGGAAAATAAAAAAGGCTTTTTCAAAAAGATGAAGGATGCCTTTAATTAACAATAATATAACAAAACATCTTTATTTTTTTTCTTATTTGGGTATAATTATTTTAGATTTTATAAGATGGGAAGTGTATATATGAATTGGGCTGAGGTTCAAATAAAAACTACACCAGAATATGAGGAGATAATAACTGGAATTCTATATGATGTAGGAGCTTCAGGTCTAGCTATTGAAGATCCTAGGGACATACTGGAAATATCACAATCTCAAGAAGGATGGGCTGTTGTAGACCCAGATTTAATTAAAATGGAATCAGACGACATTTTGATTAAGGCATATTTTTCGGAAGCAGAGGATATAGATTATAAGATACAGGAAATAAAGTATAGGATAAAAAATAACGATATACTAAAAGATGCTGAACCTGACATAACAGTGACAATGGTAAATGATGAGGATTTTGCAGAGAATTGGAAAAAATATTTTAAGCCCCTAAGGATAGGAAATAGGATAGTAATTAAGCCTACTTGGGAAAGTTACGAACTTAAGGAAAACGATATATTGATAGAACTAGACCCAGGTATGGCTTTTGGAACTGGAACCCATGAGACGACTTCTTTGTGTATTGAAGCATTGGAAAAGTATGTAAAAGAAGGAGATATAGTTTTTGATATTGGATGTGGCAGCGGAATACTAAGTATAGTCGCAGCAAAATTGGGAGCAAGTAAGGTTGTGGCAGTGGATGTAGATGAGATGTGTATAAAAGTTACAAATGATAATATTAAATTAAATGAAGTTCAGGACATTGTTGAAGTTAAAAAAGGCAACCTTCTAGATGTGGTAAAAGGTAAGGCTAATATAATTGTTTCAAATATAATAGCTGAGATAATAGTGGAAATGATTGGAGATTTGAAATATCATTTAGAAAACAATGGGATTTTCATTGCATCAGGAGTTATCGAAGAGAAAATTCCTTTGGTCGAAAATAAGCTTATAGAAAATGGATTTAAAATTATAGACACTCATTTGAAAAACGAATGGGCTCTAATAATAGCTATTAATAATGGTGAAGGAAATGCATAGGTTTTTTGTTACCAGTGAAAGGCTATTTGCAGATAAAATTGAGATTATTGGTAAAGATGTTAGGCATATAAAAGATGTATTGAGACTGGATATAAAGGATAAAATTGAGATAGCAATAGATGGTTATATTCATATTTGTGAAATTGTTTCAATTCAGAAGGATAGAATATTGACAGAAATTAAGGAAAAAATTAAAGGAACCAATGAATCACCTATTCATATAGTTTTATATCAAGGCTTGATAAAAGGGAACAAGATGGAAACAGTAATCCAAAAATGTACTGAAATTGGAGTAAAGGAATTTTATCCAGTTGAATTAAAGAGATGCGTTGTTAAGGTAAACGATGTGAAAAAGGAAAAGAATAAGGTTGAAAGATGGAATTTAATTGCAGAAGAGGCAGCAAAACAGTGTAAAAGAGACATTCTGCCCGAGGTTCACGATATAATATCCTTTAGAGAGATGATTGAACTATTGAAAGAAGAGAAGAATATAGTTGTTCCTTATGAAGAAGAAAAGATGAATTCGATTAAAGGCAATTTAAAATTGAATGGAAATAAAATCCATTTGATTATTGGACCTGAAGGGGGATTTGAACCAGAAGAAATTGAAGAGTTAAAATCTATAGGAGCTCATATAGTAACATTAGGCCCTAGGATATTAAGGACTGAAACAGCAGGGGCTGTTGCAGTAACTATTCTATTATATGAATTTGGAGATTTAGGAGTGATTTGATGTTAAAAGTAGCCTTTTACACCCTAGGGTGTAAAGTAAATCAGTATGAGACAGAGGCAATGGAAGAGATGTTTGAAAGGAAAGGTTATGAAATCGTAGGGGAAGACGAAATTGCTGATATCTATGTAATTAATACCTGTACTGTTACAAATCTGTCTGAAAGAAAATCAAGGCAGTTTATTTCTAGGGCTAAAAAGAAAAATAGGGATGCATTAATTGCAGTTGTAGGTTGTTACCCTCAAGTAGCTCCTGAGGAAGTAGCAAAGATTGAAGGTGTAGATGTAATAGTAGGGACTACCGACAGGAATAAAATTGTAGAACTATGCGAAAAAGCAATAGCCAATAAAGAAAAAATCAATGTAGTAAGGAATATAAGGACTCAAAAGGAATTTGAATCAATTAATATAAAAGAAGTAAAATCTAAAACAAGGGCATATATAAAGATACAGGATGGATGTAACCAATTTTGCTCATATTGTATAATACCTTATGCAAGAGGGCCAATAAGAAGTAGAGATTTAGATGATATTATCAAAGAGGCTAATAATTTAGCTGATGCAGGCTTTAAAGAAATCGTTCTTACTGGAATTCATATTGCGTCATACGGAAAGGACAAAAGGGATATTTCGCTGATAGATGTCTTGGAAGAAGTTGGCAAAATAGATAAAATTCAAAGAATTAGGCTAAGTTCCATAGAACCAACATTGATAAATCGTGAATTTATGGAAAGAGTTGTAAAAATAGGGAAGGTCTGCGATCATTTCCATCTATCCCTACAATCAGGGTCTCCTACTGTATTAAAGAGAATGAACAGGAAATATACACCACAGCAGTATAAGGAAATAGTAAATATTATTAGAGATTTTATGCCAAATGCTGGAATAACAACAGATATAATAGTGGGTTTTCCTGGAGAAACAGAGGAAGAATTTAATGAGACCTATAACTTTGTAAGGGAAATTGGATTTTCAAGGATTCATGTATTTAAATATTCTCCTAGACGCGGAACGCCAGCAGCTAAATTTGAAAACCAAGTAGATGGAAATGTAAAAAATATAAGATCAGATAAGTTAATTTCCCTTGGGGAAGAATTGATGAAAGAGTTTCACTTAAAATTCATAGGTTCCACCTTGTCCGTTTTATTTGAAGAGAAGAGTAAGAAGGATAAGGATTATATGGAAGGGTACACCACAAACTACATTAGGGTAAAAGCTAAAAAAGACTTGCAATTAATTGGAGAAATAGTCGATGTAAGAATCAAAGAAGCAAAAGATGATTATTTAATAGGGGAAGTAATCTGCAATGGGTAAGGAGGTGGAGAGGTTGGACAACTGTATATTCTGTAAGATAATCAAAGGGGAAATACCTAGCAAAATAATTTATGAAGATGATAAAGCCATAGCCTTCGAAGACATTAACCCTCAAGCCCCAGTTCATTTTTTAGTTATTCCAAAAGAACATATTCCTTCAATTGCTTATGTTGACGATAGCAAAAAAGAGCTTATGGGCCATCTTCTACTTGTGGCAGCAAAAATTGCAAAGGAAAAGGGACTTGAAGGCGGTTACAGGATTGTCAATAACTGCGGCATAGATGGAGGACAAACTGTAGAACATATTCACTTCCATGTATTAGGTAAGAGAAAAATGTTGTGGCCACCAGGCTAAAATAAAAATAAGTTGAAATATCTAAAATTTTAATGTATAATGGTTTAGTACATGACCCTTAAATAGATATGGTATCGGGTACTCTTGCAGTAGAGAGGGGAGGGAGAAGTCTATGGCAGAAGTTAGAGTTGGAGAAAATGAATCTCTTGATAGCGCTTTGAGAAGGTTTAAAATACAATGTGCTAAAGCTGGCGTTCTTGGAGAAGTCAGAAAGAGAGAGCATTATGAAAAGCCAAGCGTTCGTCGTAAGAAGAAATCTGAAGAAGCTAGAAGAAAAAAATATTCTAGATATTAATGAGAAGGTGAATCAATGTCTCTCAAAGATAGATTAATGGAAGACTTGAAAAACTCCATGAAGAGTAAAGATAAGGTTAGAAAAGATACTATAACTATGATAAGGGCAGCTATTAAGCAAAAAGAAGTCGATGAAAGAAGAGAGCTTTCAGATGACGATATATTAGACATTATTGCTAAACAGCTTAAAGAAAAGAAAATGGCTATAGAAGAATTTAGAAAAGGGCAAAGAGAAGATTTAGTAGAATTGACTGAACAAGAAATGAATATCCTTTTGGAATATCTACCTGAACAGCTTTCTGAAGAAGAATTAGAAAAAATAGTTAGAGAAGCCATAAATGAAGTTAATGCAACATCTATTAAGGATATGGGTAAGGTAATGAAAGTTGTTATGCCTAAGGTAAAAGGCAGAGCTGATGGCAATATGGTAAATCAAATAGTAAAGAAGATATTAAATTAACCTGGGTTTTTCCCAGGTTTTTTTAATTTTTGATTTTTTTATTTTGGCAACATAATGTTTAAAGATGAAAATGCAAGTTTTAATTTATAACATATTATTTTTATTATTACATAATATAAACTAATGTGATTTATTATTCTTTATAAAAATTTTTTCTAGAATTTGTTAGTAATTTTGCAATATCTGGGTAAATATTACACAAAATTTATTATTAATCTTATATAATATATATAATAATGGGAGGTGTATAGATGAAAAAGAGATTTGCTGGGATACTTATTTTAACTTTAGCTTTGCTAATATCAAGTATAAGCTTTGCAGATACGAATAATGTATATGTAATACCTATAAAGGGAGAAATTAACCGTGCTACTTATAATTTCATAAATAATACTTTAGATAAGATAATTGATGAGAATCCAACTGCTATTATTTTTGAAATAGATACTTATGGAGGACTTATTGCAGAGACAGAAAAGATTAAGAATCTGATTGTTTCCATACCAGTTACAACAATATCTTATGTCAATAAAAAAGCCGAGTCTGCAGGTGTGCTTATTACCATAGCATCAGAAAAGGTTGTGGTGTCCAGCTCTGCAACCATTGGCTCAGCAGAACCTATACCAAATACAGAAAAAGTCCTTTCTATGTGGAGAAGCATGCTTAGGGATACTGCACAGTATAGAAACAGAGACCCACTGATAGTTGAAGCTATGGCAGACAAAGACATTGTAATAGAAGGATTAACTAGTAAAGGGAAATTAGTTAATTTGACTTCTGCTGAAGCAATAAAATATGGCATAGCAGATTTAACAGCTAATAGTTATGAGGAAATATTAGATTCTTTTGGTATAAAAAATCCAAATATCAAAGTTGTTGAAGAAAATTTGCAGGTAAAATTGGCAAAATATATTTCAAGTCCTTATGTAAGTACATTTTTATTGACTGTAGGTTTTATAGGCTTAGTAATTGAGTTTTTAACTCCTGGATTTGGAATAGGTGGTACAATAAGCATTATTAGTTTTGGCCTATATTTTGGTGGAAATATCCTTGCTGGCAATTCCAACTGGACATCTTTAATATTGTTTGTGACTGGCCTTATTTTATTAATTATAGAAGCCATGGTACCTGGTTTTGGCCTTCCTGGAATCAGTGGAATAATATTAGTGTTGGTAGGAATAATTCTTGCAATGGATTCTTTAAAAATTGCATTCCTTTCTTTGAGCATCGCTATTATTATTACAGCAATAGTTGTTATCATCCTCATTAAAATGGGATATAAGAGCAAACTAATTAGTAAAATAGTACTCGATGCGTCAGAAAAGGATGAAAAGGGTTATTTAAGTGCCAGCTCCCCAGTTGAATATTTAAATAAAGAGGGAAAATCTATTACAGAACTTCGCCCTGCTGGGTTTATTGAAATAGATGGAGTAAAACTTGATGCATTATCGGACGGAAGCTTTATTCCAAAAGATGTACCAGTTAAAGTAATAAGGGTTGAAGGTTCAAAAATATTTGTGAGGAGGTTGTAAGATGACATTTTTTGTACCATTCTTATTAGCTTTTTTAATAATAATATTTATAATTCTTTTCTTTACCTTTATACCTGTTGGATTGTGGGTAACAGCATATTTTTCAGGTGTAAAGATTTCATTAGGTACATTAATAGGTATGAGGCTTAGAAGAGTTCCACCATCTAGGATTGTTAATCCAATGATTAAAGCAACTAAAGCAGGATTAGAACTTAAGATTAATGAGCTAGAAGCCCATTATTTAGCTGGTGGAAACGTAAATACTTTGGTTGATGCGTTAATTGCTGCTCAAAGGGCAAATATACCTTTAGTATTTGAGAGAGCGGCTGCCATAGATTTGGCTGGTAGAAATGTATTGGAAGCTGTGCAAGTTTCTGTTAATCCAAAGGTTATAGAAACTCCTCAAATAGCAGCAGTTGCTAAAGATGGTATTGAAGTCATTGTCAAAGCAAGAGTTACTGTAAGGGCCAATATTGACAGGTTAGTTGGAGGAGCAGGAGAAGAAACAATAATTGCCAGAGTAGGTGAAGGTATAGTAACTACAGTAGGTAGTTCAGAATCTCACAAATATGTTTTGGAAAATCCAGACAGCATTTCTAAGACTGTATTGGATAAAGGGCTAGATTCGGGAACTGCTTATGAAATTCTATCCATAGATATTGCTGATGTTGATGTAGGAAGAAACATAGGAGCTAAATTGATGATGGATCAAGCTGAAGCAGACAAGAAAATTGCTGAAGCTAAAGCTGAAGAAAGAAGAGCAATGGCAGTGGCTAGAGAACAAGAAATGAGAGCAGAAGTTCAAGCCATGAAGGCAAAAGTAGTAGAAGCAGAGGCTGAAGTTCCATTGGCATTGGCTCAAGCTTTAAGAGAAGGTAAAATAGGTGTAATGGATTATTACAATATGAAAAATATCCTTGCAGATACAGATATGAGGTCCGCTATATCAAAGATAGTAGATGAAGATAAGAAAGATGAATAGGGAGGGATTTTATGTCTGAATCTTTAATTTTCCTAATAGTCGTAGCAGTGGCTAATCTAGTAGTAAAATCCCTCAGAGACAAGAAGAATATAGAAAAGGAAATGGAAAAAAGACGCAGAGAATTAAGGAAAACTACTACTGATACAGTTAACCCAAGACCAGTTACAGATTTAAGGAAGATTTTAGAGGAAGAAATAAAAAGAGAAAGGGAAAGATACAATAAAAAATCTATACAAGGGCAAGCAAACAGCCAAAAAGCTGAAGTTAAACATCAAGTTACTGCTGCAGTAAAGGTAAGAGATAATAAAGAGATTACAGTTTCTAGTGAGATCGGAAGTAGTCCATTAGAAAACTTAGAACTAAGCAAAAATGATGACAAAAGGGATATTACACTAAAGAATAAAAAGGAAAAATTTAAGAGAGACCTTGTTAAAGGAATAATTTTTTCCGAAATTTTGTCAGGTCCGAGATGCCTACAAAATCAAAGAAGAAGCCTGTGATTATCACAGGCTTTTTTCATTGGTATAGTCCATATTCAAGGGGCATAGAATTTATTGGAGGGGTTTAGATGAAAAAAAAGATAGAGAATTTGAAGAATAACATCTCCGAAGCTTTAGAGCTACCGAGAGATATAATAATGGATTTTCCCAAATTAACAATGATTGGGGATAGGGAAGCCTCTTTGTTAAATCACAAGGGAATTATAGAGTATTCCAGCAATAATGTAAGAATTAATACAAAAATCGGAGTGTTTAAGATTACAGGGGAAAATTTGGAAATTAAGACAATACTTTCTGAAGAAATAATAGTTGTTGGGAAAATTGAAAACATAGAAATAATAAGCTAGGGAGTGTTGGTATGCTAGCAATAAAGATATGGAATTATTTTAAAGGATATGTTATTATTAGAGTTGAAGGGCTTACACTTGAGAGATTGTTAAACTTGGCTGCCAGTTACGATATTTATCTGTGGGATGTTAAAAGGATTAACAATGTTGTACTAGAGATGAAGTCTACTACAAAAGGCTTCAAGGAATTAAAAAAGATTGTAAAGAAAGTTGGATGTAGGGTAGAAATAGTTGGAAAAACTGGTTTTCCTTTTTTGATGTCAAAACTAAAAGAAAGAAAGATGTGGGCAGCAGGTTTTTTATTGTTTTGGGCAATTATTTTTTTCCTTTCATCTATTGTTTGGAAAATTGAAATAATAGGAAATGAACAAACTCCAACAGAAGAAATAATTTCCTTTTTAAATGATAATAATGTTAGTATTGGAAAGATAAAATATACGATAGATAAGGAACTAATAGAAGACAAATTATTGGAAAAGTATGATTATTTTTCCTTTGTTTCTGTGAATATAAAGGGAACAAAATTGACAGTTGAAATAAAAGAACAGGATTTACCTCCAGAAAAGGTAAATAAGGATTATCCCTGTCATATAGTAGCAAAGAAGAAAGGAGTAATCGTAAAAGTTGTTGCAAAAAATGGGAAGGCAGTTGTTGAAAAGGGAGAAATAGTAAGTCCAGGAGATATACTTATTTCTGGCATAATTACCAATTATTTAAGCGGAGAACCATTGTTAGTTCATGCTGAAGGAGAGGTATTGGCACTTACGAGATACAGTAGCGTCATAAGGGAACCAATAGTAAAAACTGTAGAGAAATTCACAGGCAGAGTTTATACTCAAAAAGGAATTAAAATTGGCGATATGGGGATTAAATTTATGAAGGGCAGGGTTCCCTTTGATAATTATAAGGAAGTTGTAGAAGAGAAAAGCCTTATTAATTTAGAAAAATATAATATTGATTTTCCTATAAAAATAGTAAATTATGAATATAGAGAAGTTGAACTTGAAGAAATTAAGCAGAACATAGACTACTTAAAAAACGCAAATCAAATTGCTGCTACAAAGGAAATCAATAAGGAATTGCCACCTGATGCTCAGATACAGTCAAAGAACATAAGGCATCAAATAGATGGCAATATCCTAACAACCCAAGTTATTGTAGAAACCATTGAAGACATTGGGAAAAAACAAATTATAAATAATAGGGAGGATTAGGTTTGCAAAACAGCGTGCATGACAATTCTATAATTATTGATGATTCTCAAATAATTAGGGAAATCTTTGGTGCTTTTGATGAAAATATCAATATTATAAGGGAAGAATTAGGCGTAGATATCCAAATCAGGGATGGAGAAATTAGGCTCTACGGAGATGAAATAGCTGTAGAGTTAGGAAAAAAATTAATTTACAATCTAATTGAAATCATAAAAAAGCAAAAAAGGTTAGACAAACAGGATTTAAGATACTCAATACAGTTGTTGTTAGAAGGGAAGGAAGAATATGTAAAGGAACTTCTAAATGAAGTTGTATGTATTACAGCTTCTGGTAAGAGTATAAAGCCAAAGACTATAGGACAAAAAAGATATTTGGATGCCATTAGAAAAAACGACATCGTCTTTTGCATTGGACCTGCTGGTACAGGTAAGACTTATTTGGCTATGGCCATGGCAGTTCAAGCTCTAAAAAATAAAGAAGTTAACAGAATAATACTTACAAGGCCAGCAGTGGAAGCAGGAGAAAGCTTGGGATTTTTGCCTGGGGATTTGCAAGAGAAAGTTGATCCATATTTAAGACCTATTTACGATGCCTTGTTTGATATCCTTGGAGCGGAAAGCTACAGTAAGTATGTTGAAAAAGGGCTAATAGAAGTAGCACCTTTAGCATATATGAGAGGAAGAACCTTGGATTCTTCTTATATTATCCTAGATGAAGCTCAAAATACAACAAACGAACAAATGAAGATGTTTTTAACCAGATTGGGTTTTGGCTCTAAAGCGATTATTACAGGCGATATTACTCAAATTGACTTATCTAAAGGAAAGGAATCTGGATTAAAGACTATTACAAAAATACTTGATAATGTAAAGGGCATTGATTTTATATATCTTACAAAACAGGACATAGTAAGACATCCATTGGTTCAAAGGATAATAGAAGCCTACGATAAGTATGAAAGTTCTCAACGTTAATATGGGGAGGATGTCGATGGCCAATAAAGATAATAAAAGTGATAGTTTTTTGAAAAAAAATAGAAGATTATATAATGGGTTATTGCTTGTAATTTTTACAGCAGCCCTTTTTTTTATAACTATTTATAAAATTGAAACGGACAAGTTGGAGTTAAGTGTAGGAGATGTGGCCCCTTTTGATATTAGGGCAACAAAAGATTTAGAGGATATTTATACTACTGAAAAATTGAAAAAAGAAGCATCAGATAAAGTAGAGCCAAAATACAGAATTTATCCATCTGTACAGATGAATATGAAAAATAAGATTAAGGATTTTTTGGATACTGTTAGGGATATAAAAGCTATTGAAAATTTAAGCCTAACTAAAAAAGCTGAACAGTTGATGGAAAATCAAAGTTTAGGGCTAACAAGAGATGATGTATTAATAGCATTAAGGATGGACTATAAAAATCTTAACAATTTTGAAAACAATTTATTTGACTTAATAAATCAGATTATGGGCAGTGGAATAAGAGAATCAGAACTTGAATATGAGAAAAACAACTTAAAGAGTACCTTTGAATCCCTTGATATGACAGATGGTGAGAAAAGGTTGGGTTTAGCATTGATGTTGGCTACTATTGAGCCCAATGAATTTATAGATACAGCAGAAACGGAAAGGTTGAAAAAGGAAGCTGCAGAAAGCGTTGAAACAGTTATCCTTAAGGAAAATGAAATTATAGCACCTCATGGCTCAATAATTGGTGAAAGAGAGTTGTATTTAATAAAGGAATCGGGACTTTTAAGAGAAGATAACAAAATACCAGTAAAGACCATATTAGGAATAATTATCTTAATCTCATTAATAATATTTATAATTATTGGCTATATTTATTACTACAATAAGGATATATTAAATAATAACATGTTTTTAATTGTCTTGATAGTTACTATAGCAGTTATATTTATAAGCAAAGAGCTATATAAGATTTCGCCATATATAATGCCCATAGGTACTACTGCACTTCTAATATCCATATTAGTGGATCCGAGATTAGGCTTTGTGGTAAATATATTTCTATCTTTCTATTTAGGATTTTTATTAAAGTTAGATGGAAGTATAACTACTATGTATATTATATCTGGCAGTATTGCTTCTTTACTGGCAATTAAACAAGATCAGAGATATAATATTTTAATAAATGGCTTAGTAATGGGAATTGTTAATGTTTTAAGCTTAGCTTCCTATGGAATGGCTTTAAACGTTGGGGCACTAGATTCATTTTCTCAAGGGCTTTACAGTTTTTTAAATGGAGTAATATCTTCAGTTTTAGCTTTGGGAACTTTACCTATTTGGGAAAATGTATTTTCTGTTTTAACAACTATGAAGCTTTTAGAACTATCTAATCCAAATCAGCCTCTGTTAAAGAGGTTGCTATTAGAAGCTCCTGGAACATACCATCACAGCATTTTAGTAGGAAACTTGGCTGAATCTGCAGCAGAGTCCATATCTGCCAATCCGCTTCTTGCAAGAGTTGGGGCTTATTATCACGATATTGGTAAGCTTATGAGACCTTTTTATTTTTCAGAAAATCAATTTGGCATGGAAAATCCCCATGATAAATTACAGCCATTACAAAGCACTGCCATTATTACTTCCCATACTTCTGATGGAGTAACTTTAGGAAAAGAAAATAAACTACCTAAGGAAATATTGGATATTATCGAACAACACCATGGAAATACTTTGGTGGCATATTTTTACCATAAGGCAAAAGAAATAAATAAAGATATTGAAATTTCAGAGGATGAATTTAGGTATAAAAATAAAAAGCCACAATCAAAGGAAGCTGCAATTGTAATGCTTGCTGATTCTTCTGAGGCAGCAGTTAGAAGCATGAAGGATATAAGCAAAGAGAAAATTGAAGAAATGGTAAAGAAAGTAGTAAAAGGGAAACTAAGAGATGGACAGCTAGATGAAAGTGATATAACATTAAAAGAGATTGACATCATAGCAAATTCCTTTATTAAAGTTTTAACGGGAATTTACCATGATAGGATTGAATATCCAAAAATAGAAGAAAAGTCGGAGGTTTAAATATGGAAATTTATATAGATAACAGACAAAATAAGGTAGAAGTAGATAACAGCATCTATGAATTAATTGAAAAAACATGTAGAGAGGTCTTATTGTTAGAAGGAGAATCTTTGGATTGTGAGATTAGCGTATCTTTTGTTGACAACGAAGAAATAAGAGAATTAAATAGGCAATATAGAGGAATAGACAGGGAGACAGATGTATTATCTTTTCCATTAGGAGATGATATCTTCCCTGGGGAACTAAAGCCTCTTGGTGATATTGTTATATCACTTGAAAAGGCTTTAGAGCAATCTCAAGATTTTGGACATTCTTTAGAAAGGGAAATTTCATATCTTACTGCCCATTCCATGTTGCACTTATTAGGATATGACCATGAAACTGACGAGGATAGGTTGGTTATGCGACAAAAGGAAAAGGAAGTAATGAAAAGGTTAGGGATATTTAAAAATTTAAAAGGGGAATAGGCATGAAGAAATCCTTGATTGACAGTTTTAATTATGCTGTAAATGGCATTATATCAGCACTTAAAACTGAAAGGAATATGAAGATTCACTATATTATTGCAATAGTAGTTGTTATATTCAGCTTGTTCTTTGATTTTTCAAGGCTAGAACTATTGACCCTTTTCTTTGCCATATCCCTGGTAATTGTGGCGGAGTTATTTAATACTGCCATAGAAAAGGTCGTAGATTTAGTTACCCATAAACAACATCCTCTGGCAAAACTGGCAAAGGATATATCAGCAGGAGCAGTCCTTATTGCAGCCATAAACTCCGTAGTAGTAGGATATTTGCTATTCTTTGATAGGATTAGTTTTTATGGTGATTTATTGTTGAATAAAATAACAACTTCATCTACCCATTTAACCTTTGTAGCTTTAATAGTGGTAATACTTTTAACAGTAGGATTAAAAGCCCTTTTCTATAAGGGGAAAGGCACCCATTTTCAGGGGGGAGTTGTTAGCGGTCATTCATCAGTGGCCTTCTGTATAGCTACTATAGTATCTTTACTGGCAAAGAACGTGTTGGTTACTACTTTGACTTTTGCTTTGGCAATTTTAGTTGGAGAAAGCAGGATTGAGGGCAAGATTCATTCTTTTATAGAGGTTTTCTTCGGAGCAATAATAGGAATTCTTGTAGGAATAATTATATTTAAAATCATAGGATAAGGGGGAAATTTATGAAACTGAAGATTAAAATATTATTGGCAGTTTTAGTTTTGGCAGTATTAACTACAAGCTGTAAAAAGAATAATACTGATGAACCTGTAATTGTAGAGGAACCAGCTGTTGTGGATGAGGAGGAAATAGCTGAAGAAGAAGTCAAAGAGGAACTCCCTGAAAAGGTTGGGATTCCTTCACCATTAAGTGGGATTTATGCTGAAGAAGAAAAGGTGAACCGAAGGCCTGTAGCAGTTATGTTTGATAATCATCCTAAAGCTAGATGGCAAGCGGGACTTAAAGATGCTGAAATAGTCTATGAATTTTTGGTAGAAGCCCCTTATACAAGATATATGGGTATTTATTTAATAAACGATCCTCCATTAATTGGACCAATAAGGAGTTCAAGGCCTTATTTTGTAACTACAGTTTTAGAATATGATGCTGTTTATGTAAGGGTTGGCGGAAGCAATCAAGCTATGAAGGATATAAAGGAGCTGAAAATTGCTGATATAGATGGATTGACTAGCTCAAACAAAGTATTTTGGAGGGAATCACATAAAAAGATGCCCCATAATCTGTATTCAAGCATGGAAGTAATTAGGCAAACACAGGCAGAGAGGAAGTATAGATTAACAGGTGAATTTACCCCCTTTAAATTCCATGAAGACGATACCGATATTGAAGGTGGAAATGCCAGCAGAGTATTAATTAACTATAGAAAAGATAATAATACTGAATATGTTTATGATATGGAGAAAAAAATCTATACAAGATATAAAGACGGAAAGCTACATATAGATGAAACAGATGAAAGCCCAATAATTGCTAAAAATATTATTATTCAAGAAGCAAAAACTAAAGTTATAGATAAGGAAGGAAGACTTGATATTCAGTTAGTTGGAGAAGGAAATGGGAAATATATAACTAATGGTAAAGTTATTGATGTAAAATGGGTAAAAAAATCTAGGGAAGCAAAAACATTATTTTATGATTTAAATGGAAATGAAATAGTATTAAATCCTGGCGTAACCTGGATTCAGGTAGTAGAGCCAAAAACAGAAATTATTATTGAATAACATTAAAAACTAGTCTGTAATAAAAGAAGGAGGTTATTATGGACAAAAGAGAATTAATTAAAAAGGCATTGGAAGCTAGAGAAAGAGCTTATGTGCCATATTCTAAATTCCGTGTAGGAGCAGCTTTGATTACTGAAGATGGTGAGGTTTTCACAGGATGCAATATTGAAATTTCATCTTATTCGCCAACTTTATGTGCTGAAAGGACAGCTATATTTAAAGCTGTTTCTGAAGGGCATAGAAAAATAAAGGCAATAGCAGTAGTAGGCGACAGTGATTATACTTTCCCATGTGGAGTTTGCAGGCAAGTAATTAGGGAATTTGGAAAAGATGCTACAATAATTGTTGCTAATTCTGAAGATGATTATAAGGAATATAAATTAGAAGATTTACTACCCCACAGTTTTGGTCCAGAAGATTTGGTAAATAATAAGGAGGGGAAATAATGTTCAAATCAGGATTCGTAACAATTATCGGAAGGCCAAATGTGGGAAAATCAACTCTTCTTAACAGGATAATAGGGGAAAAAATATCCATAGTATCTGACAAACCTCAAACCACTAGGAATAAAATTCAGATGATATATACAGAAGAAAGCTGCCAAATCATATTCCTCGATACACCTGGGATACAAAATCCTAGAAATAAATTAGGCGAATATATGTTACAGGTGTCAAAGAGTACCTTAGATGAAGTAGATATAGTTACATTTATGGTAGATGACAGCTTAGAAATTGGTACAATGGACAGCAAAATAATAGAAGATTTGAGAAAAATCTCAACACCTATTGTATTATTGATAAACAAAATTGATAAACTAGATGATAAGAAAGTATCTTATTTAATTGATAGGTATGAAAGCTTTGACCTATTTGATGAAATAATTCCGATTTCTGCTCTCAACAACGAGAATATCAATAAATATATAGAAGTACTAAAGGAACTTTTACCTGAGGGGCCTAAATATTTCCCTGATGACATGATAACTGACCAGCCTGAAAGGTTTATTATAGCAGAGATAATCAGGGAAAAAGCACTTTTGAACTTAGATGAAGAAGTACCTCATGGAATAGTAGTGGAAATAGAAAGCATTAAGAAAAGGGAAGATAAGGACATTATAGATGTATATGCCAATATTTACTGTGAAAAGGAATCCCATAAGGCAATTGTAATTGGCAAAAAAGGATCTATGTTAAAGACAATTGGACAAAGTGCAAGAATGGAGATTGAAGCACTTTTAGGCAGCAAAGTGAATTTACAGCTTTGGGTAAAGGTAGAAAGGAATTGGAGAGATATAGAAAGCAAAGTCAGATATTTTGGATATAAGTGATTAGGGGATATGTATGCTTAAGACAGAGGGAATTGTTATAAAAGAAATGAGATATAAGGATACGAGCAAAATATTAAGCATCTATACAAAGAAGTATGGCAAAATTACTGCAATGGCAAGGGGTGCCTATAGACCTAAATCTAGGATAATAGCCAACACCCAGCCATTTTCCTATAATGAATATCAGTTATTTAAGGGAAAGAACTTCTATTATATAAATCAAGCTGATATAATTGACTCCTTCTATCCCATTAGGGAAAAAATAGAGCGGGTTGTTTATGGCCAGTATATGTTAGAGCTAATAGAGAAGTCAATGGAAGAAGGCCAGGAAAATCCTAAGATTTTTATGCTGCTATTAAAAGGATTACAGCTTTTATCTAACATGGATGGGGATTTCTTGAAATTTATAACAGCTTATGAGCTAAAATTCATATCCTTTTTAGGATATAGGCCTTATCTTGAAAGATGTGTTATATGTGGGAACAAAGATGTTAAAAATATTAGATACAGTCCAAAGGAAGGAGGAATAATTTGTTCTAACTGTTTTGATTTAGATTCTTCTAGTATCTATTTAGATAGTAAACTGTATAAAGGAATGAATGAATTGTTATACATCCCCTTGGATAAGATTGAGAAAGTTAAACTTCCGAGTGACTGTATTAAAATGATTCACAGCATTACTGTACAGCACATTCTCTACAATATTGACAGAAATAAGCTTAATACCCTGAATTTCATCAAGACATTGGAGTCTTCTTAAACTTGACAATGAAAACTTTTTTTGTTAAATTATTACTCGTAAAATATACATATCCTACGATGAGGAAGGAATGTCAATTGTAATTATTCAAGAGAGTCTAGGATGGTGGGAACTAGATATAATTGCAGTTGATGAAAGGAACTTCTGAGTATTTTTTGTTGAGTGAACACCGAATCTGGTGTTAAATAGGGTGGAACCGCGGAAGTTAACCTTTCGTCCCTATGGGGATGAGTAGGTTTTTTTGTTATTCAATTGAATAAGGAGGTTATTGTATGTATTTTCAGGATTTAATGCTGAAGTTATTGGAGTATTGGGGAAATAAAGGTTGTGTAATATTGGAACCTTATGATATAGAAAAAGGCGCAGGAACTATGAGCCCATATACTTTTCTTAAAGCATTGGGGCCTGAACCATGGAAGGTAGTTTATGTAGAACCTTCAAGGCGCCCTGCAGATGCTAGATACGGAGAAAATCCACACAGGCTTTATCAACACCATCAATTACAAGTAATTTTGAAACCCTCCCCAGATGATGTTCAAGACTTGTATCTCGATAGTTTAAGGGCAATAGGGATAGATCCATTGCAACATGATATAAGGTTTGTTGAAGATAACTGGGAAGCCCCAACTTTAGGTGCTTGGGGATTAGGTTGGGAAGTATGGCTTGATGGTATGGAAATAACCCAATTCACATATTTCCAACAAGTTGGAAGCATAAACTGTGATATAGAATCTGCAGAAATAACTTATGGACTTGAAAGAATTGCTATGTACTTACAGGATGTAGACAATGTATTTGATGTTAAATGGAATAAAGACATAAAATATGCAGATATATTCAAAAAGGCAGAATATGAACATTCAGTATATAGTTTTGAAAAAGCTGATATTGATGTATTAAAGGGATTATTTAATACCTATGAAGAAGAAGTAAAGAAGAATTTAGAGTATGGCCTTGTTTTACCAAGTTATGACTATGTTTTAAAATGTTCACATACTTTCAATATACTAGATGCAAGAGGAGCAATATCAGTATCAGAAAGAACTAATTATATTGGTCGAGTAAGGCATCTTGCAAAGCTAGTTGCAGTAAAATATTTGGAACAACGCAAGGAAATGGACTATCCTCTATTAAAAGGGAGGGTTAATAATGAGTAAAAAATATTTGCTAGAAATAGGAGTAGAAGAATTACCAGCTAGGTTCATCTCAGATGCATTAAATCAATTGAGAGAAAACACTGCAAATGTACTTAATGAAGAAAGAATAAAGTATGATAAGATAAATGCTTATTCAACTCCAAGAAGATTGACTGTTATTGTAGAAGGGCTAGATGAAAAACAAGAAGATGTAGAAGAAACAGTAAAAGGGCCTGCTAAAAAGATAGCTTATGATGAAAATGGCAGTCCAACAAAAGCCCTATTAGGATTTATGAAGGGGCAAGGTGTTGACATATCATCAATATTTGTTGATGAATATAATGGTGTAGAATATGTATTTGCAAAGAAGATGAAAAAAGGCAAGAACATTGAAGAGATAATAAGTGAAAATATGCCTAAGGTTATAAAAAATATAAACTTCCCTAAATCAATGAAATGGGGAGGAAAGAATTTAAGATTTGCAAGGCCAATAAGGTGGATAGTGTCGCTTTTAGATGATAAGGTTGTTCCATTTGATTTGGAAGGGATTCAAGTTTCCAATGTGACTAAGGGACACAGGTTCTTAGGCAGTGGCAATATTGTAATAGATAAAGTTGATAACTATGTTGAACTTTTGAGAAAGAACTATGTAATAGTGGACCAAGAAGAAAGAAAAGAAATAATCAAATATGGTTCCGAAAAGTTAGCTAAAGAAAGAGGAGGCAATATTCTTAAAGATGATGCACTATTAGATGAGGTTACAAATATAGTTGAGTATCCAACACCAATTATAGGGAAAATTAAGGAAGAGTATTTAACACTTCCTCCAGATGTTGTAATAACTCCAATGAAAGAACATCTAAGATTTTTCCCTGTTTTTGATGACAAAAATAGATTATTGCCATATTTTATTACTGTTAGGAACGGAAATAAAGATCATATAGAGACTGTTATAAAAGGTAATGAAAAGGTTTTGGGTGCAAGGCTTGAAGATGCTAAGTTCTTCTATTTAGAAGATATACAAAAACCATTAGAATCCTATGTAGAAGAACTTCAAAAGATGACATTCCAAGAAAAATTAGGTACTCTTTATGAAAAAACCATAAGGGTACAAAAATTGGCAATGAAAATTGGTGAATACTTAGAAGTTGGAGAAGAAACCCAAAGAAATATAGAAAGAGCAGGGTATCTTTGCAAGGCTGATTTGACAACTAAAATGGTAACTGAATTTACAGAGTTGCAAGGCAAAATGGGTATGGAATATGCAAGGAAATCTGGAGAAAATGAGATTGTAAGTTTAGCAATATTCGAACAATATTTGCCAAGATTCTCTGGGGATGCATTGCCAACAACTACTGCTGGGTCAGTTTTAAGTATTGCTGACAAAATGGATTCAATTGCAGGCTTATTTGCCATAGGAATACATCCAACTGGCTCACAAGACCCATTTGGATTGAGAAGGCAAGCATTGGGGATTATTAATATAATAATAGACAAAAAATTAAACATTTCTATAAAGGAACTAATAGAAAATGCCCTTTATATCTATGTAGAAGTTAATGGACTTGCTTTCGATTACGATAAAGTAAAGGAAGAAATAGAAGAGTTCTTTAAGGGCAGAATTAGAAATATGTTCATAGATATGGGCATTAGATATGATATTGTAGATGCAGTATTGGCTTCAAACATTGATGATATCTATGACATGAAAATAAGGGCAAACAAGATTAATGAATGGTTGAAAAGAGAAGGTCTTAATGAGGTACTTACTGCATTTAACAGAGTTGCAAATTTGGCAGAAAAGGCTGTTTCTGATGAAGTGCAAAGAGACCTTTTGACTGAAGAAAAGGAACTTGAGTTATTTGAAGCCTTCTATAGTGTTGAAGAAAAGATAAATAGCTTAATTAGCAAGAAAGAATATGATAAGGCCTTAGACAATTTAGTTGTATTGAAGGACCCAATAGACAATTTCTTTGATAAAGTAATGGTAATGGTAGAAGATGAAAAGATAAGAAACAATAGGCTAGGTCTCCTTAGGAAGATATACAATATGATGATTAGAATTTGCGATTTGTCCAAAATTGTAAACAAAGCAGATGCTAGTTAGTAAAAGCCTAAATGTTAGGGGGAGTTAACTATTCAACTCAATGAGAGGCAAGAAAAAATTATAGAAATAGTAAAAAAATATCAACCCATCACATCAGAGGCTATAGCAAACAAGTTAAACCTAACTAGGGCAACTCTTCGTCCTGATTTGGCTATTTTAACCATGGCTGGCATTTTAGATGCTAGGCCAAAGGTGGGATATTTTTATACTGGGAAGACACATCTATCATATATATCAGAAAGAATAAGGAGTATAAAAGTATCCGATGTTAAATCTGTACCTGTTGTTGTAGATGAAGCAACAAGCATCTATGATTCCATTGTATTAATGTTTTTGGAAGATGTTGGGTCAATATTTGTTACAAATAATGGCTATTTATCTGGCGTAGTCTCAAGGAAGGATTTTATCAAATCCGCATTAGGTGGCATGGATTTAAATAAAATGCCAATAGGAATGATAATGACCAGAATGCCCAATGTTATATTTGTTAAGGACGACGATAATGTATTGGAAGCAGCTATGAAATTAATTGATCATGAAATAGACAGTTTACCTGTTGTTGAAGAAGAAAAAGGTAAAGGCTACAAGGTAATTGGAAGAGTTACTAAGACAACCATTACTAGATTGTTTGTTGAACTAGGGAAAGGCGAATAAAGGGGGTGAAATAGTGGCAAACTCTTTAACAGTATATGTGTTATCAGATTCAGTAGGTGAAACTGGTGAGTTATTAGCTAGAGCTGCTTTAAGCCAGTTTAATCACAGCAAGTTTGATGTTAGAAGGGTTCCTTTTGTTACTGAAGAAGAACAGATTATAGAAGTCTTTAATGAAGCCAAGAAAGAACCCAGTGTGGTTTTTTTCACTGTTGTCATAGAGAGATTAAAGAATTTTATAGAAGAGTTGGGAAAACAATATAACATTCCAACAGTGGATTTGATGACTCCAGCTTTAGAAGCCATATCGTCAGTATTACAGTTCCCACCTAAGAGGGAGTCTGGGTTAATAAGAAAGCTGGATGAAAATTATTTTAGAAAAGTTGAAGCTGTAGAATTTGCAGTTAAATATGATGATGGTAAGGATCCAAGAGGTATAATCAAGTCAAATGTAGTATTGGTTGGAATTTCTAGAACTTCAAAGACCCCACTAAGTATGTATTTGGCACATAAGAATTATAAAGTTGCCAATGTACCTTTAGTTCCTGAAGTACCACCCCCAAAAGAACTGTTTGAAAAGGACAGAAGAAGGGTAATAGGATTAATAGCAAATCCTATTAAGCTTAATAAGATTAGGCAGGAACGCTTAAAAGCATTAGGATTAGATGACAATGCTAACTATGCTAATATAGATAGAATTAAAATGGAGTTGGAGTACTCCAAAGAGATTATGAAAAAAATCGGATGCTTAATAATAGATGTATCTGATAAGGCAATAGAGGAAACTGCAGCAATAATCATAGAACATTTAAAAGAAAATTTCGGAGATAAGGTCTTCGAATAGAAGTGTTAATCTTAGCACTTCTTTTTCTTTTGTAGAAAAAAACTTAAATCAAAAAGAAGGATTAATAGAAATTGTGTTGTATATATATAATATAGGCAATAGTGGAGATGATATTGACAAAATAATATTTATTTATACTTTATCCTACTGAGAAGGGGTAATATATGAATATAAGAATAAGAACTGAAGAATTAGAAAAAAGACTTTTATCACCTTATGCAGCATTAAGTCAAAATTCAAAAGGAAGAATGTTCCCTGAAGAAAAATGCAGCGTAAGAACAGATTTTCAAAGGGATAGAGATAGAATCATACATTCAAAAGCATTTCGAAGGCTTAAACACAAGACACAGGTCTTCATAGCACCAGAAGGTGACCATTATAGGACAAGGCTTACACATACCTTAGAAGTAGCACAAATAGCAAGAACATTGGCTAGGGCTCTTAGGTTAAATGAAGACTTGGTTGAAGCTATCGCTTTAGGTCATGATTTAGGACATACTCCTTTTGGACATACTGGCGAAAGGGTACTTAATAATTTGAATCCAAAAGGTTTTAAACATAACGAGCAATCTGTTAGGATAGTGGACTTTTTAGAACAAAGAGGCAATAAAAGAGGATTAAATTTAACCTATGAAGTCAGAGATGGCATAAGGAATCATACAGGAGATGTAATTCCGCAAACTTTAGAAGGACAAGTAGTTAGATACGCCGATAGGATTGCATATATAAATCATGACATTGATGATGCCATAAGGGCTGGAATTATTAAAAATGAAGATTTGCCCAAAGAAGCAATTGAAATCTTGGGCAAAAGCCATGGGGAAAGAATAAATAATATGATTTTAGATATAATTTACAATAGTATGGAAAAAAATACTATTACTATGAGTGAAGAAGTAGGGAATGCTACTAATATTTTAAGAGATTTTATGTTTGAAAATGTATATCTAAATAAAAGAGCAAAATCTGAAGAATCAAAATCTGAATATATAATTGAACAGCTATACAGCTATTATCTTAAGAATATAGATGCTTTACCAAAAGAACATTTGGAAATTTATAAAAACATAGATGCTACAAAAGAGGATATAATTTGTGATTACATTGCAGGAACTACCGATAGATTTATCATAAATCTTTTTTATAATATTTTTATTCCTAAGCCATGGCAAAAATATTAGAAAAAAAGAAGGAATTTTATAATTTTTGTCGAATATATTATTTTGTTGGTACTTTATTTTGACATGGCAGGTGATATTAGGGTGATTATATGACATTTTATATAAATGAAGAAATAATTGAAAAGGTTAGGGAAGCCTCTGATATAGTAGATGTCATATCAGAATATGTTCCTTTAAAGAGGTCAGGATCCAACTATGTAGGTTTATGTCCTTTTCATCATGAAAAAACCCCTTCCTTTACTGTTTCCCCAACCAAGGAGCTTTTTCATTGCTTTGGATGCGGTGAAGGAGGAGATGTTATTACCTTCATCATGAAAAGACTAAACCTATCTTTTCCAGAGGCTGTTAAGTTTTTAGCAGATAGGTCAGGTATTCATGTGGAAGAAAAGAAACCTGTTGATAATAAGTATTTAGAAGAAAAGAATAAAGGATATGAAATAAACAGAATTGCTGCAAGGTTTTTCTATAATAATTTGGCAAAAAATAAAAAGCCACAGGAATATTTATATAATAGAAAAATCAGCAGCAAAGTTATAAAACAATTTGGTTTAGGCTATGCTTTAGATGAATGGGATGCTCTATATAATTATCTAAAATCTCAAGGATATGAAGATGAAGAAATCTTAAAGGTTGGTTTAATAGCAAAAAGGTCTACTGGAGATGGATTTTTTGACATATTTCGCAACAGAATAATGTTTCCAATTATAGACATAAAAGGAAGAGTTGTAGGATTTGGTGGAAGAGTATTGGATAATTCCATGCCTAAATACTTAAATTCCAATGAAACTTATATTTTCAGTAAAAGAAATAATTTATATGGACTTAACTTAGTGAGCAAGTTTTCAGATAGAAAGAGAATTGTTTTAGTGGAAGGTTATATGGATGTAATCTCATTATTTAATCATGGCATAAATTATGCAGTTGCAAGCCTAGGGACTGCTCTTACTGAGCAGCAAGCTAGATTATTGAAAAGGTATGGACAAAATGTTTATATCTGTTTTGATACAGATGAAGCTGGAATAAAAGCGACATTAAAAGCCATAGAAATTCTTAGGAAATTGGATGTAGAACCCAAAATTGTAATATTAGATGGATTTAAGGATCCTGATGAGTTCATAAAGGCCAATTCTGTGGAGGATTTTGAAAATAAATTAACTTCAGCATACAACCATGTGGATTATAAGATTCTTATCTATAAGAAAAAATACAACATCAATGAAACAGAAGGGAAGATTAAATTTACAAAGGAAATAGCAAAGGTTATAAGTGAATTGAAATCTCCTATAGAGAAAGATGTTTATATTGATAAGATAGCTAGAGAAATGAATATTTCCAAGGAAGCAATAGAAAAGGAAGTATTTGGAAATAATAATATAGTCATGTGGAAGAAGAGTAAAGAATATAAAGCTGTTCCTCCACTAAAAGTATCTCCTACAGCTAATTTAAGGGCAGAAATAGACCTAGTTAGATTAATGATTTTTGATAAGGAATATTATAATAAAGCTATTAAGGAAATTACTTTAAATGATTTTGAAAATCATGAATGTAGAGAGATTTTGAGAATAATTACAGATTTGTATATAGAGGATGAAATTCTAGATGAAGATGTCCTTTTTGAAAGATTATTGGATTTACCTGATGTCAACATGGAATTAGTTGAAAAGATAGTAAAAGAACCAATTGACTTTTTACCTGAAAATGTCGATCAAATGATTAAGGATTTGATAATCACCTTGAAAACCAACAGATTAGAAAAGGAAAGAAACAGGATTAAAAAGCGAATTGAAGAAATGGAGAAGATTAAAGATAAAGATCCTCTTCAAGAAAAAGAATTTCTTCAATTGTGTATGGAACTAACCAACTTGAATAAAGAACTAAACCTCATTAGACATGAGGAAGGGAGGTAACTTCATGGATCAAGCTAATAAGGACAATGGAAAATCAAAAATTGCTTCAATTGAATCTGTTAAGAAGTTAATTGAAAAAGGTAAAAAGGATGGTTTCTTGACATATAATGAAATTATGGAAACCCTTGATGATGTTCAACTAGATGCAGACCAAATTGAGGAGGTTTATCAACTATTTGAGGATATTGGAATAGATGTTGTAGGCGATAAAACAGATGATGATGATGTAGTGTTGGAAGACGCCAATATTGATGATTTGGAAAAAATAGATAAATTTGATGAAGAATATGAAGATGATGACTTATCAATGCTTAAAGGTGTTGCAGTAGACGACCCAGTAAGAATGTATCTAAAGGAGATTGGGAAAATACCTCTATTAACTAGTGAAGAAGAAATAGAATTGGCTAAAAGAATGCAAGAAGGCGATGAAGAAGCAAAGAAGAAACTTGCAGAAGCTAATTTAAGATTGGTAGTAAGCATTGCTAAAAGGTACGTAGGAAGAGGAATGCTATTCCTTGATTTGATACAAGAAGGAAATTTAGGCCTTATGAAAGCAGTGGAAAAATTTGATTATAGAAAAGGGTTCAAATTTAGTACCTATGCTACATGGTGGATTCGTCAAGCAATTACGAGAGCAATAGCAGATCAAGCAAGGACCATAAGAATACCCGTTCACATGGTTGAAACAATAAATAAATTAGTAAGGTTTCAAAGACAATTAGTTCAGGAGCTTGGCAGAGATCCGTCACCAGAAGAAATAGCTAAGGAAATGGGCATGGAAGTAGAAAAGGTAAGGGAAATAATGAAGATTGCACAGGAACCAGTATCTTTGGAAACTCCAATTGGAGAAGAAGAGGATTCCCATTTAGGAGATTTTATACCAGATGATGATGTATTGGCACCAGCAGAAGCAGCTACTTATACAATGCTAAGGGAACAACTAATAGATGTATTAGATACTTTAACACCAAGAGAACAAAAGGTACTTAGATTGAGATTTGGATTAGATGATGGAAGAGCTAGGACGTTGGAAGAAGTAGGAAAAGAATTTGATGTAACAAGAGAAAGAATTAGACAAATTGAAGCAAAGGCTTTGAGAAAATTAAGACATCCAAGTAGGAGTAAAAAACTTAAAGATTTTCTAGAATAATTAAAGATTCGCTTTTTGCGAATCTTTAATTATATCTAGGAAAGGGAGGTAAAAATGAAACTTTCAAATAGATTAATGGCTATTATAAACTTTGTACCAAAAAATTCAATAGTTGCTGATATAGGAACAGACCATGGGCTTATTCCAGCATATTTGGTTTTAAATAATATATCAAAAAAAGTAATAGGTACTGACATTTCAAAGGGTTCTCTAGAAAAGATATTAGGATACATAAAAACGCTGAATATTGAACACATGGTGGATACTAGACTTGGTGATGGGTTAGAGGTTATTAAACCCTTTGAGGTTGATACTGTAATAATTGCAGGAATGGGAGGACTACTTATTAGGGATATCTTAGAGAAAAATAAGGAAGTAACAGATTCCGTTGTAAACTTCATATTACAGCCAATGGTTGCAGCAAAGGAATTAAGGGAATACTTAATCAATAATAGTTTCGAAATTATAGATGAGGATTTAGTAAAAGAGGATGGCAAGTATTATGAGATTATATTTGCTAAAAAGGGTAAGTATTATGTTGAAAAAGAAATATATTACGAGATAAGCCCTATATTAATCAAGAAAAATCATCCTTTGTTAAAAGAATTCATTCAGTTCAAAATAAAGGAACTGGAAAAGATTATGGATGAAGTTAAGGACAGAAATACAGAAAAATCACAGTATAGGCATGCAGAAGTAAAAGTTAAAATTGACGCATATAAGGAGGTATTAGAAGAAATTGAAAGCAAGTGATATAATAAAATTGATGAATGAATGGGCTTCCCCTCAGCTAATAGATAAATGGGATAATACAGGTTTTCAATTGGGAAATGATGAAAAGGAAGTAAAGAAAATTCTACTATCCCTTGACTTAGATGAAAAAGTGTATAAGAAAGCAGTCGCAGAAGATTTTGAAATGATAATAACCCACCATCCTGTAATGTTTAGACCTGTTTCCAGCATTACAACGAAAACTAGCAAAGAGAAACTCCTATTCAACCTAATACAAAAAGATATAGTAGTATACAGCGCTCACACAAATTTAGACAGGGCTAAGAATGGCGTAAATGATGAATTGGCAAGGTTATTGGAATTAAAGAATGTTCAGGTACTTGAGTCTGTAGATGAAGATGAATTAGGATATGGAAAGGTAGGTGATATTGAGGAACAGGTTTTAAAGGATTATTTGGATTTAGTTAAGAGAAAGTTAGATATAGAACACTTAATAGTCTATGGAGAGTTAAATAGATTAGTGAAAAGAGTTGCTGTTTGTGGAGGAAGTGGCAGCGACTTCATTTTAGATGCATATAAAAAAGGTGCTGATATTTATATAACTGGGGATATAAAGTATCATGATGCCCAATATGGTACAGAACTAGGGTTAACTATTGTTGATGCAGGGCATTATCATACAGAGAAGGTTATTTTGCCCGTTGTTAAAGAATACCTTGAAAAGAATACAGAAGGCAGTATATATGTTGAAGTTTGGAGAGAGCCCAGTCCATCATATTGCGTATATTAGCCTTAGGAGGCGAAGTTATGGAACAGTTAAGTTTGTTAAATAGTTTAGAAACTCATAATGATTTATTGAAGTCCTATGAAAAGGAATTAACAGAATTAGAGGAAAAGTTAAAATTAAAGGATTTAGAAAAAATGATAAAGGTTATGGAACATAAATTGGAGAAGGCTAGGTTAAAAAGAGAAGAAAAGAAAAAGAGCTTGAGGTCATGTAAAATTGCTTTAGATGAATACAACTATAAAATTGGAGAAGTAGAAAAGAATCTTTATGATGGAAAAACTACTGATATAAAACAGTTGGAATATTTAAGTAGGGAGCAAGATAGGCTTAAAGAAATGGCTAATAACAAGGAAACTGAAACTTTGAACCTTATGAACGATATAGAACTCATAGAAAAGAAAATATCTGAAATAGAGGAATCAATAAGAAAATATAAAGATACCTTAGTTAAACGAAAAGACAAACTTAAAGCATTAGAAGAAAAACTAAAAATAAAAATTGATGATGAAAAAAAGGAAATTTCAAATATAGAAGGGAATATAAGCAAGGACCTATTGGAAAAATATTATTCAATAAGAAAAACTAAAGGCAGTGGAATTTCTTTTGCTCAGAATGGAGTATGCAACAAATGCTATATGATTATTCCTAAAATTTTACTCGATAGGTTAAATAAAGGAGAAATTGTTTTTTGCGAACACTGTGGTAGAATATTATGTAAATCTAAGTAAATAAAACCATTGAAATTTGTACTTAAACTGTGTTATATTAATTAGGAGTAAGTCGAATGGTCGCGTGCATATTTATATGCATGAGGAAAGTCCGTGCTCCGCAGGGCAGGATGCTGGATAACGTCCAGTGGGGGCGACCCTAAGGAAAGTGCAACAGAGATATACCGCCAGAACTCTTACTCGGTTTTAATTTTCAAACTGGGTAAGTAGTGAGTATAGCCTAATGGCTATCTGGCAAGGGTGGAAAGGTGAGGTAAGAGCTCACCAGCATTTAGGCGACTAAATGGCTCTGTAAACCCCATCCGGAGCAAGACCAAGCTAGAACATAAAAAGATGGTGGCCCGCCATCGTTCGCTGGTAGGTCGCATGAGCCTATTGGCAACAATAGGCCTTAGATAGATGACCATTGAAACAGAACACGGCTTACGGACTTACTCCTAATATTACATAATTAAACGGCTCTTTGTCAATTGTTGGGGTAGGATCAATTTTGATCCTGCTCCAATACTATATTTAAGAGCATTTTTACATATAGGTACTAGTATATTGGTTTTTAAGCGCACTTAAATAAACCTAGCTAAAATATAGGTTTTCCACATATATTATTTACTTGTAAATTTGACCCCTCTAGTTTGTACAATGAATAATTCTATTTCGGAATCTCTTAAAATTCCTTATCCCAAAAGATATTCTCTTTAATACCTTAATTTTATTGTTAAATCCTTCAGTTGGTCCATTAGTATAACCATATCTAAAAGCATTCTTTATCTCATTTATCCAGTTTTTATAGGTATTGGCACACTTCTTAAATTCTGCTATTCCAGAGCATTCTGCACTCTCAATCCATTTTATTAGTTCACTACATTGATAAGAATAATCATCACTTTGACATATTTCATAAAACCATTCTTTTAATATATGAGCTGTACGCAAATCATCATTGTATAATAGCATTAAATCAACAGCTTTTTTATCCTCTTCTTTTAATTTATAGTAACGTGTAAGTATTAATTTTCTACTTCTTTTATAGTATTTTCTCAAACTTGGAATCATACTTTTCTGTAATCTTTTCCTTACATTCTCAATAGCCCAGGTTACCTGTCTTATGAAATGATATTTATCAATGATAATTACTGAATTAGGGAAGAATGTTTTTGCTAAATCCACATAAGGTCTACACATGTCACAAACGAAGAATTTGACATTAAGTCTTTCATTTCTTGGTATTTGCTTAAAATATCTAATAAGTTCACTTTGAGTTCTATCAGGTAAAATATCTATGATCTTCTTTTTCTCTCCATCAACAAGAATACATTGAAATTTACCTGTTTCAGCATTACCTCTAAACTCATCAATACAGAGAACTTTAGGGAGTGTTAATCTATCATAATTAACAAGTTCAAAGATACGCATTACAGTAGATACAGAAACATTAGCAATTTTAGCAACAGAAGTCATATTAATTAATTTAGTAAGTTGTTGGCAGATAAAGAATGCTAATCTATTAGTCATACGATAATATCGAGGAAGGAAGTCATAAGTTTCATAAAACCTTTTATTACAATGTGGGCAAACATATCTACGTTTTTTAAGAACGAGATAAACATTTTTATTATGAATAGGTAAATCCTTAATAATTTGTTCTCTGTAGTCATGGACTCTAGAAGTTTTAGAAGAGCAAGCAGGGCAAATATGCTCTTTTGGATCAGTAGTAATGTAGATTTTAACGAAAGAATCCTCATGCGATATTTTAGTTACTTTAACCCCTTTTAAATTTAATAATTGTGTGATAAAATTAGATTGCACTTGTGAATAAACCTCCTTTCTATGTTTTTTTAGCCAATTAACATTTTAGCAGGTTTATTTCACGAGTGCATTTTTTTTAGAACAAATAAATGTTAGGGTAAATTATTTTCCACCCCAACATTTATTATAGAACCTTTATTTTATAGGTAGATTAATTTAATCCAAAGTTCAGGGAAATTATTTACACCATGCTGACTACTCATAGTTAATTTGAGTTCTAAATGCCTTCAGATACCTTTTGCTCCGGTTTATATTTATAGGAATCAATAGGTATGTCCTCAAATGATAGCTTCATTTCTCCCCCATTATCTTCTATAATAATCCATTTTAGGAAGTTCTCATCATCTCTATCCTTATAGTCTTCTCTTATATGCCAGCCACGACTTTCTTTTCTTTCTATGGAAGCTCTAAAGAACATTTCAGCACAAAGTACAATGCTCTTACATTCATTAACTTCCATTAATCCGTGTCCATCCCTAGTGTTTGGCTTAACTTTGTTTAGTTTTTCCTTAGCATTGAGAACCCTATTTAATGCTTCTTTTAATCTGCCTTCTTCTTTGTATCCTGAATATTCAACAGGCTGCATTACGTTTTTTATCTCCCAAACAATATCATCTGGAGTAAAACTGTCTCCTTCTATTTCTAATGGTTCATATATTCGCCTCTCAAGTTTGGCAACTTGTTCTTGGTCAATTTCACCATAAGTGTTCTCACTAGCAAATTTAGCTGCTGATTCCCCTGCTATTATGGATGTAAATACTGCATGTAGTAAACCTGAACCCCTGTTTCTTCCTGGAGGTGTGGGAACAGCTCCTGACCAAGCACTACCATTAGCACAAATATCTCCTGCGGCATATAATCCTTTTAATGTAGTAGCCATATTGTGGTCTACATAAAGTGGACTTTGTTCTCCAACTACTGCAGGTACAACTTCTTTCATTGGATTATCATCAGTAAAGCTTTCCAATCTATTTTTATAATATAATCTATCCCAGAATTTTTGAGCTACAGGACGATAAAATTCTGGATCTGCTGTTCCACCATAACAACACAGATTCCTTCCTATAAAAGAACCTGGCAATTGATTTTTTTCTGTATCTTCATAAATAGGTCCTTTTCCCTCTCTTACATCCATAAGCATTAATACTGATTGAAAACCACCTAAGTCCACTCCTCCTACAACAGATTTAAGTCTTGGATCTAAATTTGCTCTTTCAGTACAAAGCTCTCCCTTTGCATTGGTAAGTGCATCTTCTGCTCCATAGGCAATAGTTTTACTAGATAATGTCATCATATTAACAAAACTTCCAAATTCTGCATTTCTCATCTTAGCTCCAGCTCTATAGGCTGCTGCTATTCCATCTCCACCAGAAGAACTCCACATTCCTACTATCTTCCAGCATTGATTTCCACATGCTAAAATAGTACTTTTAGCTTTAAATACAATAGTTTCATTTGTCAATAAATCTAATCCTATAGCCCCTACTACCCTATCTCCTTCTGTAAGAAGATCTGTTAATGCAACTTTATCAAAGGATTCAACTCCTAGTTTTCTGGCGTGTTTAGCCATGTGTATCATCATATCTAAATCAACCAAACATATCTTCCAAGGAATAACTGGATGGGCATTCTGTGCAGTTTCTCTTCCAATAAACTTAACTCCCCATGAAGCCCACCTGTCCATGGTCTTTATAGTACTATAGGCATATTTCCTAAGCATGTCCTGATCATTTAAATAATCTCCCAGATTCCTTGTATGATACTCTACATATGTTTCTTCTGCTCCTTCTGGAATAAAAGCCACATGTCCTCCGCCCTTATTGGCTTTCCCTGCATATCCAACAGAACCTTTATCAAAAGTAACTACTCTTAATTCTGGATTTTCTTCTTTTACAGTTATAGCAGCACCTAATCCTGCTAATCCATGACCTACGACCAGAACGTCTGTTTCGATTATCTTTGTAGGCATAGAATCACTCCTTTCTTTTAATTAAATATCAGTTATTTTAGTTTTAGATTTTGAAGCTAAATAAGGTTCTGGAAAAGGTTTTGTATAATCAATTTCAACCCTTATGGCTTCTTGTGGACAAGAGATTTCACAGTAATTGCATTCTACACAGTCCTTTGGATATGCCACTACTGGTTTCTTCTTCTCATCATCCCATCTTATTACGTCTAACCAACAAGCTTTGTAACAAATTTTGCATCCTATACATTTGTCATAATCCACATTAATTGTGTTCATACAAACACCTCCCTAAAATAAATGTTTCATACTTTTTATTTAAATCATAAATATAAAAATATTTATGAAATTTATTATTCTGGTTTTGGAATTTGTCATAGGGTTGATTTCCTTTAAGTATTAAACAAATAGTAATAACAAACTAAAACTCAAAAATTGATTCTACTTAAAGCATCCATATAATCTCATATTTCAAAATAAAAATTATTCTTCTTTATAATCACTTAATATATTTATATTTTGCATTTTCACCTTTAACTTCGAGAGTTAAATCAGCAAATGGATTATACTTAGTATTCTTTACTACCTTATATAAATTGTATAGTTGTGGCAGAAATGCTCCCCAGTTGCGTATTTCTTCATAGCAATGTTTTGCCCAAATAATACCTTCTTCTTGTGTTTCTTTTTTATTCCAGCCAATTGCTGATGATTTACCTTTTACACCATAATCTGTCTTTTCCCATTGATGTATTCTAAATCCCATAGGAGCAGGATTTTCAAGGCATTCTGGACCAAATCCAAGAC
>DATCJO010000120.1:0-2162 GCA_036562765.1 Tissierellaceae bacterium | reverse complement strand
AGAAGTTATGGAGTCTCCTGCATCCGTGGCGACAAACAAAGGTTCAACTATAATATCGTCCTGGGATTTGTTAAACTCCTCCACCGATTTCTTGATGGACTCGCCAGACGGTCCCGTAGCCCAGTTATGCCAAAATACAATCTTGGTCTTCTCCTTCCGTGTCGATTGGGATGATTTGGAACTGCCAGTATCAGTAGACTCGCTAGCATTGTTAGAGCTTCCCGATTGGTTAGCAGCCGAACTTGATTGATTTGCTCCGTTCTCGTTACCCTGACTAGAACATCCCCCTAGCATGGTAATACCCAGGAGCACCACCAAACAAAGACACACCATTTTTAGCCTTTTGTTAATTCCCATCTTGAGTCCTCCTTTGCAAATATTCCATTTTTTACGCTTTTCCTAGTATATTTTAGGAATTTTCAATTTTTTACACCGACATGTCACCTCCTATATTTTTTGATGATTTTTTTTAAGAATTTTGTTATAATAAGAACGGATCATAAAGTATGTTTTATTTTTGTGCATAATTCAAATTCAACGTATTGCGTTTAATGTGGCATAAGTTTAAGAAAACATATTGGTGTTGTGTATATGTTGGATTTGAATTATGCTGTATTTTTTTGTCATATACAGTATAGCATCGTTTCTTAGTTTTGTCAACTATTTTGTTGTTGATTTTTGTAAGAATTTATCCTTAAGGGAGGATATCTAATGAGAATTAACGAAGAGGAATTAAAGAATAAATATATAAATAGAAAATATGCTGTTAATGAAGTTATTATTTTATTAGCTAAACACCTTAATTTAACTCAAAAAGATCTGGTTGAAGCAACAGGAATCGATAAGTCAAAAATGTCACGTTTTTTCAACAAAAAAGAAATTCCTAATAAGGAACATCTAGAAAAACTTTCAATACCGTTAAAAATTTCAAAAGAAACCTTGTGGATTATTTCTGGTGACATGTTACCACCGAATGATGAGAGCAAAATAATTGATGAGTTGAAGTCATTAGAAGAAATACTAACTCGATTAGATAAAAACGAAATTAAAGAAGAGCTAAATATTGATGTTAAACTTACAGCAAGTGAAAAACAATTTATTCAAGAATATATAGAGTTCATAAAGTATAAGCGGAATAAGAGCGCTAAGAGTTAAGTCTGATAATGAGGTGAAAAGAGTGCTTATACCCTATTTTAGTCTCCATCATTATGGTCTGCAAGTATAACAAAGACGTTAATGAGATACTTGGCCAAAAACTCTGGCGGCTAGCATGTTATCTATGGGGTGTTTTCCTGATCAATCACAAATAAACAAACTGCTGACTGGCACTAATGAAAGAAGTGTGCTACAACGTAAAAATAAGTATTCATAACCAGCTGTTTACAGAGCATAATCATTACATATGTAACGATATGATTATCTTCTGTAGAAACAATAACGGAGGTACTGAAAAATGGGATTCCCCGAAAGATTGGTTGAACTGCGCACTCGACATGGTATGACCCAGAAAGAACTGGCAAAGAAGCTAGGCGTCTCCCGCGGTACAATCGGGATGTACGAAATAGGCCAGAGGGATCCAGACACTGAAACCATAATCAAACTGACGAAAATTTTTAATGTAAGCGCCGATTACCTTATGGGACTATCGGATATTCCAAATCCTTACAAGGATACAACAAACGATTCATCGAGTAATGCTGATAATGAGATAAAACCAGATGATAATGAGGAGTATTTCACAATTTCAGAATTGATTGCTTTTATCAAGGAGAAAAGGAAGAAGAAACAGGGGAAATGACTACAGTATATTTGTATACAGGCATAGGAATCATATACATTAATTGTAATAGCCGTGTTGCATAAAGAACATGGATAAGGGAACCACATACATGTCGCATACATCCTGACTTCGTCAGTTAAAGTCCCAAAAAACTTTCTGACTTTGTCAGTTAAAGTTCCAAAAACCTTGAAATCAAGCGATTTTTTCTTTTTAAAATGCGCAAATTGTACCCACACCTATCCCTTACCATGTAAAAGCTTTTGCTTCTTCAATGGATAGGACATTCTTGGGTGGCGCTATTCACAATACCCTTAATATCTCATTCGTTCCTTCGCTTAATTTCATCTTGATCAAGTAAAGTTGACCATTTATTTCTACCTCC
>DATCJO010000119.1:0-3199 GCA_036562765.1 Tissierellaceae bacterium | reverse complement strand
GGTCAGTAAGCCGGTACTGCTCATGGCTTGGAAACCCTTTAACCAATGCTTCTATTTCTCGTTCAAGAGCGTTTGCCTTCTGCCAAACTTTAAGCGTCTTAAAATCCCTTATGACTAAACCATTGCTCATTTAGATCCATCCTTTCAAATATTAGATTTTCCCACATTTTACGGATTGTTAGATGTAAGTCAAATTTTTATACTAGAATTTTTTATAAAATTAGTTCAAATAGTTAAATGGCTTAAGGAGTTTTATAATGCATAATTAGTCCTTAACATTTGCACTTAGGACTAATATCCTAGCATATTTTTTTGACGCTTAAAAATTAATTAAAGCATTGTTATATCAATGAAGAACCAAAATCACAAGATTGGAGGAATTGTTATGAGAAACAGGATTTTATTAGACCTTGATAATGGTAACAAATGTACAAAAACAAGTGAAGGTTATATTAGCGAATCAGGTTTTACTAAATCAAATACTGAACCAATTTCATCAAGCAATCTTTTAATTTATGAAGGTAAATTTTATAGCATCGGAAGCCAGAGGTTAAGTGTTCAAATGGACAAGACAATCAACCAGGATGCTTTCATCTTGTCTTTGCCAGCAATAGCAGATGCGGTAAACAAAGCAGGAATGGAAGGCCAAGCAGATGTAATTCTGGGAGTAGGACTTCCAATTATAAGTTATGGAACACTTAAGAAAAAGTTTCGGGAATATTTTTTAAGGCAGGATATAAAGTTTAATTTTAACAAAAAGGATTATGCAATTAATATAGTTGATTGCCGTACTTATCCTCAAGGGTATTCCGCACTAATAACTGTGTTTAACAGTTACAGGAATCTTCTATGCAATGTTATCGATATTGGTGGATATACAATTGATTTTTTCAGAGTAGAAAATGGAATCATAGATGTTTCAGCATGCTATTCGCTTCCCAACGGAATCATCACATTAATTGCCAATATACAGCAGGAACTTCTTAAAACAAATATCAGACTTATGGAAACTCAGATACAGGAGATTATCACAGGAAAAGAACCTGTTCTTTTCGAGGCAGATATTAAGGAAGTAATTAAAGTGATGTCAGAAGAGTATGTAGAAAATATATTAGCGAAAATTCAAGAATATGGATTTGAGTTTCACAATCCTACTGTTTTTACAGGGGGAGGGAGCATAATGCTTCAGGATTACATTGAAAAGTCAAATAGAGTAAAGTACACGGACTTTCTTGACCAGTTTGCAAATGCCAAAGGTTTTAAAATCCTATTAGAGCAAGAACTAAGAAGGTGAGTTTATGGCAACAAAAAGGATAAACCTCTCATTTTCTATGGATAGGGAGGATGATGCTAAGGTATATAACATACTTTCTTTACAAAAGTACAAAACAGATTATGTAATTAAGGCGGTGTTAAGTTATATAGGGGGAAGAGATAAAGGTCTTGATGAGGAAATGATAAAACAGGTAGTGAAAGAAGCAATAAAAGAATGTGGAGAAATTATACTAGAAAACAAAGAGAAAGAAAATAATAGTTGTGACCAACATGAACTACCTGACGACATATTTAATATGTTTGATAATCTATAGGCATAATAAATAGTGGAGTTTAAGACTTTCTGATTTATTCTCGGCTATATATGCAATAAATAAGCAATATATTATAAATTTTGATTAAACTGTTTTTACCCTTTTCTCTTTGTTTTCTATGCCTTAATAAAATGTTCTCAAACGAACTGGAATAAAAAGTTAGGAACTAAAAGGAACTATAATATGAGGATAACTAAAATTAAAGATATACTTCTTTACAAATAATTCTAGGATATGCTATATTTAAAGTGCATTCTGGGGAATGTAGTTGGCAAACGGGCAAAATAGGGGAAGAGATTGCTTTGTTGCGGTTTCTTTCCCTATTTTGTTTTATACAAATTAATTTTTTTCAGGAACGCGAAGTGTAAAATCCGATTTTAGAAACGGTTTCCTTAATTAGAAAATAAGTAAGATAAATTATTAGAATTCAAGCATTTCACATTAAAAACAGAGCAAATGCATAGGTTTTGAACAGGTAAAAGGATTAGAAACGGTTTTAAGGGTTAAGGGGTAAAAAGTGATTCTAAAATTAAAAAAATTAAGTGAATGGGGATTATAGGTTAGAGTACAGGTGGCTTAGAATGAGAAACTGCATAGTAGAATTTAAAGCAATTGAAGAAATTCAATTTTCTTACCCATTATCTTATTAAATAAAAAAGAATAAAAAAGACTTTCCAGTTTTCTTGCTGGAAAGCCTTGTAAGATAATTAGTTAGTAAGCCATTCATCTAAATAAACAATCATTTGACTTATGCTTGGATATTTTTCTCTAAACTGCTCAGGTGAAAGTTCAGGTATTTGTTTTGACAGTTTTGCAAGAAGAGCCTTTGATTCTTCTAGTAAATCCTTCTCACTGTCATAGTTGAATTCGTAAACAGTTACTAAAATATCAAGAATATAATCCAATTTTTGGTATTGAATAGAGTCTTTACCTAACACCTTCTCGACATTACTTAATAGTCCTTTGATTTCTGATTTAAGATTCTTATTTTTCATACAGCACCAACTCCTTTCCAAGATTTACAGTATTGTAGGAAAGGATAAACATAAAAATCAAACATTTTTTACAACAAATTTATTCTAAAATGGCATATCTTCAGGTTCAACCAGGATTGGTTTAAAATTTTCGTCTATTAAAGTTGGTGGTGTAAATTTTTCGGGGAAAAGATATTCATTAAGTTCAAATGGAATTCCATTTATTATCTTACCCACCATGTTAATAATTTGTTCTTTTGTACATTTTTCATCAATTTCTTTAATTGTATCCATATTAAATTTCTGCTTAAGCCGGTACAACTGGGCATCTGAAATGTTCATAAAATAGTATTCGGTTTTTTGTGATGTATCCGTTTTACATAACTCTACTTCATTACGAGAAGGAGGGGTTATATGGGTTGTGCCGGCCGGCTCAAAAACATTATCTTTTGTATTGTCATTAGAGTTGTTTGTTTTAAGTTCAAGGATAGACGTTATATTTTTAATCTGTTTCAGTTCTTTAATATCAATGCCGTTTTGCTGGCTTAATTTTTTCAGAAGATTAATTTTTGCAATTTCCTCTTCTATGTCCCTGGGGTCAATAGAGAATACTTCAGCATCAGTGTAATATCCAGA
>DATCJO010000116.1:0-2116 GCA_036562765.1 Tissierellaceae bacterium | reverse complement strand
TAAGCCCGTTACTTTTGAGGAAAGTGATCGGGAGATCCTTGAGATGCTTCAAGAGATCTTTCTCGGCAAATATAAAAAGCTTGCTTGATTTTGATTTTTACAAAGCAGGTTTTCTTTTGTCTTTAGGTGGCACTTTTATGGACTGCCACTCTGAATTCCTGCCGGAATAGGAGATTGGAGGCTTTGCTATCATATTTTTTGTTTTTAAAGTGACATTTTTATGCGATAATTAACTATGTTTTGGTCCATTTTTAAAAGATATTGACAGACAGCATATCGTTAAAAATTGAGTTTTCAGTTGACGTAAAGGGCTCTAAGCGATAAACTAAAAATGAAATTAATTCGGGTGAAAACTTTTTAGGTTGCTTCTTTAAAAGGAGGATTTTATTTGAGTGAAATCCGTCAGATATATAATAAGAGCTTCAATAATAGCTGCACTTTATGCTTCTATAACTTATTTGTTAAAACCTCTTAGTTACGGACCAGTGCAAGTGAGAGTTTCAGAAGCTTTAACCCTTTTGCCCATCATTGAAAATTCTGCAATACCTGGCCTTTTTGTTGGATGCTTTTTGGCGAATTTGCTCGGAGAGTATGGTCCCTGGGATCTATATTTGGGGAGTTTCATAACGCTAATAGCTGCATACTTAACCAGCAAGATGCCTAACCCCTTTTTGGGAGCTCTCCCCCCTATAATACTTAACGCTCTAGGAGTATCATGTTACATCAGCCTGCTATCTAATATGCCTTACATCATTACAGTAATTTATATCGGAGTGGGAGAATTTATTTCAGTGGGGTTAATTGGAATACCTCTGTTCCTTTTTATAAAAATGACAGGCCTTATTAAATACTTTGATAAAGGTAGATGAAGGCGGGGATTTTTCTTGATTTACTGGCAAAAGTTTAGAGATAGTTTGTTAAACCAAAAGCTCGGGCGTTGGAAAAAAATTATAGTAATAATACCTTTGTTGGTAACCTTTACTGCTATTTTATTATGGTGGTTAATGTTGCAACCAGTGAATCCAAAAGCAAAGGATAGTATATCTTTTGAAATAAAAAAAGGAATGACAGCAAAGGTTGTGGGTAAAAGCCTAGAAAATCAGGGCTTAGTAAAAAATTCTCTTATCTTTTATATTTACACAAAGATAAATCGCCTTGATACTAAGTTTAAAAGCGGCATTTACGAGCTCACTCCAGCCATGACTTTACCCGAGATAGTAGATAAATTAGTAAAAGGAGAAGTACTTTTGAAAAAAGTAACAATTCCTGAGGGAACGACCCTTGAAAAAATAGCTGAAATATTCGAAACTCAAAACCTTGCTACCAAGGAAGAATTTCTGAAGCTGGCAGTTCCGTCATTCTTTGAGGAGAAATACCCATTTTTAAAAACATTTCCACCAGGTGCCACTTTGGAGGGATTTTTGTACCCCGACACATATTACTTGGCTCAAAATAATCAAATAAGCTATTACATCGAGTCTATGCTAGAAAGATTTTATGAAGTATATTATAGTAACACGGAATTTCTAGAGCGGGAAAAAGATCTAGGACTTAATACATATCAAGTGATTACGCTAGCTTCAATAATAGAAAAAGAGGCGAAATTAAGTAGCGAAAAACCAATTATTGCTGCTGTTTTTCTTAACAGGTTGAAAAAGGGTATGCCGCTTCAATCATGTGCTACTGTAGAATATGTACTAAAAGAGCACAAGGAAGTTCTTACACTTGAGGACCTTAAAATAGAATCTCCTTACAACACTTATATTAAAGCAGGACTTCCACCCGGACCTATTTCTGCTCCGGGGATAGAGTCTATTAAAGCAGTTTTGCATCCCGCTGATGTGGATTACCTGTACTTTGTGGCAAATGGAGATGGGACACACACTTTCAGCAGAACCTACGAGGAACATATTAGGGCAAAAAATGAGATCAGACGAAACAAAACAAATTAGTCTTTAGCATAATAGTAACTAAATATGGAAAACCTATACCTGGGTGATATTTGTGAATAGAGGCGAAAGACTGCATTCACTTTTCGCCCTTATATTTTTTTTAATAGGAATTTTAGTACTTCGCCTTTTCGATATCCAGGTTTTATCACATAATTATCTATACA
>DATCJO010000108.1:0-3567 GCA_036562765.1 Tissierellaceae bacterium | reverse complement strand
GCCAGGTTGTGACAGCCGTCGCCGATGGAGCCATTGCGGCGGTTTCGGCCGAAAAGTACCTAGAAGAGAACCAGTTGAGATAAATGGTTCTAAAACAGGGACTTCGCAGTTAATACGAAGCCCCTGTTTTTTATTGTACTTTCGCCCTTTTTAATCTCTGGTATTGAATTTATAGTTTTTTACCGGGTTTCGGCTGTAGCAGTTTATAGACTATATTGCCGGCATTGAGGTGGGAAGCCTGACTTTATTTGCTGAATGGCGGCAGCATTTAGCTTGCAAACACGTTAGAAATACGCAAATACGTTCAATTTAATGGAAAGCCGCTTGAACGAAGTGCATGAAGATTTAATTTTAGGGTTAACTGTTGTGTTAGCCCGTTTTTACGTATGTAGAAAATTAAAGAATATTGAAAATATATCACTATTCAGGTAAAATATTCAATTGTAGGAGTAATAGTAATTACGTTTTTCCGAGAGATTTGGCTTTAAACCTGTTCGCTCACTTCCTCAATAGATTATATTCAGCAGGCATTAGCTTAGCTTTACTTGAGCAAAATACATGCTTGTTGTGCGTTTTGCCTTTGTAAACTATTTAGAAGAAAAGCTATAAAAGCAGGTATTGATTCGAAATAAAGTGCCAAATCGGCGGCTGTCTGTTTAAAGGCTTCCCCAAAAAGAAAGTCCCGAGCAGATACTTGATAGGTTAATAGATAAGCCAAATCGTGAGACTTTGGAGTCTCATATGAAGAAGCTAAAAAATATGTTGATGCCGGAGGTAAAACATGAAAAAGTTTGTTTTGGTGGCAATGCTTTTTTCTTTCTGTATTTTGTTACTTGGCAGTTGTAGAGCCCCTGCCACAAACCAAGCTGCAAATGTCGGAGAAGAAATAAAAAAGCTCGAAAATAAGATTTCAGAGTTGGAAGAAGAGCTGCGTTCAAAGGAACTAGATATTAAATACCTCAAAGAAGAGAGAGATTATTACAGAAAATTTATAGATTCTGTACTGGAAAAAATGACTGAAGCTGAATTAAGGGAGATCGTACAAAAAGAATGGTGGTATACTTTATCAATATACAGTAAAGAGGATAAAAATGTTAGAATTGATTTTCCCGAAAATGGCAGGGTAGTATTAGATAAATCAAATTTTGAGGTGGTATTGAGCGAGCATAATGCTCCGTTTCCAATAGTAGATGATGCTATTAAATATAAAAAAATATATGATCAAGTTCGGCTGAGGAATAAAACTGATCATATAAAGATAATGAACTACGATAATTATGAAATAGCTGTAGGTTCGGGCACTGTAGTTGATTCTGTAGCCTATATATTCAGCAACGTGCCCAGAGGGACGGATATAAAAATCGAAATTTCGGATAAATTGCAGCAAAAGCTTGGAATGGAAAGCAGTGTGTTGGTAATATCTGTTAAGTAGGTCTGGTTGGATTGTCCAGGCGTTCTTTGGGGTTTTTTTATTGAAGTTTCATCCATACTAGCTATGTTTTTTAAGGCCTCTTCTAAAGTTTAATTGTAGCAGCTCGCTTTAAAAATTATTCTTAAAAAAGTCCCTAACTGCGTGAAAACGCAGCTAGGGACTATACCATTATGCCAGGTCTTCTGGCTCGAGTTCATCTTTACCTTACGCCTTCCTGGTTTCCCAGAGGTATTTACCATCCGAGCAGTGCTAGCATAAAACCCAATACTATGAAAAATGCAATTATAATCATCAAAAACGCATCGTATTTTCTTTTTAATAAAGATACTATTGCACAATATAAAATTATCGATAATACAATGGAAAAAATTATATAAATTACTTTAACCCCGAAAGTTTCCGTAAGCCAGTTGTATATTTTCTTCGGTATAATAAACTTCGGCTGAATGTTCACCTCTATAAATTCTATTATTTTATCATTTACTTTATCGCGCATATGCTCAATCAGACCTTTTAGTTATTTTCTTTTTTCAATTTCTTATTAAAAGCAGAATGCATCATACCCAGTATTATTCCCAAACTTGCTGTATACACCCAGGCGAATCCTTCTTTGGTAAAAGGCAAATAATAGATAACTTCATATATTTTATTAACGTTTAGTCTTGCTGCCGATAAGCCATCAACAATACTTATAAGTAGCGTAAAAATGGTTGCGTATGTATAACAGAGATTATTTTTAATGAACGAATTAAAGGCGTTCATCAGGATTAAAACTATAACTACCGGATACACCGATACCAGAATTGGGACCGATAATTTTATAATCTTTTCTACTCCAAAAGCACCGATGAAAGCACTAAAGAGGGATATAATTACTACCATGGTCTTATAGCTAATCCTGTTTTTTGTCAAGCGGCTGAAATATTCGGCCGCAGTTGCCGTCAAACCAACCGATGTGGTCAAGCATGCAAAAGAGACTGCAATCCCAAGAGCGATTTTGCCGAAATTCCCGAATTCCTTTTCGACTATGGAAATTAATAACTCCGTCTTTCCTATTTCTCCCTCAAAGAGGGTCGAAGCAGTAGCCCCGAGATACATAAGACCGCCGTATACGAAAAGTAACCCGAGTGCGGCTATTAATCCGGAAAGAATTGTTAATTTGATCTGATCCTCTGCCTTATCATATCCTCTTTCTTTTACTGCATTTACTATGATCCCTGCAAGAATTATAGAACCGAGTGCATCCATTGTTTGATAGCCTTCCATAAAGGACCTACCAAAAGCATTCGGTATCTTAGAAGCAGTAAATCCTCCTATCGGGTCTATTATTCCTTTGATTATGATTATCGCGAGCATTATAAATAGAGTAGGGGTTAATATTTTACCTACGTTGTCTATTACCTTGGATGGGTTTATAGTAAAATATGTATTTATGGCAAAATAGATTAAACATGCCAGCAATATATTAAAATCCGGCATAATCGATGCTATACCCATTTCATACGTAGTTGCTCCCGTCCGCGGGATTGCAAGAAGAGGTCCGATGCATAGAACAATGACAAAATTTAATGCGTTTGCGAAAGTTTTGCCTGCTTTGCCGGCAAAATTTTCAAAACTTCCTTCGTTTAGGGCCACCGTAATAATGCCTAAAAGTGGAAGACCAATTCCTGTAAGCATAAATCCTAACAATCCCAAAAACCATTTGCTGCCCAATTCAAAACCTATGTACGGCGGAAAAATTAGGTTGCCGGCCCCGAAAAACATAGCAAAGAGGGCAAAACCGATTACGACTACGTCGTTGAGCTTTTTGTTCATCTGCTGATACCTCCTGCTAAAATAAAAAAATTTTAGCATAAAAACAGTTATTTTTTATCAACCAGTATAATATTATAGCATGGTTTTATATTATTTGGACAGGTTGATAAAGCTTTATTACTGCTTTTGTATTCGGTTTTCCATAAGTAACGGTGGGAAAATAAAGAAAAAGGAAAAAGGGGCCGTCATTTTTTCACCGAAACGGCCCCTTTAAGTATTTCTGTCGGATGAGTCCGGATAGGGTTCTATATGGATAAGGATGTGGTGGGCGCCTTTAAACTTGCGGCGCAATTCTTCTTCTATAAAATGATGGAGCCTGT
>DATCJO010000106.1:0-3237 GCA_036562765.1 Tissierellaceae bacterium | reverse complement strand
TGAACAGGTTAACAGGGGCAGGAAAATCGTAAATACAGGTATAATTATTTTAATTTTTCTTTTACTTGCAGATATTGCTATAAGTTTAGTATCTAACGGCATTAAAGGATTAACGGGAAAAACATTTATTAGCGGAATAATTCTATTTAACATATTTTTGTACTATAAAGGCAACAGGATAGCATTTAAAATAACAATGTTTTTACTTTCAGGAGTTTATATTTTTATCTTTGGTTTACTGCCTGCTTATTTGGTTTTGTGACTGCTGCGCATGCTAAATATTTTAGATGCTTTTGGCGGCGCTTTATATTTAGTTGCCCCAGCCATAATTATTACAGCAGTAAGCATTTTGGTGTTTAAAACAGAATTTTATGATGATGTTCTGGCTTTTAAAAACTACTACGATAAGATATATAAAACAAGAATATAAAATAGGAAATGGAGGATATAGATGAAAGTAGAGGTGCGATTTTGTATTGATGACGATATTATTGACTGTCCAGAGCATATAATGGATAAACTTACATATTATCAAAATGTTAATTCATAAGTTCTTACTTTTAGTATAATGGGGAATGATGCCATGCCAAATATCAAGGAAAAAGCAATCCGAATTATATTATTTTTTATTTTAGGAATCTTTTCTGGATTCCTGGCAAAATATGTTGATACTATACCTTCTAATGGTGCAATTGGCAGTTTAATTAACATAATTAGCAATATAAGTTCCAGAATTGGAATATGGGTTTTTATTGCCACTATTATTGCTGCATGGAGCAGAACACCCAGAGCAGGGGCAATTCATGTTTTTACCTTTTTTGCGGGAATGCTTCTGGCTTATTACATATATTCAATGAAGTTATTTAACTTCTTTCCAGTATATTATTTTGTTCGTTGGGGATTAATTGCCTTAATATCTCCGATGGCTGCATATGCTGTCTGGTTTAGCAGGGGGAGTGGATGGTTTGCAGCACTGTGTGCTGCTCTTCCTATTGGGCTGCTGGTTTCAGAAGGGTATAACTTTCTTTATACATTTTCCCCAGTTTCAGGATTTTATTTGATTGCTGCTATCATACTGTTTTGCATTTTACCGAAAAACAAATATCAATATTTAAAGGTATTGATATTTACAATATTAACATCAGTATTACTCAGTAAATTTGATGTGTTGTCCTATATAATTGGCGGATTATAAAAGAAGAATGCAATGTATAAAAATTAATAAAAACAAAGGAACTTGAAAGGAATAAATATTATGATGAAGACCGTTTGTTTGCAAGACTGGGTACTTAAAATAGATGTTGAAAAAACAAAAGAATACTATGACAGCATAACAGTTGAAGAAGGCTGTGACTGTGATTACTGTAAGAATTATATAAAGAATTGTAAAACTTTTTCGCAAGAAGTGCTGGACTTTTATACAATGTTAGGGATTGACCCTCAAAAAGAAGGGGAATTTATGGAGTTTGAAACGGATACTGATGAGCATTTATATATGGGATTCTATCATTTGGTAGGAGAAATCATTAAAAAGCCTAGTAAGAAAGCAAAAAAATGGGATGATTTAAATATTATAAGAGTTGATAATATGAAGTTTACATTCACTGATGAATTAGACCTTGTACCAGAAGATTTTCCAAAGCCAGTCATTCAACTGGAATTTGAAGTTGTGCTGCCGTGGCTGCTGGAAGAAAAATGCAGTAAGAAAGATGAAGATATAGAATAGAGAAGGAAGGTATAAAAAATGAAACTATTAAAATCAATAACGAAAGATGAATTTAATGGAATAAGAAAAATACCTGTAAATCATGAAGAAATAGAAGGCTGTTTTAAGAAATATACTCATGGATTTTTAGATATGTATGACCACTGTTTAACTTCTGAAGAAGCAGATAAATTAATGAATTCCTTTGAAGAACATAATCTTAAATACGAAGATAGATTTGTAGAATTTATGCAAGCAGTTTATAAAATGAATAAAAGCCAGCCAGTTGTTGTAGAACTTAACCTAAATGAATTAAGCAGCGTTGAGGTGCTAAATATTTTATTCTGTCTGGACTATAAAGATAAATTACTCTTTATTGACCAGATTAGATATTTAAACGGTGATTCACATATGTTTTTAGTGGAAGATGAAGAAATCATAACTTTATTAACCAAATTATCAACGAGGGAATTAATCTTTGCTATATTTCATTTCATACAAGTTCCTGTGTGTATCTGTGGCAATTTTGATTTATCTTTTCCAATGTTCTTTGTGGACAGTGATGGGTTAAATATTTATAAAGATATGGCAAGGGAATGCAGGCTTCATATAAGAGATATAAAAGTTATGGAGGATAAGTATGAGATGGAGTAAATTAAAGAAACAAGTAGAGGATTTTATTTGCCCTTGCTTAAGAGGCAGGGTAGAATTTTGGGTAACAAATTATAGAAAGGCTCATGACCAGATGGGCATGGCATATATAACGGTAGATGGGAAAGAAGTTATAAATATGTGTACTATCAAGAAGGAAATTGCCGTATTAAATGCAGAAAAAAAATTAAAGAACAATAATGAAGATATTTTTAAACAAGATGATTTTAAACAAAACAGGATATATGAATTGTTAAGAAGGGAAGGCTTTCCTGAAAAAATATTATCAGAAGTAGCCAGAAATAGAAGTATCAATGATATGGTACATAAAGAAGTAGAAAGACAAGATATCTTCGCACAATACGACTTCTTTGAGGCTGTAGAAAAATTCTTGAATTCTCCTATTGAAGAGTCATTGGAATCGGATAATGCAATTATCAATGTATTGGCACTAATTGATAGAAGAGTAGGAAAAAGAACTCTTAGCACCATTAAAAATTCCATTAAAAATAAAAGTAAACTTGTGCGTTATTTCTATCAATTAAGATGTGAAGCAGAAGAGAAAGTGTTTTGGGATAACGGGGGTGCTGATATTAGAAATGTTAGAGAATAACCAATTTATAAGGCAAATAGAACTTGACAGAAAAAGGGTGGAATCTTTTGAAAAATATCCATTCTCGCTGCCAGTTATTCGGGGATTATCAATTCTTGACCTGCACCCTAAAGTGACATTTATTGTGGGAGAGAATGGAACAGGAAAGTCAACCATTTTAGAGGCTGTTGCCGCAGCCTGCGGGTTTAATCCTGAAGGTGGGACCAGGAATTTCCACTTTTCATCAAGAGCGTCTCATTCTGAATTATATAATTATATCAGGATAATT
>DATCJO010000105.1:0-2127 GCA_036562765.1 Tissierellaceae bacterium | reverse complement strand
ATATTGAAGGATAGCCTGAAGGGAAGAGTAGATGAGATTATTGAGATTATAAAGGGCAGGCAGGAAGCCCTAGAAGAGTTTGATGAAGGAATATTCAATGCGTTGGTTGAAAAGATAGAGGTCGTCTCACCAACGCATTTTGTTTTTGAGTTGAAAAGTGGGGTTAGGGTAGAGGAAAGAATATAAATAACGTTGTTTCGACAATGGTTTTCAAAAAATTGCATATGGGGATATGCCAGGATAACCAACGAGATGGATGAACTTAGGCAACAGCGTTCGTCTTTTACCCAGGCGGAGTTCAAGCGGAAAGATACCCTTTCAAGGGTACGTGAGATTGAAAAAATGCTTCGTGGCCAGGCTATTTAGCCCCCTAATAGGTTTGGAGAAAAAATGCGAATATGTTAGCATAAATAATAGAAATAGGGGGTAATAAAATGGCTAAAAAACAATACAGTGTAGAATTTATAGAACAAGTAATTAAAGAGGCTCAAGAAACTAATAATGTAGCTTTGGTAGCCCGTAGATATGAGATTTCACCAAGTACAATCCATACTTGGATTAGGAAAAAACGTCAAACTGGCTCTGTATCATCTCTACCTAAAGCTAAAGAAACACGGTATAAAGCTATGGAAAAGCATCTTAAAGAAGTAAGTACAGAAAATGATAGGTTAAAGCGTCTAATAGCTGAGAAAGAACTTGAATTAGCAATTTTAAGGGAATTGAGAGATAAGGTAAACCCTCGGTAGCCGACAAAGTTTTAATTGCTCAAAGGTGGATCAAAAAAGGATATAGTATAACTATTGTCCTCGGCTTTGTCGGTTTATCCTCATCCACCTACTATTACTGTATTGGTAAAAATGATATAAATAGTGAAAATAAAGCTAACCATAATAAACCAGGGCGCAAAATCTCGGGGTATACTCATGACCAAAAAGGTTGCAAAATACCCGATGAAACCGTAAAAGAATACCTCTGTGAGCTTATAACCGGTGATGGTTATCCCTATGGTTATAAGAAGCTTACTGTTTGTTTGCAAGAGGATCATCTGCTAGTAATTAACCACAAGAAAGTATATAGATTGTGTAAAGAACTAGATATTTTGCGTCCTCAAAGAAAAATATATCCCAATCGTCCCAGAAAGTTAGCTAAACGTGAGAAAGTAACCGGTTCCAATCAACTATGGCAAATGGATATCAAATATGGATACATCATAGATAAAAAGCAATTTTTCTTTCAGTTATCTGTGATAGATGTCTTTGATCGAACAATAATAGATTATCATTTAGGTCTAAGTGCAACAGCTAAAGATGCCAGCCGAGTATTGGAAACTGCACTAAAAAAACGGTGTTTAAAACCTGGTGATAGTCTACCCATAATAAGAACAGATAACGGGCCACAGTTTATTGCTAAAGATTTTGAAAAGACCTGCCTTAAATGGAAAATAGAACATGAACGAATTCCTGTAAAATCGCCAAATCTCAATGCTTATATAGAATCATTTCATTCCATACTGGAGGATGATTGCTACAGCCGTTATGAATTTGAAAGCTTTGCCCATGCTTATAAAGTGATAACAGAGTATATGGATTATTACAATAATAGACGGAGGCATGGCAGCATTAATAACATGACACCAAGCCAGTTCTACAAGCTATGGTTAGATAATGACCCTAAAGTTTCTTTAGAAATGGTTGCATAATCTTTTCTTAACCAAACCCTAAAAATAACCCAGTCTGGCTGACGAAGGGTGTCAAGGGTGCGAAGCAGGCTTTAGCCCTTGCCCTTGACGCCATGAGGAAGACAGCTAAACTTGTAATTGGGTTGGTTAGGTATGAAAAATAATGAAATTTTAAGGTAGAAAAATTATTACGCAGATAATCTCCAATTATAGGGGGTCAACCCGAGATATTATAATAACGCAAATTGCATGAAAGATATGGTATAATATTGGTGTGCTTAGTCGATTATTGGCACACTGCTTTTTTGTTTTTATGGAAATCTTTTCATAACGATATTATGATTGAAGGTTTTGCTTTAAATATGTGTAATAGGAAAGGGGATAAAAATGGAAATAAAAGCTGATGTTAAACCTATTAGTGAATTAATGAAATTTTACTTTACAATACC
>DATCJO010000104.1:0-2884 GCA_036562765.1 Tissierellaceae bacterium | reverse complement strand
CAGTGGATCAAACATCGATATTTGATAATTTGCATTCCTGCAAAACATTATGGCCTCATCCCTTTCCCTAGGATTTGATACCATTATTATATCATATTTTGCTATATTTGTTTATATTTTCTAGCTTTTTGTGGGACAATCCATACTTGACTTTAAACGGAATTTACTATATTATAGAAATTAAGGAAGCTTCAGTTATAATTCAGAATTAATGGTAATAATGGAATAATAGTCATTGTTCATACACTCAGTATCATATGGAGTTTATGACGAACAAAAGCTTTGCTTTTCCTGAAGCAAGGCTTTATTTTTTAAGGAAAGGAGGTTATTCCATTGAGCTAAGTATTAGCAAATACATGGCTACTAGCAATTGGTTATATGTAATAAATCTATTGCATAAGTAATCTATAACACTCTTGAAAAGCGACTGGCGATTATTACAAATTTAATTAAAATGAACTATTTTACAAAATAAAGGAATGTAAGGGTAGAGACTAAGAGGGAAATGATAGGGGATGCCGATGGGATAAAATAATTGATAAGGCATTGATTTTCACAGTACTGCAGACATTTTTTAGGATAAGGTTGTAGAGATAGTACTGTGAAGGCAACGGTTATTATTGTGTCTTATTCGAGAAAGTGTTAGAGATTTTTTGAATAGCTGCATAATTTATTATATACGCAGCTATTTGAAGAAAAAAATTGTTGAGACGGGAGGAGATATTATGTTAACAACAAATAAAGTGAAGCTACTTTGGATTGTTTTTGCTGTTTTACTTATAGTAAATATTGGTTTGTGGCCATCATTTGCAGCTGAAGCAAATAACTATATTAATAATAATGAAATTATATTGAATGAAGAATCGTGTGACCATGGCATAATTGATGTTTCGGATAAGGGAAATCCTGAAGATATTCAAAAATGGAAGAGTTGCTCAATACCAGTATCATCTGTTAACAGTATTATGAAGGGTTTTTCATTTAACCCCAATAAGCATGATTTGTTAACTTATGACAGAGAAATAGAAAAGCTTACAAATCAAGTTATTCATCTCTATGATATATATGATAAAACAAATAATATTAGTTTAAAAAACAACATTAATAATCAGATTGCTAACATTAATAATCATTTGGAGAAAGATTTAGGTGTAAATATACTTGATGCTAAAGAACTAGCAGTTTTATTTGGTAATAATAATGAAACATTAAAAGAAATATCTACTGATGCAACTCTACCTGATGTTCCACCAACTGACAGCAATAATTATTGGTACTCATATGGTCCTTTTGAATATTCAAAAAACGGTAATACATATAATGTATTTGTGGTGCGAGTAAAACCTCGTAGCAACAGTAGCGTTTTACAAGATTACTATCCTTTTGTAACAATACGAGATACTAGAGGAAATTGGTTAAATATAGTAGGCGAAATATATATTCAAAAAGTTATCGGCAAAATTAAATATGTTGAATGGACACCTTATGAATTGTTATGGGAAATTGGTGAACCTGTGTCAAGCTCGGATGAGGGACAGTATTATGCACTTTCAACCGTATTAAGAACTAATGAAACTTTTTATTTTGTAAATGGATATGGAAACCCGTATTATGATCTAAGTTTATGTGCAAGCCAATCAGTATCAAATAACGTAAGATACTTTGAATGGTTTGATAGTGATAATAACTTGCACTCTTCTACGGTAGCTACAGAAAATCCAACACAAACTACACCATATTATTATTATGACAGTAGTTCTTTTAATAAAGCTATCGAATATTATGATTCAGCATATTACGGTTACTATTATACAGGAAGTTATGAAGAACATACACACGGGCCGATTGTGAAACAGTATGAAATACCATTTGAAAGATATATTGGGCTAATATATTGAACCCTTTGTTTAATATATGTTAATAAGATGTTTATTGATTGTAGTAGATAGTAGATATACATACATTACCTGTATTTTCAGGTAATGTATGTATTTAATTTATAGAAAGGATGATTGTATGTTGTTAAAAAAAAGGTATGTTATAGGTCTTTTATTGTTGTTTCTAACAACAGTGTTTATATTTGTTTTTATTAATAATATACCACTTTATTTTGCCAAAAATAAACCAACAAATATATTTTTTAAATATCCTATGTTTATATACTATGGACAAGTAACTAATAATAGTGAATTATTAGAGGGAAAACAACCAGGACTGCAATATTCTCGCGATAGGATGATTTTCTTTTCTTTGTCCAAAAATGGACAAATAGAAGTGAATACTATAATAAAGAACAATTATTTTAATTACGAATATACATCTGCTCTTACCGTTAAGGATAAGAATGAATTACAAAGCAAATTATTAATTGGTACCATTGATAATAAAACGTATCATATTAATATCTCAAAAGCTGATATAAAAATACAATATGAAAAAGACATTGATAAAGACGGTTTCACTGATATAGTAAATGATTACCAAAGTATATTGGTTTGTGCGTTAAAAGATTCAGAATTGAAAGAAAAGGATACTTTAATATTTAAAAATAAAGCTAAGAATGGTGAGGTTTATAATGCTATTGATAAAAAGAAAGTAGATAATTATATAATATATATATTCAAACTGCCATATACGGACTTAAATAATGTAGATTTCAATAATTTTGAACTTATAAACAAACAGTAATAGTTTTAAATAGAACACACCCAAAATTTTCGTTATGATGCACAATAGAGCAGCCTGTGTCACCGCCGGTGTATAATTGACCCAGGAGCAACGAAAAGGAATTGACCCACCCCCTGGCGAATTATCCCTCTGATTAATTCTGTCAAGAATCGGAGGGAAATAAATGCTAGGGAGTGGATCTATTATCATGTTACAC
>DATCJO010000102.1:0-3593 GCA_036562765.1 Tissierellaceae bacterium | reverse complement strand
CCTGTTAAGTCTTTTTACTTAACACCCCTTGACAGACGATCGCTTTTCGTGGTATAATAAGGTAGAATAACAGGAAAGGAGGTCGTGATAGATGAAGTGGATTAAAACTGCTATCGGTGCGGTGATTGGGATTAGTGTAATACCGTTACTTGTATTAAGCGTTATAAATATAAAAAAATCATTAGAAACAGAGAAAATAACTATTACTACTGAACTTGAATATTTTATGGATTATGGTGATTATTATGAGTTTTTCCTTACTATACATTTTGATGAATTGATTGATTATTATGAAAAGGGATTTACTATTACTAATTTATACGATTATACGAATGATATAACTATAACTATAACTAATTGGTATTTTTTTAATCCTGAATATTTAGTAATTTCTGATAATAATTCTGTAAACTATGATTTTTATGATAATAGTGTGCTTATATATAAAACATACGAAAGTATTTATAATGTTGATGCTACTAACATAGTTCTTATGGATATAACTCTTACTAAAACTAATGTTAATTTAGCTGCTATATTAATATCATTTGTACCAATAATATTTGTAGGTGGTGTAGTATTATTTTATTATAAACCGTTTAAAAAAGATTAAAATAAAATGAAAAAAAAGAAAGGAGATAAATTTATGAAAAAATTAAAATTTGTTTTATCGGGTTTAATCTTGATAGTTTTATTGGGTTTTAGTTTGGTTTTCGTTCCTATTGGTGTTAAAGCTAACGATATTACGGAAACTTGGGGTGCACCTGAAGCCGCTAAAAATTTTATGGATAAAGACGGTAAAGGTATAAGGTTATGTGTTGAGAGGGTTTATGCTGACAACGACGGTAATTTTACCTACGCGGAAATGAGGGCGATTAAAGATTATAGTAATTATTTTGAGGATGAGGACTTCGGACCAGGGGGGTTATATAGTTATGGTAGAGGATGGTTCGATAGTGACCTGATTGATGGTTATTTGACCGACTATATAGACCGTTGGGGCTCGGGGGAACTCATTCCTGATTGGGATAGAACATATGTTTATTTTGACGTTGCGGACCAAGTTTTTATGTTTGAATTTCATGGAACAACTTTAGCTTATGCCGCATATTGGAACGAACAATATATGTCATTATTTGATGATTTCGGGTATGACGAAGTTTTTAACTATGGTTATAATACAGGGTATTCTTTCGGTTATGATGAAGGTTATGATGAAGGATATAATGAAGGGTATCAAACAGGTTATGATGAAGGCTATGATTTAGGACACGATACAGGTTACGGTGAAGGAATATTAGTAGGTGCACCTGAAGCTTATGAAAGAGGTTATAGCGACGGACAAAAAAGTAAACTAGCGGAAAACAATGAAAAGTTTTACAATGGTATAGAAAAATGGCTAGTGCCCGCTATTATAGCTGTTATCCTTTTAGGTGGTTTTGTGTCAATTGCTGTTAGAAAAAGAAAAGAGGAATAGGTGAAAATAGGATGAAGAAATTATTGTTATTAATATTACCAGTATTATTACTATTAACTACTGTCAATATAAATGTAAAAGCCGCTGGTGATAATTGGTACACGCCCGATTTAGCCGAATATACGTTTAATATACCATATGAAGGCGAAGAAAAAGAAGATTTTATATTTAAAATGCATGATTTCACTTCAGGAAATTTTAGTGGGTTTTTATATAGGCAATATGATTTCGGCGTAACTCAAAATTCTGATGGTGCTTTAGATTTTACAAGTATATATCAAACATTACTTTGGGTAGGGTTATATAGTGTTCAGGTTAGTGGCGGCGGTGGTGGTGTTGTTAGATATGGGTTAACACCTATGATAATAGATAGTTTGCCTGGTTATGTTAGTTATAATATATACAATACTTATGACCGTACCGCCTATAAAGGAGCAGTTGATAAACATGTTATAACTTATCGATTAGATTTTTTGGGTAATTATAGCATGCTGTTAGAGGATTATAAATATGATATTGTGTATAGCCTGGAAGTTAAATATGATTTGACAATTTATTATTTTGATTTAGTCGATACTGTTTTACTCAAGCGGGGATATACAATACATTGGTATGATACAAGCGAAATGAAAGAATATGAATTATATACAACAATGAATAGCAATTTGCTACAATTTGAATTAATTTCAATATCAGAGGGTTCATCAGAGGATTTTAAAATGAACGATATGCATATATTACTAATTACATTAATAATGTTTATACTATCAATCTTTATTTACTTTAAGTTTAGAATAAAATGGGTATTAATAGCTACAATTCTATTGTGGTTCGTGCCGATATTTTTGGTTGAAAATTTGTTTATAAAAATTTTTAGCGTAATTATGATATTAGTGACTATTACAATAACATTTTTTAACGATAGAGAGGAGGAATATTGACAATGAGATTTTTAAATAAACATAAATATTTAAGAGTAATTAAATTTAATTCCGACAAGTCTAGTACTATAACATACTATTTATCTAGTAAATTCAAGCCTAATTTTTTAATCAATCCAGACCATATTTTTAATTATAATGGTTATAGGACGGTAATAATTACTGATAAATCAGCAGAAACAATTAATCCTCTGGACTTTGAAAGTAAATTTAATCATGAGGATTTCCAGACTGCGATTGAGAGTAAATTGATAAAAGATACTTTTAGCACACTTAAATCAAATGCGATTGATAAAACAACCGTAATGCTATTACTTAGTATAATATTACATATCGTTGTAATATATTTGCTACTCAAAAGCCAGGGGGCGATTTAATGAAAAATGTTAAAGATGAAAAAATAAAAATCGACGAATTGCTGGAAGAAAATATAAGCGAACAGTTAGAAAATGGAAGTAGTGATTTAGTTAGTTTGATTGCTATAAGCGAATTGACTAATCTTAACAAATTAAAAGTTATTACCAGGCTCAAAGACGAGCAAATACCGCTTTTAACAAAGTTATATATGTTCGCGGAAACTTTTAATGTTCCCTTTGTTAAAAATATGGCGGATAACATTTTACAGTTACAAATCAGCATAAGAGGACTAGGGCGAAAGGAGTTGGTCAACATTGTGAGAGAAAGTTCCCCGCCTGAAGTCAAGCGTGGGATTTTTGGCACAAAAGATGTTTTTAGATAAAATAGAAAGGGGAGTTTAAATAATGAGTAGTATATATAAACCGTTAAGAAAAGCCACATATGTATTTATTTCGAAAAACTTTAATAAGGTATTTTTCGGAAGAAGAACTTTGTATACAAAAGAAGGTTCTAACGATTATTATGTTAAATATAAAAATAATTACTATCCTGCTTATATTGACAAATATGGTATTTATGACGTACGAATAAAATAATTATAGAAAGGGGTTTTAAAGTGCGATATAGACCAGCAGGAAAAGAAAATGTATTGATATTTGTAAACGGTAAAAGAGTATTTTATGGTCCGAGGACTGTATACACAAAAGATTTAAGCGGTAAATCCTATGTTAGATATAAAAATAAATACTATCGTACACACTATTATGGTCGTAATACTTACGAAGTTTATATACGCTAGCAGGTGATATAATGTACGG
>DATCJO010000101.1:0-5992 GCA_036562765.1 Tissierellaceae bacterium | reverse complement strand
CCTGTTAAGTCTTTTTACTTAACACCCCTTGACAGACGATCGCTTTTCGTGGTATAATAAGGTAGAATAACAGGAAAGGAGGTCGTGATAGATGAAGTGGATTAAAACTGCTATCGGTGCGGTGATTGGGATTAGTGTAATTCCTATGATTGTTAACACTATTTCCGATTTGACTGGCACTGATGGAGCACTTGCTGGTACAGTCGCTGGTACTTTGCTGGATTTGGCTCCTATCGTTTTTGTTGCTGGCGTTTTGTCCTTCTTGTTTCTCAGAACTGGTTCTAGAGACTAATTTACTACAAAGGGGGCATAATACATGCTAGAAATGTTTGCCCCTTATATGTTGTTTATTTCGTTCCTTATAACAGTTTTGTTTAATTTGTGGCTAATCAGCAAAAATGTTCATTGGATTGTAATTCTTATCGCTAACTTGTTGTTGATTTTGGTCATGGAATTCCTTAATCTCGCTGAATACAATTTCTTGAACAAAATAGTCGATTGGATTTTTGATTTCATTGGTGGAATATTTGAAAAGATATTTGATTTTTTCGGTAGAATGCTACGCGGGTTATGGGATTCCACATTCGGACGTCTGATAGATGCCATAAAAGATTTATTCGGTATTTCATCAGGTGGTAGCGGTTTTCATAGCCGCTAAAAGTAAAAGAGAGGTAATTTTATTACCTCTTTTATTTTATAATTCCTTTTTCTAGTTTTACGGGTCTTGTTCTAGTATATTCTTTCCTCAAATCAATGTTATAATTTTCTACAACTCTTTTGCCGCCAAGATTAAAAGGATTAATCACATAATCACTATCTAACAAGTGACCCATGTCCTGATACCTAAATTTATTCGTTGTTGCCTTGAAACTACTGACAAATTCCCTCGTCTTAATTGTAAATTTATCTCGCAAATCAAAATCACTATAAAAACTTTTATCTTTTCGTGTTACACTAAATCCACGATTTTTTATTACATATTTGTTTGAAAATTCCTCTTTATATTCATATCTTCCCGCCCCCAGTATAATTATATCTTTAATTTCCGTAGGTTTTTCAAATTTACCTAATACTTTTTCTTCACTGAATACATCTAAAGTAACTTCTCCGTCATAAATTATACTATCAGTCATATTTAAAAAAACCTCACCACCATTTTTTATTATATTATAACTAACATCGCTTATATATGTCCTTATCATTGCTGTTATATAACTAGCGACGACAGGATTGAAAAAATCACCTGCACGATAGCCTTTCCAGTAAATTTCGTTTTCACTTTCTTCGTAAATGTCTGTTAACTCATAAGTTATCCCGTAAAGCGAATTAATTATACTTTTAAACATTTCACTAACTGATATATTACTTTTACGATACTTCATTCTATTTTCAAAAAGATGGCTAACTAAATTTCTATAAGGGAAAATATCATTAATATGTTCTACACCGAAAAAATCTTTGACTATTACTTCAATATTATTTTTTATCAAATAATCATACTCGATTTTAGTTATTATAACATCTTCCAAATAGCCATATGGCGATATGTTAGTATTATTTATAGGATTTTTTACAATTACAGGATGAATAAAATCTGCGTCATTAATTATTATATCGCACTTAATAAAAGCATAATAAAAACTATCAAGTAATGTCGTACCCAGGTGATATTGTACCTTATTTGTTAGTTTAGGTAACTGACTTAAAGCGTACGGATAGGCACTTGTTATGTCAATTATTTTTGCTTTTTTGATATAACCTAAAACATAACTTTCAATTTTTCCGCCATGATATGCCCGCATAGAATAATCTAATAACTCGTCAAAATATATACTTTTACCAAATAAACTTTTAAATTGTAAATCTTTTACTTTAATTTCTTTATAAGCCAGTAGATAACTTCGTGCTATACTTCCATTAGTGAATATTGTTTTTGGATATACCTTGGTAAATTTTTTAAAGTTTTCTAACATAATTTTGGCTATATCAATTATAACCCGATTATCTAACTCATTAGATAACAATACCATTTTCCTATAGTCTTTGTCACTATAATATCTTTCTTTGTCAATGATATGATATTCTACGCCTAATTTTGAGTAATAATCTAATCCATAATTTTTAGCTACTTTTTCTAATCCATCTTGATATAGATTTTTTAAATTATAAATTGTTACTCTTTTAGGTTTATTCCTCTTGTCACTAACTGTAAATATAAAACTATCTTTGATTATATCATTCAATGTAATGTCATAATTTTTGTATTTATAACTATAAACTGGTGATACTTTCCCAACTCTACGTAATATTTTATATATTTCCTCTTCATCTTCTATTTTTGATAGTAACATTTTAAGAATATGAGTATTATCATATCTACTCCATGTTAAAATATCCTTTTTACTTCTGATACTCTCAATTAATAAATGATGAAATACATCATAAAAATCACTCTCACTATAACAATATTTACCATTCAGTGTATAACCAAAAATAAATAACTCATTATCAACAGTTTCTACATCTATGCTGTTAAAACTATAACTTTTATCAAAAAAGGGCTTGATTACGCCCCATTTTATAATTTCGCTAGCAAGTTTCATAATCACCCCTCTAATTATCTAAATACGATTTTAATAATTCTAATGCGATTTTAACACCTAAATAAATAATATAACCAATAACTGATAAAAATGTAATTACTAACGGAAAACCTAAAATAATACATAGAACAAACAACCAAATCGGCAAAGTTATCATTTAATCACCTCAATCACTTTTCTATATATATAATTCCATTAGTTTCTTTATCTCTAACTTTTTCTACTTCTCTAACTTCTACACTTCCATCATGCAAGAATTCTATAACATAACTCGCTCTAAAATCAAGTCCATATACCAGCTTTTTTATAATTTCTGCTGTGTCATTGTTAACTATATTTTTTAACTTCATGGTCTAATTCCCCTTTCTTCTGTATATCTCAAAATTTTCGTCCACATACATATCTTCTTTAGCACGTTCATAATCAGTAATATTGTTACTGACCATGTAGTATAACATATAATACGCTTGCTTCGTATTAATATTCATATCTTTTTCGATCAATTTTGCTATCCTAGCTGTTTCGTCTCTGTACCGTTCATCCCATGAATACATCCCCCAGCGGCTCAAAACTGTATCATTAGGAAGTCGATCCATTTTATTTTTATACTCTAAATATTCCCTCGCCACGGTCCTGGACCTGCGGCTAACATAACCCAGGTCATTGATTGCTGTTAAAACTTTTTGTCTTGTGGAATCCTTAACCATATCAGGTTGATTAAGGGCACGTGAAACTGTCGATACGCTTACGCCAGCGGCTTTTGCAATATCACTAAGAGTTATACGTTTCATTTTTTACCTCTCCCTTTTTACTTATTAAAAAACCGCATACCATAAAAACTAACTATTCGGCGTAATCAATCTTAGTAATCATTATATAAGGTTGATTAACCCATTCATCGTCATCGTTTTTATAGGAATTAACTTTCAAAACGCCTTTAATTTTAACTCTATCGCCCTTGACGAATATATCCGTATTTCTTTTCAAATTAAATTGTGTAGCCTTAAAAGAATATTTACGTTCTTTTTCGTTGCCTTCTTTGTCCTCATACTTTTCGCTTATCTGAATAAAATAATTATGTAACTCCTTTTGATTATTGTCATATCGGACAACATCACTATACACAACTGTACCCACCAAATTTACATATGCACAATCTTTAATTTTCTTTTTACTCACTTTTAAAATACTCCTTTCTTTTTTATTAAATTAAATTTTATCGGTATGGTATGCGGTTTTGAGAGGGCGTTTGTGGCACGCCCCAAGCCATATTTTTACTAGTCTAAATAATATTCTTCTTCGATTATTTCTGCTGCATCTGGCTTGTCCCAGTCCTCGACCTGGTCGCAGTAGTCGTCATACTCATCAGCGTCAGGTCTAGGATACCAAATCACATCCCATAAATTACCGTCCTTGTCCATAGCGGTTGCCGTAAAAAACCAATCACCAAATTCTCCAAATGGATACGGGTCTTGCGTCAAAGCAAGTTCGACATCATCCCAAAAAACTGAACCATAAAGTTTTTTGCTTTCATCAAATAGTTTTTTAATGTTCATTTTTTATGTCTCCTTTCTTTTATCTAAAATATTTGTCATTGAACGGTTTTTCATGGACTTTTTTAAATTTTAGTTTAGGTTCAGGGGCGAACCAGTCCATTTCGTAGAGTATCGTTTTAACCTTCATATCGTTTTTGTCCAAGAAAACAAGTTTAACCTTAATTCCCTTAATCTCGATTTTCTTTAATTCTAGCGTATTATCTTTTAGAGAATTAAGTTCCTTGTCGATTAATTCAAACATTTTGCTGTACATTTTATCACCACCTTTCTACTTACTATTAAATACTTCTATTAAATTTTCAAAATAATTTACTTTAAAAACTTCTTTTTTTAATAGACGACGTGGTACATCGTCGATGAAATATTCTTCCACATCGGCAAATAACCTATCAGTCAAAGACGCTGAAGTTATAGTACTAATTTTCAATTTTTTCGTTAAGTCAAAGTCTTTCGCTTTTTCACTATTTAATAATTTCCACAATGTCATTTTATCGTCTCCTATTCAAATTGTTTAGTTTTATTATTATAATACCATTCCGCTTCTCTGTCTCCGTCAATATACTTAATCACATTGACGTCATAGCCCAAATCACCAAGTTTTCTCGCTTTTGCCATTGCAGCCCTTTTACTGCCGTTGCCGAAGTAGTCAATATAATCATAATCATATTGACCAACTTTACGAAATTCAACCGAATACATGACTTCCATTCCTTTTACCTGCCTTTCATTTAATTTTCTTTACACTTATGATTATACACTATTTTATAATTAATGTCAACTATTTTTTTTAAATTTTTTAAAATTTTTTCACCTCCTTACTTGACATATATTCTGATTACATTCTCATAAAAAATAGTTTTAACAACTTTTTTGCTTAATAGATGATATGGTATGTCGTCTAAGTCTAAAATATCCCTTATAAATTTTATATCGGAAATTAACACATCAGCCAAATAACTTCTTGAAGATATTGAATATATCTCCAACTTCACCTTTGAAAACATAATCAGTCTTTCATCGCTATTTAACAATTCGAATAGAGTCATTTTTATACCTCCTTACACTTACTATTATACACGATTTAATATTCAATGTCAACAATTTTTTTAAAAATTTTTTAAAATTTTTTAGTTAAAAAATAGAATAGATTAAAAAATCTATTCTATCAATTCATTAGTATCGTAATACTTAAAATAATTGATTAAGTTAACTAATTCGGTCCTTATGAAATTAGTATAATATCCGTCTATTTCGTGCACGTCAACTCTAAATATCCCGTCTTTTAAATTAGTCATTTGAAAAACTGCTAAGGCTTGACGTCTAATCCTAATATCTAAATGTAAAATATATTGTGTAGTCGCTAACAATAATATATTTCTCTTTCTTAATTGAGAGAAAAAGTTTTGGATAACACGATTATTTTGTCTCATGTAATCGCGGCTATCAAAATAAATATGTATTTCATCTAATAGCATTATTGAATTATTAAAATAATCAGGATTATCTCTTATCACTTCTAATATATCAATAGAGTTTTTATTCTTTTTGTTATCGAAAGTAATTTTTTCGTGGTCAATCCCAAACAACGTATAATTAGAATATACTTTTTTATCAGGTGAATAATTATCAACCAATAATTTAGTAATAAAAGCAGTTTTCCCTGAACCTTGTCTGCCGATTGCTAGATAAAATCCGTACATTATATCACCTGCTAGCGTATATAAACTTCGTAAGTATTACGACCATAATAGTGTGTACGATAGTATTTATTTTTATATCTAACATAGGATTTACCGCTTAAATCTTTTGTGTATACAGTCCTCGGACCATAAA
>DATCJO010000091.1:0-1821 GCA_036562765.1 Tissierellaceae bacterium | reverse complement strand
AACAACTAAAACCTCGTGATTGTTCTTCCGCAATATTTCATCCAGCATTTCATTCACATAAAGCCATCTTCGCTCAAAGGGAATTTGAATCAGCTTTTCCGATAAAGAAAGGTTGAGATTTACGTAATGGAAACTTTTTTCTTCGGCCAACTTCTTCAAAAATTCACTGGTTGAGGAAGGATTTTCGACAACTATTAAAATGAGTTTATAATAGTTGTAATCCAACAATGGAAGTAATTGGCAAATTCTCTCCTTTATCCCAACAAATGTTCCCCCCTTTATTATGCATTTCTATATTTTTTCGCTTTTTCCTTCAGTGATTTTCCCGCAGATTAGAAAATATTTATCCTGCCTGCTGGTATTTTGCATGTTGGAGGGGCTTGTTTTTCAATGGAAACTGCTTTAGTTAAAGATAAAAACCTCCGCTAATAAAGGCGGAGGAATTTTTACATCTTCCTGGTTCTTCAACTCATCGTTGCAATTATAGCTTTAATCAAAGTTGTTTCAATGCTTTATCCATTTCCTCGACCGTCTTGTTTGCTACGGAAAGTGTCAAATGATAGCGAGTTTTTCTTTCTGATCGCTTTCATTTACTCTTATAATCTTTTTGACATTTCTTCTATAATCTTTTCTGCTTCATTGATGATATGCGACAAATCATCATTTTTAAAATCAAAATCGACCCTATACAAAGAAATCCATTCACCACCCCTTGCACGGCTGGCTTTTTTACCTTTTTTTATGTTTTGATTATTCCATATTTTCTCAATCTGAGTTTTTATTGCCTCTATTTCAGATGTACTAAGGCTATTTGCTTTTCTTAAATGCATCTTTAAATAGAATAAATTATTATTAAACTCAAAATAAAATTCTACATCCTTCTTTCTTTCACCCAATAATTGTGTAATATCATTATTACTTAATTTATCACCGGCAATCCATTCCTTCCAGTTCATTACAGCATTGTTATTTCCACTATATATTAACCATTTGTCAGATTTCTTAGATTTCTCTCTCATTTTATTATATATGCAGTAATATAAAGGAAGCCATGTTCTATATCCCTTATCATTCCAATAATCTTCATCTAAAAAACTATGTGAATTTTTTAGGTAATATTCTATATTATTCATTCTATTTTTTTCTTCTTTTAGTTCTTGCAGCCAGTTGTTAAAAATATTGCTATTTATTTTTTTGTTAATATCAAAAATTCTTATTATTTTATCAATGTCTATAACCGCAAAAGAATGCAAATTCTGTGGTTTTTCGCAAACATTTGATGTTCCAAATAGAAATAAAAGGAATATTGGATTATTTTTATTATGTTTTTCATTAAATATTTGATATATTCTCTTTAATTGATATTCTTCAGGTATAGAATCTACTTTCGTCTCTAATATTAAGAACCTTTCTTCTCCATTTTTCAACTTTATTATAATTAGTAAGTCAATTCTTAATTGTCTGCCAAATGGATACTCGGTTTTGCACACTATATCTGCAATATCTTCCTTTGTAAAGTCAATATTGTTATTACTCTCGAAATAAATTCTTTTAATAATTTCATATTTATAATCCTCATTTATACTTTTGTTTTTCCAATCTAAAATCCATTTAATTACGCCATTATGAATTCTTTCAAACTGATAACCTACGATATTAACAAAATTTTCCTTAGACATCTTAATCCTCATCCTTTCGATATCCTCTTTCACTAAAATTTTCATTCCATCACCATTAATTTATATGTTCTATGTAGTTTTTCCTGAAATATTCCACTAAAGTTTTATATTTTATGTCTTTTAACTTGCTATAGGATTTCTC
>DATCJO010000087.1:0-3020 GCA_036562765.1 Tissierellaceae bacterium | reverse complement strand
CCTGTTTCTTCTACTTCCTTAACAATTTGACGCTTAAATTCTTCTGGATACCTTTTACCTTTCCATTTCAATTTAGACAACCTCCTATTAATTTTTATTTTACTAAATTAGTGTGCGATTGTCCAAATTGGTTAGGGGGTTTAATAGATATTAGGTTATATAGCTTAGACACTCCAAAAAAACTATATAGGCTATGATAAGTATAATATGCAATAAGACCCATTATAGCAGAGGCTAGTCCAGATTTAACAAACGTGACTATATATCCTTTAGTACCTAATGATCCAATTTTCTTCTTTAGTCCATAAAACATTAACAATGTAGCAATAGTAGTTGCTATACTTGTAGACAATGCAAGACCTGCATGGGCCATGAACTTAACTAGTATTAGGTTTAAAACTATATTAAATCCAACAGAAATAGCCCCATTTATCATTGGTGATTTTGTATCTTGTAAGGAATAATATACCCTAGTAATCAGCAACCTAAGTGCCATTGCTACAAGACCAACTGAATAGAATATCAATGCTTGTGATGTCATTATAGTAGCAGTAGCATCAAATTCTCCTCTTTGGAAAGCTATTTCAACTATTGGTCTTGATAAGATAATTAACCCTACAGTAGCTGGGATAGTGATGAGTAATATTAAGTTTACTCCATAATCCATAGTCTTCTTAACTCCAGACATATTATCGTTATTTGCTTCATTTGATAATATAGGAAATATTACAGTAGTTATTGCTGATATAAATACTCCAAGTATAAGTGTATTTAATTTATTTGCATAATTTAATGCTGATATGCTCCCTGATACTAAAGATGAAGCTAAAGTTTTATCTATGATAGCATTTAAATCACTAACAGATACACCAATTAATATTGGTATACTTAGATATAAAACTTTTTTTACATATTTATCTTTTATATCAAATACAAATTTATATTTAAAAGATGAAGTTTTAATCTCTGGAATTTGAATAATTAGTTGACCAATTACTCCTATTACAGATGAAATCATTAGGCCTTTTACCCCAAAAAAAGAAGATAAAAAAAGTAAGAAAATAATATAAGATAAATTTAATGGTATTCCTATTATAGCTGTAGCATTAAACTTCCCCTCTGATTGAAGATATCCTACCATTACTCCTATTACTCCACTAAAAAGTATCGTCGGTAGTCCTATCCTAGTCAATTTAACTGCTAAATCAAACTGTTTCCCTTGAAAGCCCTTAGCTAATAATTTTATTATTATTGGGGTTCCTAATAGAGCTATTATTAATAAAATAGCAGAAATAAAGAACATAATATTAATCATATTATTTGTATATTCTATCTTACCTCTTATCCCTTCTTTTGATTCAACTTCTGAAATAACAGGTATAAAAGTCGTATTAATAGTTTCTCTTAAAAAGTTTCCTAAAAGCCCTGAAACAGATAAAGCTATAAAAAAAACATCCGTTTCCATACCTGAACCAAATTTCGCTGCCAAGAGCACTTCTCTGAAAAATCCTAAAAATTTACTTCCTAGAGAAAAAATTATAATCATTAATGTTGATTTTGCATATTGTTTTGATTTAGTCATTATTATTACCTCTTTATGTTAATGAATTAATTTAGTTGATCTTAACTAAATTTGATCTAATGATATAGATAAATAATAAGCAATTATTTTAGGATAGTATAAAATATTTTGTGTAAATAAAATTAAAAAACAAGAAGGAAGATCCATCATTAGCGGTGAAAAGTTTAAGTAACCAAACAAAAACCAAACCGCGAAGGAGGATCTCCCTATGAATAATGATATCAAAAATTTAAGAGAAATCCTACTATCTGATGATGGAATTTCTAATTTTATTATAAGTTTAATTAAAAATATGATGGAAAAGCTTTTACAACAAGAACTTACTGAGTTTCTTAAGTATGATAAATATTCTTATGAAGGTAGAAACTCAGGCAATTCTCGTAATGGCTATTACACCAGAAATTACGAAACTAGATATGGTATAATTGAAAATCTTCATATACCTAGAGACCGTAAAGGTGAATTTGAACAACAACTTTTTAAGCCTTATTCCCGTAGGGAGGATTGGCTTGAAAACTTAATTATTAAAATGTACTCAAAAGGTATGAGTACTAGAGATATTGCTAATATAATTGAAAAACTCTATGGGCCTTCCTACAGTGCTACTACTATTAGTAATATTACTGATGTAGCCTTAGAAGAAGTTAATAATTGGCATAATAGAGAACTTAAAAAGCGCTACAGTGTTATATTTATAGACGCACTAAGTGTTAAAATAAGACGTGATACAGTTGCTAATGACTCTGTATATGTGATTTTAGGAATTGATGAAAATGGCTACAGAGAAATATTAGACTTTGTAATTGGCACAACTGAATCTGCTACTGTATGGTATGAAACCTTAGTTTCACTTAAAGACCGAGGTGTTAATGAAGTGCTTCTAGGTGTTATGGACGGTTTAAGTGGTATTGAAGATGCATTTACTAAAGCTTTTCCTAAAGCTGATATCCAGCGTTGTGTAGTTCACAAGGTTCGTAACTCAGTTGCTAAAATTCGTAGAAAAGACTATCAGGCATTCACTGAAAGTTTAAAAACTATATATGAGGCACCCAGTAGAGAGCAGGCTCTTCTTATGCTAGATGATTTTAGTACTAAATGGTCTAGAATCTATCCAAAGGTTGTATCTGACTGGAATGATAGTATTAATACATTGCTTACATTTTACAATTATCCTACATCCATTAGGAAGTGTATCTACACTACCAATTGGATAGAAAGAGCCAATAAAGAGCTTAAGAGACGTCTTAAAACTAAAGATAGTCTACCTACCATTGATGCAGCTGAGAAAATAATATATATGCAAGTAATTAGTTACAATCAAAAATGGTCACAACGAAAGATGCGTGGTTTCGCTGCCGCATATGATGATCTTATGGATATGTTCAAAGAGCGATATGACCTTTAAAATCTATTTACACAAAATTACTTGCACTATCGT
>DATCJO010000084.1:0-2891 GCA_036562765.1 Tissierellaceae bacterium | reverse complement strand
TGATTTTTCTAAAGTATATAATTTGATACTCTTGAGGTGGTATAATGGAGGGTTTATTTCATAATTTATGTATATTCAAATTTAGGAGTGTTTTTGTAAGATTGTTGTGTGGTTTTTGTATAATTGTTTTTATATTAATTTTTTTGGTAGGTTATATTTCATGTAATTATTCTTCCAGATTGCTTATTAATGAAGTAGTAAACTCAAAATCTTTAATAATAAAACAGGTTCAAAACAGTATTGATGGAAAAATAAATAGTTTAGAAGAACTAACATTTCAACTTTCGTTACAACCTCAGATAAAAGCTGCCGCATATTATCCTAGGGAAAGCAACTGGTCAAGTTACCAAAATATTTTTTATGAAGCTATTAACACTATAAGGGGATTTAGAATGTCTAATGATTTAGTATCAGGGATATGGGTTTACCTATTAAAATCAAATGCAATTGTAAATGATATGTATAAATATAACAAGGATTTCTTCTTTAAAAATGTTTTTAAATGTGATGGTATTAACTGGAATGAGGTTATAAAAAGACATCCTAATTTTATATTTATTGGAAAGAGGTTGGTAGTTATTGATAGTACGCTTCAGACAGTACTACTGTTTTCTCGTGCAATTCCTATAGATAGTTTTGTTCCCCAAGGGCTTATTTTAATTGCTGTAAGTGAAAGTGTATTTAGTGAAGTATTAGGTAGTATTAATGAAAAAGTCTCTTCATTATTTATAATAGATTCAGAAGGAGATGTTATATTAAGTAGTCGAGGGGGAGATAATACACTAAATAATGAGTTAGTTAAAGAGGTTAAGGAATTAACTTACAAAGAGGGGTACTTTGAGAAAGTTATAGAAGGCAAAGATTATGTAGTGATATTTACTACTTCAGAAATCACTGACTGGAAATATGTGACTGTTATTCCTACTCAAGCAATAATTGAGGAAGTAGGAAGTATTAAGCAAATTACTGTTATAGTAGCTATTTTGTCTTTGTTAATAGGGATTGCATTTTCGTATAAATTAACAGTGAATATGTATTATCCTATTAATGAAATTATGAACTACATAAACACTGTTAAGTTAAGGTATAAAATTAATGGCGAGGAAGCTAGTAAGAGAAAACTATTTAAAAATAAACCTAGTGAAAATGAATTAAGTTTTATAAGTAAAATTATTAGATATATCTGGAATGAAAATGAGAATTTAAAAAACTTATTTAAACAAAACGTTCATATTGTTAAAGAAAAGCTGATTTACGAACTGTTGGACGGTAATTTTAGTAAGGGTGAATTTATAGAAACTTGTTATAAAATTGGAATAAAATTTCCATATACATATTTTCAGGTTATCGTGTTTGAAATAGACAGTAATAGTTTTTATAATAATCAGATCAGTATCGCAGAGATCAAAGAAACAATTCATCAGATTTATATAGAAAAATACAATTGTAATAGAATGATACCTTACTATATAGTCAAAGAAAAAAATAAAATTGTTATGTTGATAAATGCAGAAAATGAGTTGGATTTCTCTATGTTCGTTTGGGAATTTGTACAAGAAGTAAAACAATATTTTAATAAGTCCCTCCACGAAATAGAATTTACTGTAGGGATTGGAGGTGTGTATAGTAGTCTAGAAGAAGTTTGTATGTCTTTATCTGATGCTTTAACAGCTTTAAAACATAAAATTGTAAGAGGAATAGGAAGTATTATACATATTGAAGAGGTAAAAAGTATACCAAGTAATTGCATATTAGATTATCCTATTGAAATAGAAAAGCAAATAATAAACTTTATTAAGACAGGAAAAATGAAGGAGACAACTTACTTACTAGATCAAGTGATTCAAAGAAATATACAAGATAATAAAACATCACTTGAAGTTGTTGACGGTTTATTTAATATGTTAGCTGGTACAGCAATAAGAACTATTTATGAAATAAGATCATCTATTAGTGAAATATTTGGGGGATATCGCAATATTTATAAAGAATTACTTGAAAAAAATACTTTAGAAGAAAAGAAGCGGTTGATACTTGAAATATTTCAAGATATAGGCTGTTATATCTACAAAGAGAAAAAAAGCTGGAACGATAAAATAATAACTAAAGTAAAAGAATATATACACAATAATTATTATAAATATGATTTGTCACTAAGCGAAGTAAGTGAAAAAGTAGGATTATCACCATCTTATTTGAGCAGTATTTTTAAAAGCATATCAGGTTACAACTTTGTTGATTATGTCAATATGATTAGGATAGAAAAATCTAAAGATCTATTAAAGCATTCAAATCTAAAGATTAAGGAAATTTCACAGAAAGTAGGTTTTTACAGTCCCAATACTTACATAAAAGTTTTCAAGAAAAAAGAGGGAATAACTCCTGGACAGTTTAGAAAGATAATAAAATAAATAGAACACTCTCGAAAAGTAGCTAGGAATAATTACAACATACTATAAATGAGCAAATTTGTAGGAATTAATTACCATTACAAAAGATTAGAATATCCCTATGCAATCTTTAGTAGCTGAAAAACCTGCTCTAAGGGGGTTCCAGCCTGAGCTTGCATATAAATCCAGGCTATTTGGTTTTGTTTAATCTCCTTGCGAGAGAGCTTAAGCCGCTTAGAAAAATTGAGTACATCACCGCTTACTTCAAGTTCACAATAAACATAGGTAAGCATGAGTAGTACAAAGTATCTCCTTATGCTTCTTTCGCTTCTTACCTGATAATCATCAAGGCCAGGTACTTTTTGCTTTCTCTAAAAAATGTCTCTATTGGCCACCTGTGAACGTAATGATTTAGCAAGCTTTGGACATCTATATTAGGATCAAGACTTATAAATGCTTTCAATGCTTTCTCATTGAAAAGGGCATTCTTAGGCCAGCTGA
>DATCJO010000154.1:0-3661 GCA_036562765.1 Tissierellaceae bacterium | reverse complement strand
TATCAATTTCTATTTCCTCAACTCCAGCATCTGCACGCCTTACCATTGCATAGAATTCCTCACGGGTTAAACTCTGTGTCGGATTAAATGAATCCGGATTCTGCCAGTCATAAATCAAATCAAAATATGCATTTAAAGCTGCGTATAAAGCATATCTAGCATTATCTGATACGTCCTTGTATGCCATTGGTGCTATTTTTACTATTTGACTTCTTACGCTATCATCATTCCAGTATTTCGTTATAAACTGCTTATTCCTAAAAGCATACCTCAAAGAAGAATTCCCATTTCTATTGCCTTTCTCATCTACATACAATACACCATTTTTACCATTGACGCCATTTTCCGTAACAAGATTAATATTAAATATCTTGTCAAACTCCGACCTAAACTCCCTAAATGTTTTTAGTTGGTCTAACTGCACCCAGTCAATCTGCCTTATCTCTTTACCCTTGACTACAACCTCATAAGATGGCTCAGATATCTCAATCACAATTTGCTCACCACGATTTATCATGTCCAGCAGTTCTTTGGAGCCTACTGCTGAACAACCTAGTATTTGAGAGGTTAGTATCACGGCTACTAAAGCATCTAGGGTTATTTTCTTTATAGTCAAAAGTTTTTTGGATTTCATAAGTTCCCCTCCTTTTTTAACTAGGCAAATGAAGCTAAAAAACCTCTTAAATCGAATTTTACCATTTTTCTTCAACTTTGGTAGCATACTAAATTTTCACCCAAAGATATACCTGGTTTTATAGCTACGAAATTAATTAAAATTTCAAAGTACAAAATTAGTTTTCCTTAAATCATTCCAAAATTAAGTTAAAACAAAAAACCTTTAAAATGCTGATTCATTCTTTATCTTCAGTATTCATAGTCAATGCTTTTCTCACCCAAAACTTTTTGTTCTGTTCAGCTATTTTCTCTTTGTTACGCTTTCTGTACTCTCGATAATACTGTCTCAAATGTTCACGATTCTTCTCACGCCAGGCTCGCTTATACTCTCGCTTTGCATTACGTATGAGCGCGTCAATGTTCAAGTATTCATAAGCATCTTCTGGTAATTTATCTGATTCTTTGACCTGTGATGAGTGTCCTTTAAACTCTTGCACTTATTACCACCTCCAATTCTTATATTTCTTGTCTTTCTTGTTTTTCTTGAAAAGTCTTTTTTTAGGTCATTTTAGATTTGTTAACTAGCACACTTAGGATATCTGACTGGTGATGAAAGAAATGAAAAGCTTATAAACTGCTAAACTTTCACTTTGCAAACTATAGAAAATATTCTATGATAAAAACAAAAACGGCAGTAGGATTGCACTGCCGTCCAGAAAATGATACAATATTTGGTATAAAATAATTAGGGGGCTCGTCCATCTACACTAAGCCCCCAATGAGCAAAACCTAACCGTATTAGATTGTAAATAGAGTATAGCAAATTAGGTTAGGTTTTGCAAGGGGTTTTAATTGTGGACGAGCCCTCCTGAAAAAAAATTTTTGCTGGGAGGGATTTTGGTTATATGCAGAATATTCAAGAGTTCTTAGCATGGGAACAGATGTCTAGGGATACCATTGACGTCAAGAAGGTTTATATTGATATTGCGGGAGATTTAATAGCTGGAATTTTGCTTAGCCAAATAATTTACTGGCATCTACCTAACCAGGAAGGACAAACAAAGCTTAGAGTAGAGAAAAACGGTCAACTCTGGCTTGTAAAAGGAAGAGAAGATTGGTGGGAGGAATGCCGTATATCTCCTAAACAGTTTGACCGTGCAATAACAATTCTCCAGAAAAAAAATTTAGTTGAAAAGAAAATCTTTAAATTCAATGGTAATCCTACGACTCATATAAGACTTAACTTTGACGTGCTAATCCAGTATTTATCGGTTTTTTCCCAAAGGGTAAAAACGAATTTACCTAAAGAGGAAAAACCAAATTTACCAAACGGGAAAAATGAAGTTGACGAAAAGGTGAATTCTTTAACAGAGAATACTACAGAGAATACTACAGAGATTAACAACAACATAGAAGCTGCATCACAGAAACCAAATAATGATGTTGTTAAAAAAAATAATAACAATGTTTCTTCTAAACAGATACAACTTATTAAGCAAAAAATTGAAGATTTGACAGGCCAAAAGGTTATAGATGACGTCTTACTTAACTTTTTTAGAACACACTCTGACGCTAAAGAAAGACTAGAAAAAGCTTTAAACGTCTATAATGACGTGGTTAACTCAATAACCCAAATAAAAGATATTTTGAACCCTGTAGGGCTATTCTTTTACATTGCAAACAATAACGTTGAAGCTAATTCAAAAAGTATAAAACAAAAGAAGCGAGTAAACTTCAATAACTTCGAGCAGCATGAATACACGGAAGAAGAACTAGAGAGGTTATTTGAGTCTTTTTAAGCTCTGACGAGTAAGTATCCAACTATGCTATCTTTGTTTTTATCTAAGATAGCATAACATTCTACGCAATCAACAATGAGATTTGCAGGCCTGGGAACTTTTACAATTCTATCGTTACGATGAATTGTTATGTTCCCTGAACTAAAGTAGGCTTTGATATAGTCCGTACCGGCCTCATATTTGGTAATTTTTGACAATATAAATAAATTGTCTGAATAGTAATGATATTCAACGTTATTGTAAGATTTTAGCAATCTAATAATATCTTTATACATCGTATACCTCCAGCCCCACAATTATAATACCTTTAAATCGCTCATATTTGCCTTATAAACAACGATTTTTTGAACCTAATACAAAAATAACCCAACACGAAAACACTGCTTAAAACACCTTTAAAACTATTTTTCAAAATAATACTGTTTAGCTATTCATCAAAATCTAAATTCGCAAGACTTCTCGTATTGTTTAATGACTTTATAAAACGTGTTTTTCTTCAGGCCTACAATTTCCATAAACCTCACTGCTGTAATTTCTTTATTCTTCCATTGCTGGTAATACTGTTTAATAAGTTCTTTTTGCTGCTTGCTTAATGTTATATAGTCAATCCTTGGCCGGCCTAAATGCTTGCCTGCTTTTTTAGCTGCTTCAATGCCCTCTCTCTGCCTCTGCCTTATCTTCTCTCGCTCTTTTTCCGCTAGATAAGCCAATAACTCAAACACTATATTAGCAATCAACTTTTTCTCAAGATCCGTTCTGTCAGCAGTATTCAGTATGGGGGTATCAAGCACAATAATGTTTATCCCCCTACTGGTAAGCTCTTGCCATTCCTGCTTTATTTGGTCCATGTCCCTGCCAAGCCTATCGAGTTCCTTGATGATTAACGTATCACCGGAACGCAACAGAAAATTTTTCAATAATTGGTAGCCTTCCCTATTAAAATCCTTTCCGCTTTGCTTATCAATGATTATGTTTCTATCCTCTAAAACAAGTCCTTTATCATTACAATACTGCTTAATTGCCTCAACCTGTCTATCCTCGTTTTGTTCTCGTGTGCTTACTCGTACATATCCGAATACCATTACGTAATCTCCTTTTTGTTCTTTTCGTATTCTCATTTTAACAGTGGTGTTTATAAAAGTCAAATACTACTTATAAACGTTTATAAAAATTTTTACTATCTTTTACAAACTAGTACTTTTCTTTATTTACTGCTTTATCACAATGTTTAAAAAGGTACACCTTTA
>DATCJO010000083.1:0-10472 GCA_036562765.1 Tissierellaceae bacterium | reverse complement strand
AATATAGCCTTTAGAATAAAGGACAACTACAGGACCTTTGCAGCAGTAGCAGTGTTGATAACTACCTGCATAACTTCCTTTGGTACAGTAAGCTCCCTTAGGTATTTTGTAGATGAAAACCATAAGATTGAGGTTCCATATACTGTTACCTATATTTCTGATGACCAGGAAGTAATAGAGAGGGTAGATGATATAATAGAGAATTCAAATCATAATGTTGAACTAAGGGAGAAGGCAAACTTCCTATTTGTTCCTGATTCAAAAATTGTAGTAGTAAAATTTTCCACCTTTAAAAAAGTATTATCGGATCTTGATGTTAAAAGCAGAGATAAGATAATATCTAGAATAGGACAGTTAGAGGAAGAAGTGGCATATATAGAGAGACCTGGGGTATTCATGAATATGTTAGAAAAAAATGATGTAAAAGTAGGGAATAATACTTATAAAATAAAAGTTCGAACCAAGGTTCCTTTGTTTGGCAGTGGAGTGCCTTATACTTGTATTGTTGTCAATGATGATGAATATGAAGCTTTAAAGGACAAATATGAAGAGAAGCAGTTTAATGGAATCATACTTGATAATCCTGAAGATACAAAGGATTTAACTTTACAGCTAGCTCAAATATTGCCTGCGGATTCAGGGCTATACACCTATTTTGTAGCTGGTGCTACAATGTATGATCTAGTTGGTATAGTATATTTCCTTGGAGCTTTTCTATTTCTGGTGTTTGTATTTGCCACAGGTAGCATAATCTACTTTAAGATATTAAGCGAATCCTTCAAGGATAAAGGAAAATATGAAATACTAAAGAAAATAGGAACAACAGATTTTGAAATCAATGAATCTGTATCCAAACAGGTAGGCATGTTTTTCTTATTGCCACTGATAGTAGGGATAATCCACAGCCTAGTTGCCATTTCAGTATTAAGCGACCTTATGAAGTATAGCTTAACAATACCAACAGTCATAAGCATAATGGTGTTTATAATTGTATATGGCATATTCTATATATTTACAAGAAAAAAATATGTTAACGTAGTAGAAGGTCAGGCTTGATTAAGTATTAAAGCCTGATTTTTTGCAATGGGAAATTAGTAAAATTATGTAAGGAAGAAGAAGGAGTTTGTGGCGAAAGGTGGAATATATATTTATAGTGATAAAGGGATGATTAAGAGAAACTTATATCTCTTATACATGCAATAGGATATGACGAAATGTTTGAAACCATAGCAATAATTGCTACTGTGACCTACAAAACCCCTAAATATGTTTGCTGGAGGTAAGGAGGTAAATCGAATGTTCATTAAGTACATATTAATAATGTAACGGAATGAGAAAATAAAAACTAATTTATTATCTATAGGATGAAAGGAGGAAAATATAATGAATAGGATAGTTTCATATTGTGGGTTGATTTGTAACGATTGTCCAGTATTTATAGCTACAGAAAATAATGATTTAGAGCAAAAAATAAAGCTCTCTCAAGAATATTCGAGTCCTAACTATAAGCTTAGTCCGGAAGACATAAATTGTACTGGCTGTCATGCAGATTCTAAAATTACTTTTAAGTTTTGTAACGAATGCGAAATACGGATATGTGGGATTAAGAAGGGTATAGACAATTGTGGATATTGTGAGGAATATCCATGTTCAAAGCTAGAGATTCCATTTAAAAATTCTCCTCAGAATAAGAAAATATTAGATCAAATAAGAGAAGTGAGTGAGAGCTACTATGAATAAGGAATTCAATGCAATTCTACAAAAACTTGAAGGTAAAATGCAGTGGACAGTATTTTATGTTCCATTCTGTGTAGAAGAAGAGTATGGAACAAAAAGTAGATTTAATGTACATGCTGTAATTGATGGTCATCCTTTTTTAGGTACATTGTTACCTAGTAGGAATGGACACTATATGGTTTATAATAAGGCTATGAAATCAGCATGTAAAAAAGAAATAGGAGATAGCATTCATGTAATCTTAAGACCAGATAAAAAAGAGAGAATCTTGAATATACCTGACTATAATTTGGAAGCCATTAGAAGTAATCCAATAGCAAATTCAAAGTTTAATGAACTGCCATATTATATTAAAAGGGAAGAGATAAATAAGATTGAAGAAGCAAAGAAAGAAGAAACTAGGATAAGAAGACTAGAAAAATTAATACAGAAGTCAACTGGAAGCAAATAAAGAATTAATATTCTATATTGTGTATTAATAAAGATGTTTTTCTTTTGCTATGTTAAGAAGAGAATCTATTCAGTTTAAAGGAGGATTTATGGCAAAAATATATATAACAAGACATGGAGAAACAGAGTGGAATATAGAAGGAAGGTTACAAGGACGAAAGGATTCAAGGCTAACAGCCTTAGGTGAAAAGCAAGAAGAGTGGTTTGAAAAAAGACTGAATAAGGTTCAGATAGATATTATTATTTCGAGCTCAAGTGGACGAGCATTAAGAACAGCTGAAATTATCAGAGGGAAAAGAAATATAGATATAGTACCTAATGATAATCTGAGGGAGATTTATCTTGGTCAATGGGAAGGGCTTTTTCATGCAGAGATAAAAGAAGATTGGCCAGAGGAGCAAAGGAATTTTTGGAAGTACCCTCATTTGGAGTGGTGCTTTCATGCACGCAACATGTTTAAATGTTCTGGAAATTAATAATAATAGTAAGCGTTTTATTTTACAGGGAGATACATCCCATTATGAGATTGAAGACGATATCATATAACAACAAAGAATGATAGAGTACATATTTCAATGTTTTGCAAAAGGGAGGCACTATGGAAAACTTATTTATAAGACAAGCAGAGGATAATGATATAGAGGAGATAAAAGGTATAGTAAAAGAAGCTTTCTATAGACCAGATAAGAATGAGTATTTCAATGAATGGGAATTTGTTGACAAGGTACTAGACGATACTGGATTTATACCAAAATTATGTTTAGTTGCAACCATCAATGAAGAAATAGTTGGATATATTCTGTTGTCAAAAGCTCTAATAGGTAAGCATGCAGGATTGTCATTAGGACCATTAGCAGTTAAACCTTCATACCAACGTAAAGGAATAGGGAAAAGACTTATTGACTATGGACTAAATCAAGCTAAAGATATTGGATATGAATGGATTGTACTTATATAACAATAAGCAAGTATCAGGTATAGTGAAATATTGTGATTCCTTTTATGATGAAAATGGAGAGCTTTTATAGAAGGCCAGGCTTGAATTAGGCGATTCAAGACTGATTTTGAGCTATAAAGGGAAACTAGTTGCGAAGTTGCAATTCTGAAATAGAAGAACAGTATGGGAAAAATCGGTATTTTATGAAAGGGTGAAGGCATGGATTTAACTACAATTAGCATTAGAACCACAGTTTCTATCATAGCTATATATCTTATAGTATGTGGGATCATTCCTACTGTATTAGATAGGATGGTGTGGAGAACATTAAAAGATGATATTTCTTCTTGGATTAACCTTTTAACATTGATTGTTATTAATACAATGTTTTTACTTGCATTAATTAGAAGGTATAAGTTAAAAGTCTATATTTTTAGTAATATAACATTAAGGGGGATATTATTAGCTTTTGCCTGTTCAGTTTTGTTTTATTTTTTACTTGACAAATTTTTAGATCCTCTTTTTGATAGTATATTTACTAGAAGCGCTGATGAATATAATAAGGCGATTCATCAGTTACAGCAATATCCACTTGTAAGTTTTATACGTATATGCTTGCTTGCTCCAGTAGTTGAAGAGATTTTAATAAGAGGCATAATATTAGATTCTTTATTAAATAAATATGATATAGCTCTTTCACTTTTCATATCAACTCTCATATTTGCTATACTTCATTTTAACTTCGTTCAAACGATATCAGCTATAATCTGTGGTTTAATATTAGGATTGTTATATATTAGTACTGGATCATTGTTTAATTGCATTTTAGCTCATTCTTTATATAATGCTATTTCATATTTTGCTAATATTTCTGCTCGAAATTTTCATAGTACATAGAATCTATAGATATAGATCTAAATGCGATAGTTATGCTCATTTGCCATGATAATTATTAAATTCAATTCTATAAAAGATAGAAGTCTTAACTTGAATGAAGGGCTTTATTGTAAAGCCTTAGGTAGGGTGATATTTAAGCCTAAAATACTTAAGAAAAATTTTAGGCATTTTCAAATAAATAATTCAGAAAGGAAGTGGTTGGTATGATAAAAACAACAGCTAAACGTGTAAGGAGGGTGCACGCTCTATAAACCCTCTAAATAATTTTATTGGAGGTAAGTATGAGAATACAAAAGGATAATATTGTGATTAGAAGTGCTACTGTTGATGATGCCATTCAATTGAATAAGTGGTGGAATGATGGTAGAATTATGGAACATGCAGGTTTCCCTAATGGATTGGGGGAATCTCTGGAAAATACTATAGAAAATATCAAAAGTAGGGAAGGCAAATTAAGCCAGCTTTGTATTATTGAAATTGATGGCGAACCTGTAGGAGAATTGAGCTATGGTATTGCAGATGACAATACCGCATATCCTGGATGGAAAATATGTGACTTTAATTATCAAAACAAAGGATATGGTCCTAAAATCATCATGATGCTGTTTGAGTTCCTTTTTACAGATGAAACCATTAATTCAAAATGTTCAACAGATAAAATTGCTTGGGATACAATGCTTGAAAACAAAAGAGCTCAATATGTTTATGAAAATAAGATTGGAGCTCGTAAGACTGGAGTTAGAGAAAATGCATGGAAAGATCAAACTGGAAAATGGAGAACTGCTGTTTATTATGAATTAAACAGAGAGGAATTCTATAATAGATAAGCAGCAACTTAACGAAATGTACTAATCAAAGAACATAAAAGTAATTATCCAAATCCAATTATTTTAGAGAAGGATGGGTCCCAGAACAATCAATAATACTATCTGGTAAGCATGGGATTTTAAAAGAAAATTATACTGCTGAAGAGTTAACGATAAAAGCAGGTGAAACATTAAAGGGAGTTAAAGAATTAAATGAATAGGTATGGTGCTAAGGTTTAATTAAGTTGATTGAAAGGAGAGATGTTTATGGGAATTATAGCAACTGGTAAGCTTATCAAAATAAGGGATATAACTATAGAAGATGTTCCACAGTTTGTTAGCTGGTGGAATAATGGAGAATTAATGGCTGATGTTGGTTTCAAAAAAGGATTAGGAGTTACAGAAGATAAGTTACTTAAAGATTTTTCAAAGGAAATATCTGATCCAAATCCCTATAGGGAGAGCAGAAGATATGTAGTTTTAGATATTAAGGATGAACGACCAATCGGAGAGCTGGCCTATGGACAGCTAGATTTAGCACAGAAAAAGTGTGGTATAGGTATAAAAATATGTGAATTATCATATCAAGGAAAAGGATATGGCCAGGATACATTGATTACATTTATGAATTATTTGTATAATCATTTTGGTTTACAAAAAATTGAAATAGATACTTTAGCAGATAACTTAAGAGCTTTATCTTTATATAAGAAGATTGGATTTAAACAGACTAAAATAGAACTGGATTATTGGACAGACCCAGAAGGAATTTCACATGATTTGATCTTTATGGAACTTTATAAAAAAGATTGGAAGTACTAAATATTTAAAGTTAAACTTTAACTTTAAGTACTAAATCTCTAAAAATGCAGATATATAAGGTTAATGTTATTGTTTAAAACAATGACATTTTACTTATTGGGAGATGAATATATGGTTATAAAAGAGATACATGATAAGGAGCAAAAAAGAGAAATATCTGCACATATATTAAAAGCTCTTCCTGATTGGTTTGGAATACCTGAAGCCACTGAAGAATATATAAATAGGAGCGCTGATCTACCTTTTTTTGCAGCAATGGATGAATCAAAACCTTTAGGATTTATTTCAATGAAAGAAAACAATCGATATACAGCTGAAATCTATGTTATGGGGGTATTACCCCATTACCATAGACAGGGAATTGGTAGGGCTTTGTTCAGCAGGGCTTTATGCTGGGCTAAAGAGCATGGATATGAATTTTTGCAGGTAAAGACACTTGATGAATCTCATCCTGATATTCACTATGCAAGAACAAGGAAATTTTATCTATCAATGGGGTTTAGACCGCTAGAGTGCCTTCCAGAATTATGGGGAGAAAAAAACCCTTGCTTGATAATGATACAGTGTATTAAATGAGTTGAGATATGGCTTATTTTGTAGTTAAGCTTAGAGGTGTTGCAGGTAAGTAGTATAATGTGAAGGCTTAATTAAGAAGGAGGACTACAATGGTGGATTTTAAAACACTGGAAGATACCAGAACAGAGCTTTTACATGCTGCATTTATAGAAGCTTTTTCAGATTATCAGGTAAAAATGAACTTACCATTGGAGAAGTTTAAGATTATGTTGCAAAGTAGAGGTTATTCTCCTGAATTTTCCATAGGTGCATTTAAGGATGACAAACTAATAGGATTTATTCTAAATGGTATACGCAATTGGAGAGGCCAGACTACTGTATATGATTGTGGAACAGGAGTAATACCTGAATATCGGAAACAAGGAATTACGAGTAAAATGTTTAGTGAAGTCCTGAGTCTTCTGCGAGGTAATAGTATTGAACACTATTTACTTGAAGTAATTCAATCTAACGAGGCTGCAGTTAATCTTTATAAGAAGCAGGGTTTTTTTATTACAAGGGATTTATTGTGTTTTAAAATTGATAAGAATCTTATTAGAGAAGCACCTTCTACACCTATAAAATGTCAGTCATATAGTATTGAGCAAATAGATTGGGAGCTATTTAAATCATTTTGGAGTTTTGAACCTTCCTGGCAAAATTCCGTTGATTCCATTGTGGCAGTTTCTGATTTGTTTGAAGTGATTATTGCAGAAATTGATGGTAAAACCATAGGATATGGAATAATTGACAGGGTTACGGGAACTATACCTCAGCTGGCAGTTCACAAGGATTATCGTTGTAAAGGAATAGGTCATAATATTTTGAAAATCCTAATACAGTATACAGAGGCAGGAAATATAAGCTTTATCAATGTTGATAATAGATGCACTAGTAGTATTGAATTTCTTGAAAATCTAGGATTTGATAATTTCGTAAACCAGTACGAAATGATGTTAAATATTTAATATAGATAAAGTGCAAGGAGCTGTTTCATAACTAATTAATAATTAGCGGAGAAACTGCTCCCATTTTTTTAGTTAATAATGATATATTTATGCTATATTAATATATAGAATATACAAAACAAACTGGGAAGAAGGGTGGCTCATATGTTTTTTGTAGCTTTTTTTGGTATAGAAGACAAAGAGAAGCATATAGGAAATTATAATAATATTATATGCCCCTCCTGTGGGAGATTAGACAGATTTGAAATCTATAAGACCTACAGATATTTGCACATATTTTTCATACCCACTTTTAGGTGGAATGTTAGGTATATTGCAAAAACCTCCTGCTGCGGTAGTCTATATGAACTGGATCCTGAAGTTGGCAGGGAATTTGAGAAAAATCCTGACATTGAAATCAAGATGGAGAATCTCAGACGAGTTGACAATTATTTGCCCTTTAAGTATTGCTCAAATTGCAGAACTAATGTGCCTAAAGAGTTCAATTATTGTCCATTTTGTGGAGGGAAACTGCAGTAAGGGATTAGGCTTGAATTATTACCAAAGCTTTAGATTAAGCAGTTTACAAGATGATAGACAGGATTAATGCTAGCATATAAATAAAGGGTGAGTAAAATGATATTAAAGTTTGTGAAAGAACAGATGTTATTGCCTAGACAAGAATACATTATTAACCAGTGGGCAAATATTCGAGGAATGGATGTATTGTTGTTAAGCTTTACCATAGAAAAGGATAAAAGCGCCCTATGGATTATGTATATAAATGATGAATTGGATTTGGAGAGTTCTGCTCCAAGCGAACACATAGAAGGATATAGAACTAATCGTCAGAAGCTTTTACAGAGTATTGAAAGAACCAGAAAGGATAAATATATACACATAAAAAGAATGGCAATACAAGGACAAACTGTAACATTTGACTCTTCCAGCTGTAGCCCGGTTTATGAGAGCAATATTGAAGGGATAATGCGACTGCAGCATTTTGCTGAAAAGGGGCTGCTCCCTGAAGAATGGGATAATGTAGACCTTCGAAATATATTTATAGCTAAATATGAACAGAGGGAAGATGAAAGTGTTCCACATATAGATACTACAGAGGACCTATCAGTTGCACTGCACATTGACAGAAGTTCATTGGAAATCCCAATACAGTACTCCTTTGAAATGAACTTCGGCAAACAGCCCATTTGAACGAAATTTACATATTATGACGATGAGCTTAAAAAGGAATACTGCTTTTATGTAGATGAAATCTATTCCTATGATATCTATGAAGAAATTTTAAAGGGTACCAGGAATATAGAAGATAAGAAAATGCGAAAGAAAATGCTTAAACATTTCATAAGAGCAATGAAAAACTTATGCCCTATAGGTAAGAATATGGCAGTCATAAAATATGAAACGGAAGACAATACTCAACTTCGTTTTATGACTAAGAATTATCTTGAAGCAGAACCTGTACACAGTAATACTGGAGTATCAATTGGGTTCATCTCAGGTAATGGATTAGGGATTAACGGGTATAAGGTTAGAGAGTGTATGCTTCACCCTGTGGACAAGGATTTCAGTGGCAAATTGGAACTAGAGCTATTTTCAAGGCTTATTGAAATACCAGAGGAAACTGTTAGATGCTGTAGTAGAACTAAGTAGATTCCTATAGGTAGTGTATGATGAAGAGGAGGTTTCTAGGAATATGTTTAACAATTGCCATAGTTTTACTTGTTTCTTGCTCCAGTTGTGACTGCTTATCCGGATGGAACTCTTCTACATGAAAATGGATATGAATAGATGAAGATGGGGTCAAGCTTGAATTATTCATTAATTTTATAAAATTGAATATCAATGCGATTAATCAACAAAAAATTTTAGATTACAGCCACTGATAATTATAAGCAATTACACGCGGCTTGCATTATGAGTTTGAAGAAAATGGCATAGTTATATTGCTATTTTAAGTAAATAGATAAATGTGAATTGGCTTTGTAAACTAAACATGAAAAAATAGCACAATGTTTTATAGAATTGCTTTAAATTACTTTCAATTTCGCCTTGACGATTATAAAAGTCCGCCTTGAGATTGTCAAGGGTAAAATGAACGCGCTAACGCGCACCCTTGACAATCTCAAGGACGTACATTTGAAAAATATTTTGGCGAAATTAAAGCAAAATTTATGCTACAAGAAGATACTTTTTCTTCTCTCTTTCAGTTAGATTTAATCCAGCAACTTGAGCTGGCGTTAAGCCATTAAGAGATGAATGAGGCCTAACAAAATTATAGAAAAATATGAACATGCTGATTAGGTTGTTGGCTGATTCAAAGGAATTAAAACCTTGCTTAGTCTTATACCAAGCTTTAAATTGATGATGGAAAGACTCTATTAAATTATTAGAAACATCATCTTTAAAGCTTTCAACGCGAATATGTTTAACAGAACTACCTAGCACAGATTTAACTGGTACTTTATAAGCACTATATCGATCGCTAACTATGGCATTAACAGTACCTAAATCTTTAACAGAATTAAGCAAAGCAAAAGCTTGGCTAGAATCTCTATAAGGCGATAAATGAAAACCTAAGACAAAGCGGGTTTCTGAATCTATGATAAACCAAATATAATATTTTTGGCCATTAATTTTTATAACTGTTTCGTCAGCATGCCATTCATCAGAATTAAAATCTAACATTGGTATAAGTTCCAAAGAGAGATTATTAAAGAATGGAGCAAACTTTTTACACCAATTGCTAATGGTAGTATGAGAAATCTTAACATTATGGGCTACTCTAAGTATTAAGGCAATATTTCTAAAAGAATTTTTGCCAAGGTAAAACATAGATAGAGCAGTAATAATTATATGCACTGGGTAACGCATACGTTTAAAATCATTCTTACCAACAAGTTTAGACATAGATGCAGGTAATATATTATTTGGTTTAGGAACAAACATAGAATGATTGCACTTTTTATCACAACAACGGTAATTAGAGTAGTATTCATAATCGTGATGAAGAAATGTTGCTTTACCGCAAACAGGGCAACGGGGGTATTTAGGCACCTTTTTAGACGTTGGTCTATCAGGAGCAAATTGGTGATTACATTTACGGCAAAGGTATTTTTGATAACCATCTCTATCTTTGCCATAGCGATAAAAAGAATCTTTATTATTGCATTTTGGGCACTTAATTGGTACAATTTTTTGCATGAGGACTTCATCCTTTCTGGGAGGTATTTGTTTTCTGGCAAAAACATTGTACCACAGAGGATTGAAGTCCTCAATTTTCATTTAAGTTTACAGAGCGAA
>DATCJO010000077.1:0-4469 GCA_036562765.1 Tissierellaceae bacterium | reverse complement strand
AAAAAAATGATTGTATCTGCTGCTTGAATGCGGGTTTCCATCGTACAATCGCCATAATTTCCGTCTATAATCCAAGTTTCTTTCTTTGTTAGTTCATCAATGATTGCTTTCCATTCATCTAAAGGCGTCTCAACCCATCCTGGTTTCCAGTGTATTGCGTCAAGATGGAACACTTCAATATTTAATATTTTACCTAACTGTCTGGCAAGAGTTGACTTTCCAGAACCTCCAGAACCAATAATCATAACTCTTCGCATCAAATTTCCCCAACTTTACTTATGTTTTTTCATAATTTACCGAACAAAACCTATTTAACAATACTACTAAATAATTAGGACCTACAATCAATTTTATTACCCTTCAGATAATGCCTTCTGTTAAAACTCATTTATACATGTTGATTTTACTGCTTTAAGAAAATTCTCAGGAGCCTGTGCAAACTGTAACTTTTCAAAATCCTCTTTAAACATGTAAGTCTTTAAAATAGGCAAACATTCTTCCAAATCATTTTGTCTATACCCGATTACTGGGTCTGTTAGTAAAGCAAACCCAAAATCGGAATACAGTTTTATTGCTCGGAAACTGGATGGCTGTGTATGAAGAAAAACAGGATATTCATCCTTTGGAATACTTTTCATAACAACGGAAAGCAGTGCCCTCCCAATGCCCAATCCTTCGTATTCTTTCACAACTTTAAACCAATGTATCGTAGTAATTCTATCGTATGCCTTCCATGCAAAACACGTCCCGATAGGAGTATCATTTTTATCACAAACAAATAAACACTTATTAAAAAACAAATCTTCTTTGCTTGCATAAACATCATTGAAATATTTCGTCATATAGTCGCTATATTGCTCAGCAGTCTTTTCATCATCAAAAGGCATCTTTTTCCATATATCTAATTCATTCCTTCTACAAGTTCTTACATGATATCCATTTGGCAACTCAGCAAGAGCACAGGTATTCAATTTTTTACACATCATAAATAGGTTTTTGTCGGGAATTTCTTTTTTCATGATATAAACTCCTATACCAGTATTTATCACTTATATATGTTCTTCTTCGCTTCTTCTTTGCCGAATACAAGCAGCATCATTGGCCTACGTAGTTCATCTAACATTCCAGGTACTGTATTAAGCATATTCTCTGCAGGCTCTGGTTCAACAACTCCTGTTATTTCAAATCCTTTTTTTATGAGACTATTTAAGTATGCAAGTTACTTTTGCCATACCAATAAATATCTCCAAAAAAGTTTTCTTTGAATTTTTGCTGTCGGTATATGTTTATTTGCTAATGACCTTATTTCATCCATCGTCATATAAGTATCATGTCTACCATGCCTTTCCCAAACTTCTTTTGCATGTTCATCGTCTTTTTTAAGCCTGCCATTTTTTATAAAATTCATTACTATGTTAGGAAAAAAGGCACTGCCCCATATAATATAATCAGTTAATGATTTTGCTTTTACAAGGTCTAATATAATGAGTTTACCGCCTTTTTTAAGTTTATCCTTTGCAAAACTAAGAAGCCACTCATAAGGCAAATGATGTGCTGTGGCTGTTGTTATAATGACATCAAGGCTATTGTTTTCAAATTTCATATCAAGAATGTTTCCGCAAATATACTCTATGTTTTTATTTGCATGTAAAATCTTTGCCCTTTCAATCATCTTATCTGCAAGGTCAACTGCTATTACTCTTTTAGATTTTTGGGACAGCATAAATGAGAGTTCACCTTTACCGCAGCCGATGTCAAGGCAAGTATTAGCATTATCTGGAATAAGTTTCATGAGTTGTTTGAAATAACAGTTATTATGATTCCATTTTGGGTCATCAAGTTCTGATATTTCATTAAAATCATTTTTCACAACATTATAATCTTCCACCTTCATACCCCCATAATAGTTACTGACGCAATATTATGTTCAATTCTTAATAATATAGATTTATATCACCCCAAAGAGCCTGCTGCGGAAGAATAGGTTTTCACACGGTCTTCTAATCCTTGATTGCAATTACTATTATAAATTAAATTTATTAGCACAACTTTTTTATAAATACGAGTTTTTTATCTCTGACATAATTTTTTATTTTATTCCTTATCCCTTTGCCCTTTTTAGAGTAAAACTTAGTCCTAACTATGTTTATAATCTAAATATAGTTTTAGAAGCAGAAGTGCATTGGTTGAAATCAGAATAAACCAGTTATTTTTCCAGATTGTAAAGTAGGTAAGCACCAAAATGCACCATATGACAAGAAAAACAAAAGTTAAATTTCCTCTCTTCAAAACAATCCCCCATTATTAATGATGTATAATATTCTTGTAATGCACTAATTCTTAATTATCCCTTTTTTCCTCCCAAAGCCGAATGCGTTCTTCATAACTCACTTCTTTGTGTATTTGATGCAGCATCCATTGATAGCCGAAAACGTCAACAAATATAGCATTTGATACTCCGTAATCAGGCATTTCAGTCACTGGCTGAACCTCTGTACAACCTGCGCTAATCGCCTTTGAAAATGTTTCTTTAATGTCAGGGACTGATATGTTAAACCAAATTGTATTAGGTTTATCTGGATTTGGTGCTGCTAACCCGAATCTTGGGTTTTCATCCAACATGTGAAAGCGTACTCCATATAGTGTAAAAATGACTTCATTTTCACCTTTAGGAAATCCGATACCTCAACACGTTTGATATCAAATATTTTTTCGTATAATGCCAATGCTTTCAAACTGTCTGTTACAACCATATCAATTTCTACTCCAACCATTATGAACATGCCCTTTATTGATTATATTAATATTCTTTACTTCGCAATTTTTTATTGATGTTCAACATTAAAAGAATAAAGTAAATAGTTTACTTCCTACTATTAATAATTTCTATAGCGGCTTTACCTGTCATATGTTCGATTTTGACTTCAATTAAACATACTCTATCCCATGCTCTTTCGATTTCCTGCTGTCCTTCTTCAATATAGTCAGGCGAATATTTTTCAATTAAACTTTCGAGAGCATAGCGTTTCTCAGAGTCGTCTGTAAGAATCCTTGCTCTGCCAAAGATAGAAACACTTCTAAAATGAGTAGTAAAAGTTTTTTGTATTACTTCGTCTTTTCCTATTACACAAAATGACACCTTATCATTCCTTTTTATACTGTCAATCTTATGCCCTTCTTTTGCGCTATGAATAAATATTTTATCGTCTTTTAAAGCGTAACTTACTGGAACAGTATACGGGTAACCATCGTCGCCAACTACACCTAAAACTCCAGAAGTGCATGACTTTAGAATCTCAATTGTCTTTTCTTTGGATAATAATTGTTTCTTTCTTCTCATTTCCCTGAACATAATCACACATCCTTCTAATTCTTTCGCTATTTTGGTTTTTATCATTTTTGCATTTCTTAGATATTGTAATAAATTTATAATAACTTTGTTATCCGTAATATACTACTTGTTATGACCTTAATATAACATAACTCTATTTTTATTTAAATACAACTTTGCCACTTATGAAAGTACTTTTCTATTTTTTAATTATCGTTCTATCATCTATAGAAATAAAAAAAGATAATACGATATACAACGGGAAGAAAAGTCTATTAGGATTCAAGGTTTAAGACTTATTTATTTAAAGGCAAGTAACATAATTGCATCTCTATTCTTGTATAAAGAAATATATAATTTTAGAAGTTCATTTTCTTTTCTTCTTTGTTAAGAGGCTTTCCTATTTTTAACTATTATGCATTGAATTATCTAACACAACTTTATTATCTATTTGACACGACTTTATTATTTTTAACACAAGTTTTTTATCTCTAACACAACTTTTTTATTTTTCCCCTTATCCCTTAACCCTTTTTAGAATAAAACTTAATCCTAACTATGTATACAAATAAAAAACTCATGTCAAACCCCCATCCTCCTCAAACCCTTGCACCTTCTCGCCTTAACCCTATTTTCCTAATCTCTTCCATATAAAAAAGTCATGTCATAAATCACCCCTTCTAATCGTTTTTCTCTCCTAATATTTTCCTATTTCCCCTCTCATTTTAGATAAAAAAGTCGTGTCAGGAATAGGGAAAAACAGGGATACGATTCAAGGGAAAAGGGGAAAGTTTTTTTCAATATCTTTCATCAATACTCTATTCGAATCCAATAAAATCAATACTTTTAACCTTATACCTTACCCCTTTACCCTACTCATCCTAAAACAAAAATCATGGCTCCAATAAGGTTTTCTACCCTATTTTAGCCATGACTTTTAACATGACTTTTTTATTTTTAACACGACTTTTTTATTCGTCACACGAGTTTTTTAGAGTTATATAAGTGAAGAACAATACAAAACTTTAGATGAGAAATTCCTTGAAGTAATAAAAATGCTGTATGGCTATATAAAGATGTTAAAATCTTGTTTAGATAATGAATCAGTTACAATTGACCCCTAATATTTTATAATCTT
>DATCJO010000069.1:0-2154 GCA_036562765.1 Tissierellaceae bacterium | reverse complement strand
TTATAGGATATGAGAAAATATATTTCTCTATCCACGGTGAAATTCTGTATTTGAGAAAAAGAAGTTAAAATATTTAACAGTTGTAGGTCATCTATAAACCTTCACTTCTTTTTATTCACTCACTTAAAAGCAACTGACAAGTTGTAAAATATGCAAAACAAGATGAAATCAATTTTCAAAAACGACACATTGGAAATCATTTTAAATGAAAGTACAAATGAAGTTCATATTAAAGCATTAAAAACAAAAAATGCTCAAGGACTAAGTGCATCACTAAGAATAGGTGTAGATTCTAAAGGATTTGATTTAACATCAGATTCTACAGAATATATACCTAAATCTTTTAACGGTTTACCAGGTTTCAGAATTAAAGCTTGTAAAAATGAGTAATCAACCTATATTCTGGAAAACACGTAATGGTAGATTGGTGTCTGTAGATGATATGGACACCAATCATATCAAAAATGCTTTTAAACATCTAATTAAGCATCATCAAAGAGTTGTTCAACAAGCCAATGAACTTGTTGACAAATACAATGCTTTAGTTAGAAAGAAAAAAGCTGAACTTGAAGAAGAAATTGATTATGACCCATATAATGACTCAATCATTGATGGTATGACTGATTGGAGAGAAACATAATAACCAACCTTTAAAAGAATAAACAATGCATCCTTTAAAAAAATTATTTCTATATCCAATAGCAATTACAGCTATTATAGTGTTAGTTACTTTATGTAATTGGCTATTAACAGCTTTTTTTGCTTGGATATTTGATACCACAATGGACAATGTAGCTTCAAGTCCATTTGTATTAATATATATAATAAGTACACTATCAACATTGTATTTATGTATATATGCTTGTAAGTATGTTGATGAAGACCTCTTGTAATGTAAATGCTAAAAAGCAGCCTAAAACTAATTAGGTGGATGTTAATCTTCTCATGCAATTTAGTTGTAGCTCAGGAAGTACATTACAAGTTTTATAGTGGAAAACAATCTGATGATGACTTAAACCACTTTAAATAAAAGTTGAAACCTCTTGTAATTGTATTAAGTTGAGTCGTGCTCAAATGGAGATATAAATCTCTAAAACCTTTAGAAGTAATTCTAATTGTATTAACAAGGTAACACCTTGCGTCTATTACAAGTTTCATAGTGAGAAAATCCTATGAGTTAGAATACAGGTACTTAGTAGTTTAAAGACAATTATGGCGCCTGTATTCTTTAAAAGGTTATTGTTAAAAGCTGCTGGTGAGTTAAACCAGATAGTTATCCTTAAAGTAGGAATAGGGATAATGAATATTAGTGTTCCTACAAGTAGGCGTTTTCTACTTATCCAAACATCTTTAGAAGAGGGTGCACACTCTAAGAAGCTCTGTGAGTGATCTTTAGAAGTAACCTTCGAGTAGTTGTGCTAGCTACATAACGAAAGTTAATGTAACAATATTACAACCATTTAAGGATAAGGTTGTTGAGTTACAGGTAGTTAAACAGTAAAAACAAAGTAGTCTTGACGGAGACTATGCTGCTGTTTAATGATTTTATTTTAAACTGTCATTAATCTTAAATAAATGAATACTAAGGAATTAATATTTGAAATCAAATCTCGATTTGAAAGAGCTTTAGAAACTAAGACAGGTTGGGGTAAAAATGAAATTAAAACTTTATATGACCAAATAGTCATTGAAGTTTTAGCTGAACAAATGAATAGAATGTAGATAAGACAACTAGATTAACTATCTAACTAGGGTTAAAATAAGACTAAAAAGTCTAGTATCTACATTCTTTAAAAGGTTATTGTTAAACCTTACTTGATATGTAAATCCCTAATACCATGGAATATATATCAATTGACGGTCATTACTATTGGTCATTAGGCTGATAGTATCCAAGCTCTGTCCAATTTGCAGGTACATCTATTTAATAGAGTAACAAGAATTGCAGTCTTGCAGAGTTTATTTTTTTTAAAATATTCTGAAACCCTTGATTTTACTGGTGTTTTAGAAGGATGGATGTAGTAGATAATATCTATTTTTACTTTCTAACACTTTAAAATCAATCAAAAATCATAAAATCTGATCTATCCCTTCCTATTTAGTTCAACAACTTAGAACAATTTCAGGCACACATTTATTTTTCCATTCATATTG
>DATCJO010000062.1:0-4449 GCA_036562765.1 Tissierellaceae bacterium | reverse complement strand
GATATATGCTTTCTTTTAAAATTATTATAATATTTCTTATTGTTTTTTGACCTTTCTTGACTTTTCTCTTTAATTCTCTTTTAACACAAAAAAACTGGAGAAAAATCTCCAACTTTTTATATATATTCATTATTGTTTTTTTCATTTTCCATCTTAACTTTACTATTTTCTTTTTCCTTAGTTCTTACTTCCCAATGTATCATAAAGCTTATGAGCATCCTTAGCACTGTTACGGCTGCTACTACAAAAAATTCATCCAGGCTTCTTACTGTAACTGTTTTTAAAATCTCTGCACCTAATTTAAATTCCAGTGCTAATGCCAATCCCATAGAAAATTCTATTTTTAAATCCTCTCTTGTAACATCAAATCTATATTTTATAAGCTTAATAAATGCCTTACAAGAAGCAACTATTACAACAAATACTCCAATTGCTTCTAATATCCCAATAATATAGGGTATTATCTCCTTTAATAATAGTTCTATTTTCATATTGGACCTCCATAGACATTTTTCTTTTGCAAATTTAATAATTTGCTTGTCAACAAATCTGTAGCACAAAAATATATTTTTATTAATGTCAAGGAGTTTAAGAATAGAAATGAATTTAACAGTACATCTGGCGGAGAGAGGGGGATTCGAACCCCCGGTACAGCATTATACTGTACAGTGGTTTTCGAGACCACCACCTTAAACCTCTCGGACATCTCTCCATCATTTATTTTGTCTTAGGTTTTTAAAGAAATCCTTTATTAGATTACTACATTCTTCTTCTAATATTCCATAGGTTATATTAACTCTGTGATTAAAGCGAGGATTATCTAATAGATTGATAACAGAGCCGCAGCAACCTCTTTTAGGATCCATTGTCCCTATTACAAGACGTTCTATTCTTGAATTGAGTATTGCTCCAGCACACATTGGACATGGTTCAAGTGTAACATACATGGTACAGTTAATTAGTCTCCAACCTCCTAAGTACCTGCTGGCTTGTTCGATAGCAATCATCTCTGCATGAGCTGTAGGGCTTTTTAAGGTTTCCCTCATATTATATCCAGCTCCAATTATTTTGCCATCATTCACAATAACAGCACCTACTGGTACTTCATAGGTGCTATAAGCTTTATATGCTTCATTTAACGCATATCTCATGTACACTTCATCCATAAAACCACCAAAAACAAATATGGTGCACCCGAGAGGAATCGAACCCCCGACACACGCCTTAGGAGGGCGCTGCTCTATCCTACTGAGCTACGGATGCACACTTAATATCTTTTTTATATTATTATACATCTTCTTATTTAGTATGTCAATTCTTATTATTGCCTAAGATCGCGTCAAGATACTATGGGTTTTTAAAACAAAAAAGTATTCCCTCTGGATATATCTTTTCCTTAAGCGTCTCTTATTGACTTAAGGAACTGTGAAGCCCAAGTTCTTTTACCGATATTCAAAATAGTTATGTTGCCGATAGTTTCGTGCGATGTGGTAAGCTTTCGTTTCCTGATAATATCCTGGTCTGTTTTTATCTGCCTTGCTTCATTTACTGCCGCTTTTTTCTTTTGAATAAACATATCATACACGTCTCCACCATTTGCAATAAAAACCCTTAGCCTGGCCATCTGGTCCACTCCCGTTTTACTCCAACCCAGAGGCCTTGAACTTAACCTAGACGATAAGATATGGCTAACATGACCTTCTGCACTGCAGCCAACATAATCTTGACCATATTGACGCATTATACCTTCCCAGTTGCCAAGTATGTATCTTCTTGCTTCTTTTACAGCTTTTTTCTTTGTTTCTGGCTCAGTTATATTTATGATCGCTTTAAATAGTTCTTTTACTTTATCCTTGTCTTTGGCATTTATATATGACCACATAATTGGTGTTGTATATCCCATATGCGCTGTAGCTTGTGTGACATACTTTGATAAGTGGTAACGGTCAAGCACATAGATGCTTTTGTTTATCCAGCTTAGGCCATTCTTAATCCAGGGAGCTCCATCACCTGAAAGGTATATCTTTTCTATAGAATCCATATCATAAGCTTTATCTATGTAGTCTAAAACTTCCACCCATAGTTCATCGCTGTTTGTATAAACTCCACTGAAATACCTTACGTTTAATAGCTTATACCGTTTTTTACTAACTTGTTTTCTGCCTTCATGTACATATACAAGCTTTGGCTCTATTAAGCCTCCATTCTGAAGTGCTACATGATCTTCATCTGCTTCTATGTAAAGTACTTTTACTTTCCTTTTGTCTTGCTTTATTTTTACTGCATCATTGTCTACACTACCAAGTTCTCGTATGCTGTTCATTACTGTCTGTGATGTTAGTGTTACTGTTTCAGATGCTTTTTCTCCGCTCTTGCTGTAGGACATATATACTGCTTCTTCTATCAGTTTTGCCTTTAGCGAAGCATCTAGTTTGTCATGGGCTGATATGCCCACAGCCTCATCTGATAGATAGCTATATTCACCTGTTTTTTTATTCTTGTAATATGTTCTTTTATACCTGACTTCTCCAAATATTGTTGTAAGTGTCTTTTCAGCTGCTTTTTCTTTTACTGTCCAGTAACGTTTACGATCTTTGCTGTTTTTATATGCATTATCTATTGTTTCTAACGCCTCTGCAACTAAGGTTACTCCTATATCATCCAACGTCTTCTTTGTGGCTAATATAAATTCGGATATGTCTCTTTTTTCTCTTATTAGTTTTTCTAGCTCTTTTTCAAAACTACTACTGATTTTTTGTATGATTTCCTGTATAATTAGTTCCATAAGGGTATCTCCTTTTCTGTGATTTTTTGTGGTTCTTGCAGATTATATCATATCACAGAGGAGATACTCTTATCTTTTATTTTTTCCTTTTTTCCCAAAGTAATTTTACACTAAGCCAGAATATAATGTAAATTATTTTATCATACCTATTATCACATTATCTACCTTATTAAAGCACTCTTTAGCTAAAACTCCTACATTTTTTATAGTATCCTCTATTGAATTTCCTATTATTCCAACATTGTTTCTAATTACAACGTTCTCGTTAGCTAAATATGCTGATATTACAGCTTCACTAGCTGATGTTGCCAATTTAAAAGCACATGTTTCCTTAGCCCCGTCACATACCATTCCCGTCAAATTAGCTAACATATTATTACATGCTCCACTGATGTTTTCATCATTTCCGCCAAGCATCCACGCTATACCTGCACTAGCTCCAATGCCTGCAGCAATAGCACATCCACACATGCCTGACAGCTTTCCTGTGTAGGTCTTTACATACCTATTAATAACATGACCTAAAAATATAGCCCTTATTAGTTTTTCCCTTTCAATTTTCTGTTCCTCTGCTACTACTACTATTGGAAGCACTACACCAAGGCCTTGATTTCCGCTTCCCCCACTAGTCATAATTGGGCAATTCCCACCGTTCATTCTCACATCAGCAGCAGCTGCTGTTAAAATCCTGGCTTTAGTAGGAGCATCTTCACTTAGTTTACCATCCTTTATTAGCTTATTTAATGCATAGCCCATATTTAATCCTATAGATTCAGTCATACCTATATGGGCCGCTTTTTTATTCATGTCAATTCCATCCTGAATAAATTCCAGTTCCTTTAAAGGTATAGCTTCACATAGCTCTCTGATTTCCCTAAAAGACATATTTTTCAAGAAATCAGAAGATATATTATTGCTGCTGTTCATCTTTTCTTCATATACAACTTGTCCATTAACAAGTATCTTTTCTATATGGGTATGGCTATTCTTTAGTTCAACTTCAACCTCATTGTTAGAGCTATTAACTTTTATATCTACATATACATCAGGCGTTCCTTCCAGATATTCTACTTTTACCTTTCCTGACTCTATCATCTCATGAGCAGATTGTAATGTTTCTTTATCTATATTCTCCAATACCATAAATCCATCATTTGAATTTCCCGCTAAAAATCCTAGCGCTCCAGCCAAATCCAGTCCCCATTCATTAGTATTTGGTATAACAACAAATCTTCCATTCTTATATATATTTTTACTTACACTTATTAGCATTCTATCTATACTTTCTGTAATATATCCTCTTGATACTGCAGCAGCATAAGCTACAGCAACAGGCTCTGTACAGCCTAAAGCCGGAAACACATCTTGTTTAACTATGTTCAATAAATCCCTCATCATTTGATTTTGCAACATCATGGCAACCCCTTTCTTAAGAAATGCATCTTTTACAATACTTTTTATGCAAAGGGCATGCCAATAATTTAAGTGAATAAAGTTTTTATCATATTAAGTTTTTCCCATCTGTGGAATGTAATAATTTGCATTATTTTTACCTATTTCGCAATTTTGCAAATGCTACTTATAAACTAATATCTTCACATGACATTTAAAATAAAATTTTATTTCGCATTTATGAGAATTAATTTGCATTATTGCAAATTATA
>DATCJO010000051.1:0-33514 GCA_036562765.1 Tissierellaceae bacterium | reverse complement strand
CTGTCCAACAAACAATCTATTTGGATCAACTCCAGGATTGGCAGCAATTATCGCATCTACAGATATGCCAAAGGTTCTAGCTATTGAAAAGAAGGTATCTCCTTGTCTTACGGTATATGGCATCGAATTTGGTGGGCAGTGACTCATATTATTCCCCCTTTTAAATTACTGGCTTACTATAATATATTCAAATAAATTGATTTGGTTACGATGACTTTTAAAAAGTCATCGAGTTTTTCACCGCCCTTGATTTTAAACATATGTTCTGATATAATCAACTTAACATCGAACGTTAGTTTATATAGAAAAAGAGGTATTGGGGGAGAATACTATGGAAGATATTTTAAGGGAAGGACTATCAGCCTTTTTACCAGAATATATAGATTTAAAAGGAAACTGTACCATTATATATAGTAAAGATGCTAAAAGATTAGTAATAGAAAAATCAATCAAAACCGTCATCAGATTAATTGCCAAATACTATATGCTGGACTTAAATGAAGTAAAGAAAAGATATAAACCATTAGTGTCTTCATCAAACTTAATACCTATAGCCTTAAGCAAATCAGATGTATTTGTACCAATAAAGACTAGAAAGCCTTTATACAAAAACGATGGCGCATTTGGATATGTAAATATTAAATATATTGAGAAAGTTAAAGATAAAGAAGATAGTACTTATATTTACCTAACTAATGGCTTAACTATAAAAACCCTATGCAAGTTATCCACAGTGGAAAAACATATAAGAGATGGACATATAGTAAGCAAATGTTTTGAAGAGAGACTTCATATGGCAGAAGTTGAAGAAAGTTATAAAACCTTAATCCCTGCCACTAAAGCTGATATAAATCTACTGCTTAATGAAATTAGAAAACAATTTGATAGGTTTACATTTTAAAAGTCCTCTAAATGAGGACTTTCATACTATGTAATATTACAATTTGGTTAAAAAATCAAATATTAATGGAAGTATTATCCTTTAGATGATACAATAGTATATAATAAATAAAATATTAGGAGGGGTTATATGTTTAAAGGATCAAAGCTAAAAAAAGTTTTAGTTTTATCAATAATGTTAGTCATTGCATTTAGCACTATTACTATTGCTGCTAATGAAATCTATCAAAAGCAAATTACAGCTACTTTTGGAAAAGTTAAAATTAAAGTCGGTGGCATTGACGTAACTAAGAATATAGAAACAACATACGGTGCCCCTGCTTTCATTGCAAATGACCGTACTTATGTACCACTAAGGGCTCTTGAACTAGCAGGTTTACAAGTTGGCTGGGACTCAACTACCAATACAGCAGAAATTTATGATATAAAATCAGCATTATACGAAGCTGAAATAAAGAAGAAAGATAACGAAATTGCTGAATTGAAAAAGCAAATTGAAGAATTAAAGAAAAATGCCTCCGAAACTAAAGACCTTGATGACTTAGAAGATGAATTTAACGATTTGTTCGGAACTTATAAAGGAGTAAACTTTGAAATCCAATTAAAACAAAAATCCAGCAGCAGAATAGATGTTAACATCTATGTCAATTTATCAAAATCAAGCCAAAAAACTAGCTGGAACAATATGAAAGAAAGTCATATAAGAGATATGATTAAATATATAACTGAAGCAATAACTACAGATATTGGCAAAATAGACATCTATGGTTCTATATATGATGAATATAGTAGAAAAAATTTAGTAACATTTAATAAAAAGAAGAACAGCAATTTAAGCATTTCATATGATGGTAAAGGTAGTATAGATTATGAAGAAGAATTATATAATTTTGCTTATGATGAATTCTATTATGAAGCAGAAATTAAAATTAGTGACTTCGATGTTTACACTAGTAGCAATAAAATATACTTTGAAGTTTATTTCTCAAGTAGATATATTGATGAATGGGAATATTTAAGGATTAGCGATATAGAATACATTTTAGACAACATAGCAGATGAAATAATCGACTATTATGGTTATAATTACAGATATGTTTACGGATATATTTATATAGACGACTATGAAGAAGGACAATATTACAGAGATGTAAATAAAAATTATGGAGAATTTGAATTCTCTTATTGATTAATATGATATAAATTATCCATAAAATTTTCGTAAAGAACTATTTTAAAATAGTGAGTCCACAGAAAAACAGGTCTTTGAGTTGGATCAAAGACCTGTTTTTTAGCATAATCTAACTATCATAAAGAATCTATAAACTGGGAATTATTTATGGATTTTACTGGTATGGCAAATTATACTGCTCTCAACTTATCCATAAGCTTCTCCATAGCTCTAATCTTTGTATTTACTACAGTTCTATATGAAACTCTAAGGCACCTTGATATATCTCCTATTTTCATATTTTCTATATAATAAAGGATAATAACTTTCCTTTGCCTTTCAGTAAGACAGCTTAATGCTTCTATCAAATTTTTATTATCTTCCTTCTCCAAAATCAATTCCAAAGGTTCCTTATCTTCAGCTTCTAAAAAATCCATCAATTCATCTTCCCCATCCCCTACTGCTTCATTTAAACTATGATGAACTTTAATTTTATGTTTATCTAAATAAAGATACTTTAACATAGTCTTTACATAACCTAAAAAATGCACTTCCTTTGAAAGATCATAATCTTTTATACACTCCAGTACCTTCAAAATCCCATCTTGTATTAAATCTTCATACTCATTAGGCTTGTTATAATATCTCTTTATAGAACTTATTATCAATGGCTTCAATCTATTTATTATTTCCTCTGTAGATTTTTTATCCCCTTCTCTAGCTTTTTTTAGCAACTCATCGAACATATTATCTCCTCCCTTCAACTCCAAGTATATTTAAGGAGGAGAAATATTGAAAAATGGGACTTTTATGAAGTCCTGTAGGAAAGTTTAAGGAACAACAAAAAGTCCTCAAAATACATGAGGACTTTAAATTAGTCTAGCCATGAATTCATATAAGTCATTAAGTTATTTTTCCAAAATAGCTACAACCATCTTAACAAATCCTTCTTTAAAACCTGGCATTTTAGCCAATGGAGCTAAAAAATCCCTCAAAGGCACTTCTCTATAATAGGAAACATTAAACTTCGTTTCTTTTAGAATATTGTTAAACCTTTTTATAGTCATTCTGTTTATATATGAAAAATATTCTTTTCCATTTTCATCTTTAGAAATCCTAAAATTTATTCGCTTCATTCCATCTGGTAAATCCTTAACTAAGTCCTTATATACCTTAATTAAAGTCTCATCACTAAAAAATACGTGAACCCATGGAAATCCTATGGCATCACTTAAATGGGCACCATAAGGATGGTAATATGGCGGAAAGTTTACATACAATTTTCCACCTTTTTTAAGTACCCTGTAGCACTCATTTAAAACTTTAAAAGGCTCATATACATGCTCCATGGCATCGTTCATGATAATAGTATCAAAGAATCCATCTTCAAAGGGAATATTGGCAGCATCTCCAAGTACAAACTGAAATTTATCCTCCAATCCCTTTTTCTTAGCTAAGGCATTGGCTTCTTCTTCATAATATTCCACTATTTCTATACCATACACTTTCTCTGCTCCTTGAGAAGCATAATACAGTGTTTTTCCTCCAGCGCCGCATCCAATATCAAGTACTACCTTATCCTTGAACATCTCTTCTAATGTGGTTTTTTCCAAATAAAACTTAATTGTTTCTTCACCTTTTTCATACTGCCATTCTGCATAAGTTTTTACACCCTGATTTTGAAGATTAAAGGGATGGACTGGTAAAGGAAATAGTTTATTTAGAGCCTTACATATAGATACACTAATTCTCATAATTCTTCCTCTTTCTAGTGTTTTAATATTTTATTTAATAATAGTTGTAATCATTATATCAAAAATATAAATGTATTTCTATAAAAAAGATAGGCTTCGCTATACATTATATATAAGCCTATCTATAAGTCAATATTAATACACTTGCAAACCATTATAATATCCTGCACCATATGGTTTTTTCCTAATATATTACATAATAATAACACTTATAAAATAAGTCTACTAATGTATATAGATGAATTATTTACAATTGCGATATTATTTTATGAATAACTAATTAATTTTAAAATCTGTTACTACTGTTATGCGTATCTTTGAACATATTAGATATAATAGATTACCACTTCCTAAAATTCTATGTATTGATGCAACTAAGGGTAATGCTGAAACTTACAAAAATCAATGTATTCTTGTTGATGATAAGAAGAACAAAATCTTTGATTTTCTTACCTGATATAACTCAAAGTTAACTTATTAGTTATTTTTATAATCAAAGAGTTCTCATATACTAAAAGAATGGTTTTATGAAATATGTCAAAGTGATGATTATTCTTATCAATGTAGTGAACTAATAAAATGGATTGAGAGTGCAGTATGTGGAAAACCTATATTTTAGCTAGGTTTATTTAAGTGCGCTTAAAAACCAATATACTAGTACCTATATGTAAAAATGTTCTTAAATATAGTATTGGAGCAGGATCAAAATTGATCCTACCCCAACAATTGACAAAGAGCCATTATTAATCCTTTAGTTTAATCATTAGAAATAAATACTAATGCTTTCCCTTTATGAATTTTTATTTTCCCACAACTTTCGACTACTCTGTTGCTGATTCCATACGTAGAACCAAATTTAATCTTTGTACTTTCTAAATTGTAGAAAAACCCTCTTAAAGTAACAACAACGCCTTCTTCAGTTATTGGTACAATAGAAACATAAGTATTTTCACAGTATTTTATCTCTAATTCATTATCTACTAATTGTATAATGTTATTGTCATCTATTATTCTGCCTTTAATTCCTTTTTCCAATAGTGTATTTAATAGTAAAATATTTGCTAATGTATGGTCCATTCTCGTACCCGTAACCCCCATAAGGGTTATATCATCAAATCCTCTTTCGATTAAATAATCAAGTGCCAGAGCAGTATCGGTGTCATCCTTTATAGAAGAAAATAAACTTACTTCAATTTTATTCTCTTCTATATAATCTAACCCAGACTTACTAATTGAATCTAAATCTCCTAATACTAAATTAGGTTTAACATTTAATTTAACTAAATGCTTAATTCCACCATCTGCACAGATTATAAAATCAGCAGATTCAATTTCTTTTTTCAACCTATTATAGTTTGTAATAACACCATTAGAAATAATTAAACCCTTCATCAATCATTCCTTCTTTAAATTTTTGGAATCCTTTGCAATGGTTTCCAAATAATAAATATTACTACAGTTGAAATTATTAATTCAGGTACTAAGTAAAATGCGTTATATTCTATGGAATATATCCATGGATTTTTACCACCTGCATATTCTGCAAAAAATACTACACCAGATAAAACATGGCATACTAATCTGCCAAAAATTGCTATTAGTACTGATATAAAAATCCTTAAATACTTGTTAATGGAATCATTGTTCCTTAAATGAAATTCAATACCTGCTAATCCTAATAGACCAAAGGCAAGTGGATAATCCAAAATAAATTGGATTGGATGATAAAAATATGGCTCTAAAACAAATTGAAGAACTCCATGAGCTACTCCTATTGCTATTCCTGGCATCAATCCCCAGCGCATAGCAAATAAAATTATAGGAATCATACTTCCTGCAGTGACTGAACCTCCCATAGGGGCTTCATAAACTTTAATGTAGCTTAAGATTGTTGCTAAAGCTATCATCATACCCCCTTCAGCCAGCATTCTAATTTTTGTACTGGATCTTTTTTCCATAAAATCATCTCCTTAAAATAATTTATCCCATTACCAGCGTAGGTAATGGGTGTATTTAAAGGATTATATACCCACACTTCCCTACGCTAGTATTATCTAGGTCAGGTTATGAGGGTCGGGACATAAGTCCCCTCTCAGCCTTAATAAGGCTCCCCTAGTGTTGTAGTTTAAAACATATTCATTTTTAGAATATTATATCATTTATTCTATAAAATTACAATCTTTTAAATTCTTTAGTTCTAAATTCTACATCTTCTGCATTAAAAATATCTGAGCCTACCACTAACAAATCAGCACCCCAACTAATTATATCTTTTGCATTACTTAATTTGACTCCTCCATCTACTTCCAAAATGATATTTAAATTTCTTTCATCAATTATTTTCCTCATTTTTTTAATTTTCCTATCCATTTGATTTATGAAAGATTGACCACCAAAGCCAGGGTTTACTGTCATTATTAAAATCAAATCTATATCATCTAGTATATATTCAATAGTCTCCAGAGGAGTAGCTGGATTCAATGATACGCCTGCCATTTTCCCATAGGACTTAATCTCATGTATTGTCCTATGAAGATGTATGGTTGCTTCCTGATGAACAGTTATTATATCTGCTCCTGCATCTGCAAAATCCTTTATATATCTTTCAGGTCTATCTATCATTAGATGAACATCAAAAGGAAGACTTGTAACTTTCCTTATTTTCTTAATTACTGGTGCCCCAAATGTAATATTAGGAACAAAGATGCCATCCATTACATCTAGATGCAAATAATCAGCTCCACCATTTTCTACTTTTCTTATCTCATTCTTTAAATCTGCAAAATCTGCTGAAAGTAACGAAGGGGCTATTTTAGCCATTTTAGTACCTCCTGTTTTCCCTTATCTCTTGTAAAAAATCTAAGTAACTACTGTATCTGGTTTCGGAGATGTTTCCAAGTTCTACCTGTTTTTTAACTGCACATTCAGGTTCATTTTCATGAAGGCAACTTGAAAACTTACAATCAGTTCCATGTTTTTTTATTTCTCTAAAATATTCTTTTAATTCTAACTCATCTTCTATAAAATCCAAATTTAATGAGCCAAACCCAGGAGTATCAAGAACATAAGAATCTTTATTCAGTTCTAGTAATTCTACATGCCTTGTTGTATGTCTTCCTCTTTTTGTTTTTGCACTTACATCTCCAGTTTTCAATTTAAAATCTTTGTTTATAGCATTTAATAATGACGACTTGCCAACCCCTGAAGGCCCAGCAAAGACAGATATATTATTATTTAAGTGTTCTTTCAATTCATTTATTCCAATATTTTCTTTTGTACTAGTGCCTATTACATCATAACCAATACCTTTATAAATATTTATTAATTCTTGGGATTTATCGTAATCTAAGTCCACCTTATTGATACATATAAGGATATTTAACTTTTCCTTTTCAGCCATAACTATAAATCTATCCATTAGCCATGGATTTATATCAGGATTCTTTATACTCATAACTATTATAACTTGGGTTACATTTGCCACTGGTGGTCTCAGTAGCTGACTTTTTCTTGGAAGTATTTCTTCAATATATCCTGTATTATCTTCACTGTTAATTCGAATTAATACCCTGTCTCCTATTAATGGTTTTAAATTCTCTTCTCTAAAAAGTCCTCTAGCTCTACATTCGATTGTTCCATTTTCAGTTTTTACATAATAAAATCCACCAATGCCCTTTGTTATGATGCCTTCTACCATAAATTCCCCCTATTCTTCCTTAGGTATAGTAGTTTGATAAATATCATCATAATATATTTCAAACAATGCTCCAACTTTACCCTTTAAGGTTATTATTGCTACACCGTCACTTGCCTTATGTTTCTTGTTATATACAACTTGGCTTACACCATCTTGAATTCTAATGATTTTTATTGTAGTTTCTTCTCGATCTTGTAATGGTGTTAATGTGAATGTTATTGGTGTTTCCTCTGCAACATTTGTTTCATTTTGATTTTGCTCTCCATTTTCATTTGGAATTCCTTCTTCAGTCCCTTTACCGCTGCTTACATATAAGTCTACTGCTGTACTTGTTTCTAATTCTGTTCCTGGCTCATAGCTTTGCCATGTTACTATATCCTTATCATATGAATCACTAGGTTGATATACTATTTCCCCAATGTTAAGCTCTAACTGACTTAGAATTTTTTTAGCATCTTCTATATTCTTTCCTACTAAATTTTCCATTGTTACATATTTTGTTTCTTTTCCTTGACTAACTACTAATGTTACAGTAGTGCCTGGTTTTACTTCTGTACCACTTTCTGGAGACTGTCTAATTACAACATTCTCTGGAATTGTATCGGAATATTCATATTCAACTTCAACTTCTAAATTGGCATTAATCATTAAGTCCCTTGCATCATTTACATCTCTATTAACACCACTTGGGACTTTAACTAAAGCTTCACCTTCATTTATAAGCACTTCAATTGGGAATTCTTTTTTAACTGTAGTATTAGGATCAACGCTCTGATAAATAACTACCCCTGGTCCATAATTGTCATTTCTTCCTACACCTTTAACAATAAACTTTAAACCTAAATCTTCAATTTTCTTTCTTGCTTCTTCTTCATTTAATCCAATGATTTTTGGAACAATAACTTCTTCAGTTTTAAAGAATTCCCTTATCTTATAATATCCAAAAAATATACTAAATGCTAATAAAAATGCCAAAAAAATTCCTAAAAAAACAACTTTTCCTGAACCATCTTTCTTTTTCTTCTTTTCTATTTTGTTCTTTTTATCCATATAATCATCCTCAACATTAATTGGTGGCATTAACTTGGTATGTGAATCTAGATTGTCATTGTTATTCAATATTGGCTCATCTTTATTAACCTTAAGTTTCTTTAAATCTTTTATTAAATCGCCAATATTATTATATCTGTCTGCTTGTCTTTTTTGAACACATTTTAATATAATATTTTCAAGGCCAATGGGTATACTAGGTTCTAATTGTCTAGGGGGAACTATATCTTCTTGAACATGTTTTAATGCAACTGTAATAGGACTTTCTCCTTGATATGGTAAAACTCCAGTCACCATTTCATACATTACTATTCCTAAAGAATAAATATCAGATTTATCATCTGTATATCCTCCCCTAGCTTGTTCAGGAGAGAAATAATGAACAGAGCCTAAAACATTTGAAGTAGTAGTAACTGTTGAACTCGTAGCTGCCCTTGCAATGCCAAAATCTGTAACCTTAACTCTATTATCTTCCGTAATCATAATATTATGGGGTTTTATATCCCTATGATATATTCGATTGCTATGGGCATGCTGCAAAGCTTCAGCAATTTGATAAGAATAATCAATAGCTAAATCAACTGGCAATTTTCCCTTTTCTTTTATGATTTCCTTTAAAGTCTTTCCCTTTATATATTCCATTACTATATAATATATTTTCTTATCTCCCTCTTGTTCAAAACCAACATCATATATACTTACTATATTAGGATGTGACAGCCTAGCAGCAGCTTGAGACTCTCTTCTAAATTTCCTTACAAATTCCTCATCATTAGCAAATTCATCTTTTAAAATTTTTATTGCTACATATCTATCTAAAAGCCTACATTTAGCTTTATAAACTAAAGCCATGCCTCCTCCGCCTATTTGCTCAACTATTTCATATCTTCCGCCTAATACCTTCCCTACCATTTTTTCACCTCTTTAATTAAATTTAATAGCTACTACTGTAATATTATCATGTCCACCTTTTTGATTAGCCATTTGAGCCAAGGTTTCACAGGCTTTTTGAATATCATTTTCCGAATCAAAAACTTGACTTATTTCAAATTCCTTTAACATATTTGAAAGGCCATCACTACACAATAACAAAATGTCGTTTTCTTCATAGCTTTTTACTATTAAATCCATTTCTATTACGCTGCTAGAACCAACAGCCCTTGTAATCATATGTTTCTTTGGATGATTTACTGCTTCTTCCTTTGTGATGCTTCCTATTTTAACAAGTTCGTTTACAAAAGAATGGTCTTCTGTTATTTGTGTAATATTGCCATTTCTAATTAAATAAGCCCTGCTATCTCCAACATGTCCAATATATATTTCATTATTAAATATATAAGCCAAAGTAATAGTTGTTCCCATTCCCTTGCAATCTTCGTTTTCCAATGATTTTAAGTATATCTTTGTATTAGCTTCTTCTATAGATTCCTTGATTATCTTAAAAATAGTTTCTTTATTTGTTAAAAGGTTTCTTTTTTCAAAAAAATTCTTTTTAATTATATTCATAGCCATTGTACTAGCTATTTCACCAGCATTGTGTCCACCCATTCCATCTGCTACCATATACAGTGGAAGTGACAAATCATTGGAAGCAAAATAAGCATCTTGATTTTTTTCCCTCGCCTTTCCTATATCCGACACTGCACCACTAACCATATTACCACCCCATTGACATTATTATTTATCTACTTGGGTGACAGACCTTCTTAATTGTCCACATGATGCACTAATATCTCCACCCATCTCACGCCTTATTGTTACTGGAATACCATATTTCGTTAACTCCTTTTTAACCCTTTCAACATTTTCCCTACTTGGCCTTTTCTTCTTATATTCTTGTATTGGATTAAGGGGTATTAAATTTACATGACATTTTATGCCTTTTAGAATTTTCGATAATTCAAAAATATCCTTATCCCTGTCATTAACATTTTCTATTAAAGTATATTCAAAAGTAATTCTTCTATTAGTCTTATTACAATAATATCTACATGCTTTCATCAATTCTGATATTGAATATTTCCTTGCTATTGGCATAATCTTTTTTCGCTCTTCATCAAATGGCGAATGCAACGAAATTGATAAAGTAATAGGTAACTCTTCATCAGCCAGGTCATAAATTCTAGGTACTATGCCACATGTAGATACTGTTATATTCCTTAAGCTAATATTATGGCCTTTAGGATGATTTATCATTTTAATAAATTTCAATACATTCTCATAATTATCTAAAGGCTCTCCACTTCCCATTAAAACAATATTAGATATCCTTATATCTAAATCCTTTTCAGCTAAATAAATTTGATTAAGCATCTCAGCTGGTGTTAAATTTCTTATAAAACCATCCTTTGTTGAAGCACAAAAAGAACAACCCATTTTACAGCCAACTTGAGAAGATATGCAAATCGAATAGCCATGCTTATATCCCATAACTACAGTTTCTATAATGTTATTATCCTCAAGTAAAATAAGATATTTCACTGTGTTATCTATCTTAGAATTATACCTTTTATAAATTTCACTTTTTCTGACCTTTGCTATATCCTTTAATTTTTCCCTTAGGTTTTTGGGCAATTGATATATTCCATCTAAATCTGTGTCCTTATTTTTATGAAAATAAGAAAAAATTTGCTCTCCTCTAAAGCTTTCTACTCCTAAATTAACCATTAGGCTTTTTAATTCTTCTAAAGTTAAATTGTTTATTTCTATTTTATCCAAATAATCACCCCTGTGCTTCCTAGTATTATATTATACATAATATTTTGTTACATATCTATCTTTCTTTTATCATTTTAGCTATAAAAAATCCGTCAGTATTATGAACATGGGGAAATAACTGGATATATCCCTCTTTAATACTTTCTTCATTTTCCAATCCTTTAACTAAACCTTCGAAGCTAATAAGTTTAAAATTATCGTTTTCTTTTAAAAATCCATTTATCATATTTATGTTTTCATCTTTTTCAATAGTACATGTACTATATACTAAAATACCTCCTGTTTTTAAATATCTTTTAGCATTATTCAATATACTCTTTTGAATATTTACTAGCTCCTCTATATCACTTTCTTTTCTATACCATTTTATTTCGGGTTTTCTCCTTATTAACCCAAATCCAGAACATGGGGCATCTACCAATACATAATCCGCTATATTTTCAAAGGACTTATTAAATTTTGTCGCATCATCTACATAAGTTTCTATTATATGTATGCCTAGCCTTTTAGCATTTTCTTCTATTAGTTTAATTTTATGCTCATAAATGTCCATACTTATTATTTTCCCATTATTATTCATCTTCTGAGCTATATGGGTAGCTTTTCCTCCTGGTGCACTGCAAAGGTCAATTACTAAGCTGTTTTCTTTTGGATTCATTATATTTGCTACCAAAGCACTGCTTTCATCTTGAATTGTAAAAAAACCTGATTTATATTCTTCTGTTTCAGTAATCCTTACAGGATTCTCTACAATCAATATATCATCAGAATATCTTCCTTCAGAAATTAGAAAACCATATTTTTCTAAACTACTTCTTAGTTCTTCTTTATTAGTTTTTAATGTATTAACTCTTATGTTAAGCTTTGCATGGGTGTTATTTTCTCTACATAATCTTTCAGTAAACTCTAATCCAAATTCTTTAATCCATCTTTCAACAAGCCATTTGGGATGTGAATATTTTATTGAAATATAACTTACCCTATCTTCATCATCAATTTCTAAATATTGTTCCTTATTTCTACTAATGTTTCTTAATACTCCATTGACAAAACCTACAGTGCCCTTATGGCCATAAATTTTAGCTAACTTTACAGATTCATTTACAGCAGCACTAGTTGGTATATTATTCATAAATACAAGCTGATATATTCCAATTTTTAAGATTAACAGTATTTTTGGATGAATTTTTTTCATTGGCAATTTAGAAGCCTTTGAAATAATATGTTCTAGATATAAATCATTTTCTAAAACACCATAGACTATTTCTCTAACTAATCCTTCTTCTTTAGGATCAATTTTTTTATTTAGATGTTTATTTAAGGAAATATTAGAAAAAGCTTGATTTGAAAATATATCATAAAGTATGTTAAAAGCAATTTCTCTAGAATTCTGCATTATTAACACTCCCAAAATCAATTTATAAAAAAAGGGGGATTTTTCCCCCTTCTAATCTCTTCGTCTTCCTGTTATTACTAGTAATCTCATTAACTGTCCGACTGCAACTAAAGTTGCTGCAACATAAGTAAGGGCTGCTGCTGATAATACTTCTTTAACAGGTTTGATACCATTTCTTGTTATAAAACCATCTTCAAGTTGTAATAATGCTCTTCTGCTTGCATTAAATTCAACTGGCAAAGTAATAACTTGGAATAATACTGCTGCTATGAATAATGCTATACCTAAATCTATAAAAAATGGAGATATAATAAAACCTAATAAAATCATTATCCATGAAAATCTTGCGGCAAAACTTGCTATAGGTGCGATGTTATTCCTTAAAATCAATGGGAAATATCCTTCTGCATGTTGAATTGCATGGCCAACTTCATGAGCAGCAACGCTCATAGAAGCAATGCTAGTTCCATTATATATACTGCTTGATAATCTCACAGTCCTTGTTCTAGGGTCATAATGGTCAGTTAACTGACCCCTCACTGGCTCTATTCTTACATCATATAGGCCATTTCTATCTAAAATCATCCTTGCGATTTGCGCTCCAGTTAAATTTGTTCCATTAGAAATTCTGGAATATTTATTGTAAGCTGAAGTTACTTTTAATTGTGCAAGCATTGCAAGCAATAGGGCAGGAAGTACATATACTATCCAAGTATAATCATACATCATTCCATAATATCCATAATACATCTGAATTCTCCTCCTTATTTTAGAATGACGCCTTGTTCAACAGAATTTCCTCTTAAATATTCTTCCACTGTCATTTTTCTTTTATTAGGAAACTGAATTTCTTCTAAAACAATTACCTTATCTTTCGTATTTACATATATACCCTTTTTATCAACTTTTATTATTTTCCCACATATTTCTTCGCTTGCTATATTAGTTATTGAAGCTTTATGGATTTTTACAATCTCACCATTGTATATCGTATAAGCAGATGGCCAAGGTTTTAAACCTCTAATTAAGTTTATTATAGAAACAGCATCCATATCCCAATTAATTCTGCCCATATCTTTACTCAACATTGATGCATAAGACGATTTGCTATTATCTTGAGGGATTTTATCTATATTGCCTTCAGCAATTTTCTTTAAAGCTTCTACAATTAATTCACCGCCTAAAACTGATAACTTATCATGTATAGTTAATGCATCGTCATCTTCTTCAATAGGTATAGCCTTCGATAGAATTATATCTCCTGTATCCAATCCTTCATCCATTTCCATTATCGTAATTCCAGTTTCTCTTTCTCCGTTTATTATTGCCCAGTTTATTGGTGCTGCACCTCTATATTTTGGAAGTAAAGATGCATGTATGTTATAACATCCAAACTTAGGTATTTCCAATATATTCTTTTTCAATATTTGTCCATATGCCACTACTACAATAAAATCAGGATTTAATGAGGACAATTTATTAACAGATTCTGGTGAATTAATAGAATCTGGTTGAAATACTTCTAATCCTAACTCCAATGCTTTTTCTTTTACAGGAGTGTGCTGAATTTTTTTACCCCTGCCTTTAGGTTTATCTTTTTGCGTAACTACTAATTCAATATCATAACCTGCTTTATATAAAGCTTCCAATGATGGAACTGCAAATTCTGGAGTTCCCATAAATATAATTTTCATATTATGCCTCATCATCCTTTTCCTCAACTTCTTCTATTGGTACTTCCTCTATCATCTTGTCTATATATAATATCCCATCTAAATGGTCTATTTCATGACATAGTGCCCTAGCAAGAAGCCCGGTACCTTCTATGATTTTTTCATTTCCTTCTATATCTAAATATTTTACTTTAACCCATTCTGGTCTAGGAACCTTTCCAGACTTCCCAGGAATTGATAAACAACCTTCAATATCAATTATTTCGCCTTTTTGTTCTAATATTTTTGGGTTTATTAACTTAATTGGTCCATTTCCTATGTCTATTACGATAGCTCTTCTAAGAACTCCAACTTGTGGAGCAGCTAATCCTACTCCATCTGCTGCTTTCATGGTTTCTACCATATCATCAAGCAAGATTTTTATCCTTTCATTGATTTCAGTTATTTCTCTGGATTTTTTTCTCAGTATTGGATCATCTAATAATCTTATTTTTCTTAAAGCCATTTATTTTCCTCCTATAGTATTGAATTTGGATTTACATCTATACTTATTTTTATATCATCAATATTTATTTTATAATCGTTATCTATACATACCCTTTTTATAATTGATTTTAAACAATCAACATCTTTTTTATGTGATTTAATAATTATTTGCCATCTATAATTGTTGTTTATTTTTTCCAATGCAGCAGGATATGGTCCTATTAACCATTTATTTATTTCATCTTCATTAATCCAACTTATGTTTTCTTTAATTAAATTATATATTTGTTTAGAAGTGGTTTCAACTTTCCTATTGTCCCTACCATATATAAGTATGCTTATTAGTTCTATAAATGGAGGATATAAAAACTCTTCTCTTAGCTTTATTTCTGTGTTAAAAAAGTCAGTATAATTATGATTTTTAGCAAAAACAATACTATAATGTTCTGGATCGTATGTTTGAAGTATGACCTTGCCATCAATATTTCCTCTTCCTGCTCTTCCAGCCACTTGAGTTATGAGCTGAAAACATCTTTCAGGAGAACGAAAATCTGGTAAATTTAATGTTATATCTGCTGCTATAATTCCAACCAATGTTACATTTTCAAAATCTAACCCTTTAGAAATCATCTGAGTTCCAATTAAAATATCTATTTTCCCATTTTTCATATCATCTAAAATAGCTTCATGGCTACCTTTCCTCACAGTAGTATCCATGTCCATTCTGGCAACTCTTGCGCTGGGGAATAATTTTTTGGTAAACTCCTCTACCTTTTCTGTTCCTATTCCAAAGTATCTAATATATTTACTTTTACATACTGGACAAATACTTGGAGGATTAATAGCTAAGCCACAATAATGGCATATCAATTTGTTCTTTTTTCTATGATATGTCATTGATATATCACAGTTGTTACATTTTACTACATATCCACAATTTCTGCAAGAAACAAAAGTTGAGAATCCTCTTCTGTTCAAAAATAAGATACTTTGTTTCCCTCTATTTAAATTTTCTTTTAGAGAATTATAAAGTTCTTCACTAAATATGGTTTTATTGCCTTTATTTAGCTCATTTCGCATATCTATTATTTTAATTTGTGGAAGAACATGTTTATTTATTCTCTTTTTTAATTCTAAAAGGGTAATATTTCCCATTTTACTTTCATAATAAGTTTCAACTGAAGGTGTAGCAGAGCCTAAAACTAAAAATGCATTTTCTAAATCAACTCTCTTTTTAGCTACTTCTACAGCATTATATTTAGGATTTTGCGAAGATTTATATGTAGACTCATGTTCCTCATCTATTATTATCAGTCCTAAATTATTAAATGGTGCAAACAGTGCTGACCTGGCACCAACAACAATTTTAACCTTTCCTTCTTTAATTTTTCTCCATTCATCAAATCTTTCTCCATACGATAATTTACTATGTAAAACTGCAACCTGCTCTCCAAACCTTCCAACAAATCTATCTATAGTCTGAGGAGTTAAAGATATCTCAGGTACTAATATAATTGAATCTTTCCCTAGCTTTAACATTTCTTCAACTAATTGCAAATAAATTTCTGTTTTACCACTGCCTGTTACACCATGAAGAAGAAACTTATTAGACTTATTTTTCCCATAAAATGAATCCATGATCCTTTGAAAAACTTCCAATTGACTTGGTGTTAAAGTATGTTTCTTATACTCCTTTATTTCTCTTTTTATTGGATTTCTATGGACTTCTTTATCATAAATATTGATTATACCCTTATTTTTTAAAGCTTTTAAAGAATAAGATGAAACATTCATCTTTATAAAAAACTCTTTTAGTGAAATTTCTTTAACTTCATACAAATACTTTACAATTTCTTTTTGTTTTACAGCTTTACTACTAATTTCATTTAAAATTTCTTCAAGTGGATTTCCACCATTAGCTAGCTTAATCCATTTTTCAGTTTTTATTTCAATGCTAGTTTTGACTTCTAGAGAAGTCTTTATAAAATTTTCTTCTTCCAACTTATTTATTATTTTATTAATACACACAATTCTTAGTTCTTTTTTTATATCATCAAGCAACACTTTTCCTCTATTTTGAAGCATATTAATTATCTTTAACTCATTTTTGTTTAAATTTTCATAATCTTTATTATCGCTTAATTCTATGTATGTATTTATTTCCTTATAATCTCCTGGTGGCAATACCAATTGAAGCGCATCAATAAAAGAAGAAAGATAATATTCCTTAATCCATTTGCTTAATTCAATTAGTTCCCTGGAAATTAATGGCTTATCATCTAAAACATCAATTATTTTCTTTAATTTATATTTATTTACTGTCTCATCTAACTCATCTAAAATATCAACAACTATACCTTTTGTAAATTTATCTCCTCTTCCAAAAGGGACAATTACCCTCATGCCAATCTTAACTACATCGATTAAATCTTCATCAATTATATAAGTAAATTGCTTGTCCACTTTTGAAGCCTTGTTATCTACGATAACCTTTCCATACTTAATCAACTTAATCATCCCTTTATATACAATTAAATAAAAAGGTTAGATTAATATCTAACCTATATTATCAAGTAAATTTTTAACTTTATCTATTATAATCTTTGCAACTTGAGATTTATCCATTATTGGATAATTAGTAATTTCTCCGTTTTTTTCTATTATAGTAACTATATTTGTATCGACATTAAATCCTGCACCTTCTTTTGAAACATCATTGGCTACTATAAAATCAAAATTCTTTTCCTTTAATTTTTCTTTAGCATATTCTAGTAAGTTATTTGTTTCTGCAGCAAAGCCAACCATTATTTGATGCTTTTTCATTTTTCCAAAATGAGCTGCTATATCTGGAGTTTTTACATATTTTATAACTAATTCATCTGAATCTTTTTTCTTCTTTATTTTTGTACTGCTTACATTTTCAGGCTTAAAATCTACTGGTGCTGCAGCTTTGATTAGAACATCACAGGAATCAAAATACTTGCCTACTGCATTTAACATATCTTCAGTGGTTTTTACCCTAATAAGATTTACATCTTTTGGTGCTTCTAGATTTGTAGGACCTGATATTAAAATTACTTCTGCACCTCTGTCAGCTGCTTCTTTTGCTATGCAATATCCCATTTTACCACTGGAATGATTGGTTATATATCTTACTGGATCTAATGGCTCAATAGTTGGTCCAGCAGTTACTACAATCTTTTTCCCCACCAAATCTTTTTCAACAAAGCACCTTACAATGTATTCTACTATGTCTTGTGGCTCAGCCATTTTACCTTCTCCATAATCGCCACAAGCTAACCTGCCTTTAACTGGTTCAATAAATTCATACCCTAGTCTCTTTAACTTAGCAATATTCTCTTGTACTAAAGGATTTCTATACATATTTGTATTCATAGCAGGTGCAAAAACTACTTTTGCAGTAGTAGCCATAACTACTGTAGTAAGCAAGTTATCAGCAATCCCATTAGCAATTTTACCAATTGTGTTTGCAGTAGCAGGGGCAATTAAAACTAAGTCAGCTTTTTTAGCTAATGATATATGTTCAACATCATAATTAGTAATCTCATTAAACATCTTTCTATGAACTTGATTATTGGACAAGGTTTGGAAGGTTAATGGTGTGACAAATTCTGCAGCCCCTTCTGTCATTATTACTTCAACATTTGCATCAAGTTTTTTTAGCCTGCTTACAATATCTGCAGCTTTATATACTGCTATACCTCCTGTAACACCTAAAACAATAGTTTTGCCTTGTAACATACTTATCACCCTATTTTATTCCCTTTATATTTGGTCTTTCATAAGTTACCTTGCCTGCTAGAACTTCTTCTAATGCTATGCTTACAGGCTTAGTTGAATTTGTTTCCACCAAAGGCTTTTTGCCATCTATAATTTCTCTTGCTCTTTTTGCTATCAACATAACTAATGTATATCTACTATCTCCTCTTTCTGACAACTCCTTAAAAGATGGATTTAACATATACTTAATTACCTCCTTTTATAACTTTGTTTTTAATATCTCTATGCCTTTTGACTTTAAGCTTTTCTGCCCTTATTATGGATTCAATATCTGATACAGCATCTTCCACAACATCATTTATAACAAAATAATCATAATTGTCAACAAAATCTAATTCTTTAAAAGCATTTTCATACCTTCTTTTTATGTCTTCTTCAGTTTCAGTTCCTCTCTTTACTATTCTGTTTTTTAATTCTTCCATTGTAGGAGGTAACAAAAATATAAATACTGCTTCAGGAAACTTCTTCTTTATTTGCATTGCACCTTGCACATCTATTTCTAAAAGAACTATTTCTCCCTTTTCAATTTGCTCGAAAACAAATTTCTTTGGAGTACCATAGTAATTTGTATGGACATAAGCATATTCTAAAAATTCATCATTTTCAATCATTGATTTAAATTTTTCTTCAGTTACAAAATAATAATTAACACCATCTATTTCTCCGATTCTTGGTTTCCTTGTAGTTGCAGAAACTGAATAAACAATATCCTTATTCCTTTTTAATAGTTCCTTACAAACAGTACCTTTACCAGTGCCAGCTGGTCCAGAAATTACTAGCAAGAATCCTTTAGACATTGTTACACCTACTTTCATTATACATTATCATCTTTATTATCTTCTTTATCAAGGAATCTATTAGCAACAGTTTCAGGCTGCACAGGAGTTAATATAACATGATAACTATCAGTAATTATGACTGCTCTTGTTTTTCTTCCATAAGTAGCATCTATTAAAAGTCCTTTTTCACGAGCATCCTGAATTAACCTTTTTATTGGTGCAGATTCAGAACTTACAATTGCAACTATTCTATTGGCAGCAACTATATTTCCATAACCTATATTTATTAACCTTACTGTCATAAAGACCTCCTATTTATTCAATATTCTGTACTTGTTCCCTAATTTTTTCAATTTCAGCTTTTATCAATACTACATTGTTAGCAATAAATATATCGTTTGCTTTAGAACTTATAGTATTTGTTTCCCTATTCATTTCCTGAATTAAAAAATCAAGCTTTCTGCCTACTGCATCATCTTCATTTACAATTTTTCTAAACTGATTTATGTGGCTTTTGAGTCTTACCAATTCCTCATTAATATTGCTTTTATCAGCAAATATTGCTACTTCTTGTGCAAGCCTTTCTTCATCTATTTTAACCTCATTTCCAAGTAATTCTTCTATTCTGTCTTTAAGTTTATTTTTATATTCAAGTACAACATTTGGTGCTCTTAATTCTATATCATCAACAAGCCTTTCGATTTCACTGAGTTTTGAAAGCATATCATCTTTTATGGCTTCACCTTCTACTACTTTCATTTCCATTATTTTTTCTAAAGCTTCTTCTAAAGCATTTTTTAATGGCATCCAAAGAAGTTCCTCATCCGTTTCTTTTTTTTCAGTCCTGATGATTTCAGGAAGACTTAAAATATTAAATAATTTAACATTTTCATCTAATTTTAATTCATCAATCAATTGCTCTAATTTCTCTTTATATGCTTTTGCCAATGGTATATCAACCTTTACATCTACTGCTGTATCATTAATATATTCCAGATTTATATATACATCAACTTTGCCTCTACTAATTTTTTCTCTAACAGCTTTTTTGATTTTCTCTTCCAAAAAATTAATATGACGAGGCATTTTTACATTTATATCTGAATATCTATGATTAACCGACTTAATTTCTATTATAATATTAAAATATTCATTTGCAAATTCTCCTCTTCCATATCCAGTCATACTTTTTAACATATAATTCACCTCTATTTTTTTCACTGTCAATATTGATTATATATTTTAAGATTACTTTAATCCAGAGTTTGTTACAAAATATTAATAAAATCTATTTATTTATTTTAAATTTGATGTTATACTTTAATACTGAATACTGGAAGTGGAGGAATGCTTATGTCTTTTGACGGAATAGTAACTAGAGCAGTAGTCAATGAATTGAATATAAAATTAATAGGTGGAAGAATAGATAAAATCTATCAGCAAGAAAATGATGAAATTTTATTTCACATACACAATAAAGGAAATAACTATAAATTAATCATTTCAGCCAGCAGCAACAATCCTAGATTATATCTAACTAATTTCACAAAAGATAATCCGCCAGAACCACCTATGTTTTGCATGCTTCTAAGAAAACATCTAATAGGTGGGATAATATTAAATATAGAGCAATTCCAATTAGATAGAATTGTTTTCATCGATGTATCATCTAAAGATGAATTAGGTCAGAATACTAAAAAGAGGCTCGTCGTAGAAATTATGGGAAAATATAGTAATATTATATTATTAGATAATACTTCTAATAAAATTATCGATGCTATAAAAAGAGTAAATGAAGATATGAGTAGAATTAGGAAAATACTTCCTGGGCTTATATATGAATATCCGCCATATGAAGATAAAATAAATCCTTTAATCAGCACAAAAGATGATTTTTATAAAAAATTGGAATCATCAAATAAAAATTTACCATGTTATAAATTTTTCTATTTTAACTATTTAGGACTAAGCCCATTAATAAGTAGAGAAATATGTTTCGATTCAAATATCGATATTGATAGGCCTATTGGAAGTTTATTTGATACTGAAAAAGAATCTTTGTTTAATTCTTTTAACAGTATGATTAATAAGGTTTCAAAACTCAATTTTAAACCTAATTATATATTATCAGAAAATGAAAATGAGATAATTGCATTTCATGCGTTAGAAATAAATCAGTTCGGTAATAAAAACAAATTTTATTCTGATTCAATTTCTGAAATTCTTGACAAATATTATCGTAAAAAAGACACTCAAGATAGAATTATTCAAAAATCACAAGCCATAAAAAAATCTGTTCAGATTAAATTAGAAAGGGCTGTAAATAAACTATCTAAACAAAAGGAAGAACTGTTAGAAAGCCAAGACAGAGAAAAATATAAGATATATGCAGACCTAATATCAGCAAATTTATATAGGATACCAAAAGGTATAGATAGTATTGAACTTGAAAACTTCTATGATGAAAACATGGGAACGATAATAGTACCTTTAGATAAAAAACTAACTCCCGTAGCTAACGCTCAAAAATATTATAAAAAATATTCTAAACTAAAAAATGCTGAAGCGTTATTGCAAAATCAAATTAAAGAAACAGAAGAAGAAATAATGTATTTAGAAAACATCTTGGTAAGCATAGAAAACGCCACTGAAGTAGAAGAACTTGATGAGATTAAAGAAGAATTAATTAAGGAAGGATATATAAAAGGAACATTAAAAAGAAAGAAAAATAAGGATTCAGTATCTAAACCACTACATTTTATATCATCAGACGGATTCAATATTTATGTAGGTAAAAATAATAAACAAAATGATTATTTGACATTGAAATTAGCAAAGAAGAATGATATTTGGCTTCATGTTCAAAAAATACCTGGTAGCCATGTAATAATTGAAAGTTTAGGAAAGAGCATACCAAATTCCACATTAGAAGAAGCAGCAATTTTGGCTGCATATTATAGTAAAGGCAAAAATTCAAATAATGTTCCTGTAGATTATACAGAAAGAAAATATGTAAAGAAGCCAAATAATGCAAAAGCAGGTATGGTAATATATGAAAACTATAAAACAATATTCGTAAATCCATCCAATGAAATATTTAATCGAATTAAAAAGGTAGAAAATTAATTTCTACCTTTTTATCTCTGTTATGTAAACACGATCTATATTATCTATTTCCACAAAATTGACTTTAACGTTTTCGCTCTTCGAAGTAGGCACATTTTTACCTACAAAATCAGGCCTAATTGGCAATTCCCTATGGCCCCTATCTATTAAAACCGCTAGCTGAACTTTCGATGGCCTGCCTTTATCTACAAGGGCATCTAAAGCAGCCCTTACTGTCCGTCCTGTATATATTACATCATCAACTAGAACAACTATTTTACCATTGACATCTCCCTCAAATTCTTCATTAACTACTGGCAATGGACTAATTTCTGTTAAGTCATCTCTATATAAAGTGATGTCTAATGGATAAACTGGTACTTTTACGCCTTCGATTTCTTCAATTTTATCTGATAATCTCTTTGCAAAAGGATATCCTCTTGTTTTTATGCCAACTAATATTAAATTTTCAGTACCCTTGTTTCTTTCTATAATTTCGTGAGCTATTCTTGTAATAGCCCTTCGCATGGCATCTGCATCTAAAATCACAGCTTTTATATCCATAGTCCCCCTACTTTCTTCTTTTATCCAAAATATTTAATATTCTTGTAAAATATGGTGGCAAATCAGTTTTAAATTCCATATATTCTCCTGTTGAAGGATGAGTAAAAGCCAACTTATATGCATGAAGCATTTGCTTTTCTAATCCAAATTCATTTTTCCTTTGTGAATAAACAGGATCCCCAACTACAGGATGATTAATGTAAGCCATATGAACTCTTATTTGATGAGTTCTACCAGTTTCTAGGCTTAACTCAACCAAAGTATAATTATCAAATCTATCTAATACTTTATAATGGGTTACAGCATTTTTGCTATTCTTTTCTGTAACTGCCATCTTTTTTCTGTCTTTTGGATGCCTTCCAATAGGAGCATTTATCGTACCTTCATCATCTTTCAAAATCCCATGAACTAAAGCTATGTAATTTCTTTTAACCTTTTTTCCCTTTAACTCTTCAGATAAAAACCTATGTGCTGAATCATTTTTTGCTACAACCATCAAACCAGATGTATCTTTGTCTAACCTGTGTACTATCCCTGGTCTAATTATACCATTTATTGAAGATAATGAATCAATATGAAACAGCAATCCATTAACTAAAGTACCAGAATAATTGCCTGGTGCAGGATGAACTACTAAATCTTGAGGTTTATTAATTACAACAATATCCGAATCTTGATAAACAATATCTAATGGAATATCTTCAGGTAGGATTTCAAGTTTTTTTGGTTCAGGAAAATCAACTATTATATGGTCTCCTTCTTCAACTATATAGCTTGGTTTAATATTTTTATTATTAACTTTGACTAATCCTTCTTTAATTAATTTTTGAACATAAGTCCTTGATACCTCATTTAATTCTTTTGCTAAAAATGAATCTAATCTTTCTCCATCATCTTCATCAACATAAATTTCAATAATATTCATTCAGTCCTCCTAAAGTTCGTATTTATTCATTAATACTAAAATAAATACTAGAAAAGTACCTATAACAATAAAAGTATCAGCTATATTGAATACTGGAAATTCATAAGCATTAAATAATCTAAAACTTAAGAAATCTACTACATATCCTAATCTTACCCTATCAATAAAATTTCCAATTGCACCCCCTAGCAACATAGCCAAGGATATTTTTACAAAGAGATTTAATCTATTATAATTTCTCAATAAAAGTAGTAATATTGCTAAAATAACAATTACTGAAATTAAAATAAAAATCCATCTTTTATGTTGCAATATGCCAAATGCAGCTCCGAAATTTTCAACATAAACAAACCGAAAAAAGTTAGGAATTATAGTTATAGTTTTTCCACCCTTCAAAGTGTTAATGGCCCAAATTTTTGTAATCTGGTCTAATATAACTATTGCTGCCGATAATACTAATATCAAATTAATTCCTCCTAATTTAGAATATTTTAATATTTTTATTTTATATTATAACAATATGATTATCAATAGCATTAGCATGCAAAAACCTTCTGGAAAAGCCAGAAGGCCTATTTTATTGTTTTTTTATAATATTCATAAGATATGTTCTCTACTTCTTCTACACCATCTCCACCATCATGGTTTTCTTCATCATCAACGCCTAAATTATCACCAGTTTGATAAGAGGGATCATTTTCAACATAATTATATTGATGAACACTTTGATAAGCATCTTCCCTATCAAACATAACCATGTCTTCTGTAGTATCACCAAAAGATGTCCCTCTTTCCTCATCAATTGGTATAAAACTTCTTCTATTCATCTCAGTATTAGTAAGTTTCGAAACCTTTTCAGAACATTCCTTACAGGTTTTTGCATAGGGAATTAATTCTAATCTTTCTATATCAATTTCCTTTCCACATTCCTTGCATATTCCATAACTACCTTTAGTGATATCATTTATTGAGTTTTCGATTTCTAATAATGTATCCTTCATCTTATTTTTAAATCCGTTATCTTGTTCCATCATAAATAGCTCTGTTCCTATATCAGCAGGATGATTGTCGTAATTAGATAATTCTGTGTAATATACATCTTTGGCTCCATATTCTTCCATATTGTTCATATTATTCAATGTTTTTAATAATCGATTTTTTTCTTCAATTAATTTATTTTTAAAATATTTCAACTTCCCTTCTTCCATATTAACCTCCGTATAGATAAATTATGTCTTGATAATAATATAACCAATACGGAGGTAAACATACTTTCAACTTAGTAACATAAATTTACACTAATTCCTTAATTAAATTCTCAAATTCTTTAAAATTCAAAGACTGCATGCCATCAGATAGGGCGTTTTCTGGTTCAGGATGTATTTCTACCATTATTCCATCTGCATTAAGGGCCTTTGCAGCTTTTGCTGCAGGAAGAATGAGTTCTCTTCTACCAGTTCCATGAGAAGGATCAACAAAAACAGGGTAATCTGTCATTTCTTTTAAAATCGGAACACTCATCAAATCAAGGGTATTTCTTGTATAATCTTCAAAAGTACGAATTCCTCTCTCACAGAGAATAATCTTCTCGTTTCCTTCTAACCTTATATATTCAGCTGCCATAACCCATTCCTTTATGGTGGCACTCATTCCCCTCTTAAGCATAACTGGCTTATCGGTTTTCCCTACTTCCCTGAGTAGAGAAAAATTTTGCATGTTTCTGGAGCCAATTTGAAAAATGTCTATATAATCATTCGCTGCTTCTAAATCCCTAGGGTCTAAAACTTCAGAGATGAATTTTAGGTTATATTTTTTCTTAATTTCAGCCATCATCTTTAACCCGTCTAATCCTAATCCTTGAAAAGATTTTGGATCAGTCCTTGGCTTAAAGGCACCACCCCTTATAATTTTTATACCTAGCTTTGAAAGCAAAGCCCCTATCTTTTCCATCTGTTCTCTATTTTCAATGGCACATGGTCCAGCAATAATTGTAAAACTTCCATCTCCAATATTTATTTCTTCATCTATTTTAATGACCTTTGTCATTAATCTACCTCCAACTATTACTCTTTTTTCCTTCTAATGAAAAAGAGGCTTTCATGCCCCTAAATTATCAACATCATTATTATCATTATCTTTATCTAAAACTTCATCATTTTTATCTTTATTTTTTAAACTATTTTTTTCCTCAAAATTGTTGAAAAACTCTTGAATGGACATAAGCTGAGCCTTTAAAAACGATTCATATCTAGCTTTAAAAATATATATCTCTCTTAATAAATTATCATATTCCTTCTTTATATTATTTACCTCTTCTATTGCTTCATTAATCTTATTTTTTGCAGTTATTTCTGCATCTTCAATTATCAATTCTGCCTTTTTTCTAGCAGAAGTTGTAACCTCATCTGCTGTACTTTGAGCTATAACCAAGGTATTTTTCAATGTCTCTTCTAGATTATTATATTGTCTTATCTGTTCCGACAAAATGCTAATCTTATCTTTTAGTTCTATATTTTCCCTATATAATTTTTCATAATCTTCATTAATTGCATCTAGATAAGCATCTACTTCTTCAGTGTTATATCCAAAAAATGATTTCTTAAATTCCTTATTTTGAATATCTAAAGGCGTAATCATCGGTCTCACTCCACTTATAAAATTAATCTAATATTTGCTACTATTTTACCCTTTCTGCTTTTCCCTTCAACTGAATAAAGAATTGAGCGTCCATAACCCCTCACTGATATCATATCTCCTACATTTAATTCCTTGGAACTTTTTATAATGGGTTCCCAATTTACTTTTACATATCCAGATTCAATCAAATGTAAACTTTCCTGCCTTGAGATATTATATGCAGCGCTAATAAATACATCTAGCCTATAGGATGACAATGTCTTTTTTATTTCTTTATAAGAAATTATTGGTTCTTGAATATCTTCTTTGGAGATTTCTTTAATTAAAACTTTTCTATTACCTATTTTTTCTAAATTGAGAAGAACAAAATCACTTATTTCTTCTTTAATAATAATATCTGTATATGATTCATGAACTAATATATCCCCAATTTTAGACCTTTTTATTCCTAGACCTAAAATTGCTCCTAAGTAATCCTTATGATTTAAGCCTTCTAAATCACCTGTAATCCTAATGTAAGACAGAGTATCTGATAAATTATTTTCATCAAAATAATGAGGATAAATGATGATAACTTTCCTTTCTGCTGAAGGATATCCCCCAGTTTCTAAATAATCTATTTCCACAAACCTATTTAATATGGATTTTGCTAAATATCTTTCGTAAGGGTCTAAAAAATCCGTTGAAGTTACTATGTGTTTATTTATTACAATTTCAATTTTATCGATGATTTTTCTCATATCTAATATTTTATCTTTATCTCTTATATGAGAAGTAAGTGCCTCTTTATCAATCTTCATATTTTCTCCTGCATTCTATAATAATATTGCTTTAGCTATAATATCTATTAATCTTAAAATTAAAATTGCAACTAAAGGTGAAAAATCAAACATTCCAGTATCAATTCCAAGTTTGTAGATTATTTCTCTTGCAGGGCCTAAAACAGGTTCAGTCAACCCATATACGATATTATATATAGGCGTTCTTCCAAAATTAAGGTATGACAAAATAATCCTTACAACAATCAATATTTCAATTAAATAAAGCAATATATTAATGGATTTGTACAACAACATAATTTACATACCTTCCTTATTATTGCCACATAAATATCCCTTTACTTGTCAAATCATCTTTTAATCCATCAATTTCAACATTCTTAGGAGCGAATATGAAAATATCCTTTGTAACTTTTTGTATATTCCCTTCCATAGCGTAAATTCCGCCACTTATAAAATCAAATATTTGCTTCTTTAAACTGATGTCAGTTTCTTCAAGATTAACTATTACTGTCTTTCTTGCTTTTAAGTCATCGATTATTTTTGGCGCATCTTCATAAGTAAGTGGTTCATGAACCACAATTTTCATATTACTATTAGTATGGATATTTACAACTTTATTATTAAATTTTTTCATTGTAGTCAATGAAGTATCATAATCTTCATCATATTCTTCATAATTTTCTTTTTCATATTTTTCATCTTCCTCGAAATCCTGAATACCAATAAAATACTTAACTTTGTCCATAAAATTACTCATAATACCCCTCCTATTTATAATAATTTCTTTTTCCAAATATGGCAGTGCCAATTCTAACCATATTAGAACCTTCTTCAATAGCTATTTCATAATCATTTGACATTCCCATAGATAAGTAATCCATATAAATTCCTTCATATTTTCTATTTTTTATATCTTCTCTTAAATTATAAAGAGTCCTAAAGACTTTTCTTAATAATATTTTATCATCTGTATATGGAGCTATGGTCATTAATCCTCTTACTCTAATATTTTCGAATTTCATTATATCTTCGATGAAAGGTAATACTTCACCAGTCTTTAGACCAAACTTGCTTTCCTCTTCCGCAATGTTTACCTGTATTAAAACATCGGTTATTAAATTATTTTTTTTAGATCTTTTATCTAATTCTTCTGCTAAAGCAATTCTGTCAAGAGAATGTATTAATACTGTTTTCCCGATAATATCCTTTACTTTATTAGTTTGAAGATGTCCAATCATATGAAAATTGACCTTATTGCCTAGGACATTATGCTTGTCTACCAGTTCTTTTGTCCTGTTTTCCCCAATATCTTCTATTCCTTCTTCAATAGCTTCGCTGATTCTATCTATGTCCACTGTTTTAGTAACAGCAATAAGTTTTACCTTATCTCCTTCCCTACCAGACCTAATTAATGCATTATTGATTTTTTCTTGTACTTCTAAAATATTTTTTTCAATGCTAATTTTTATCGCCCCCGTTGTTAATTAAGTATTAGTCCTTCTTTAATGTTTTTAGTATTAGTTAAAATTTCATCGTACAAGTTAATTGTTTTTACTTGTTCTCCCCCTTTAACCTTTATATATCCATTATTGTCCCCTATATCTACATAAGTATAATTGTTATCTTCACCTATAATTCTAACTGGTACAAATTTTACAATTCCGCTTTTATCCTTTATATATACACCTTTTAAAGAATCCTTTTCTATAATTGCCTTAGTAGGGATTTTATAGCCTTCTTTTTTACTTAATATTATTTGTATTTCTGAAATCCTTAAATCATAAAATTCGTGTAACATTGTAGTAAATTTTGCCACTATTACTGCCTTATCATTTGTTCTGTTTATTTTAACAATTTTTCCGTTAATCTCTAGCTTGTCCTTACCTAATATAACTGTGATGTTATCCCCTTCATTAAAATCTTTAATTTTATTGATATCTTCTACTTTCATCGCCAAAAACCATTCAAAATTATCAATTATTTTGCAAATTGGCGTATCTACATCAACTTCATAATTTTCATTATTTTTACTAATCTTCTTATAATTTAAGCTTTCATAAGTATAGTTTTCAAAATCTCTTGGTAAAAATTTATCTTCGTATCCATCTAAGTTGTAAGAAATTATGCCAGCACGAGGTGAATAATATTTTATATTATCACTTTCTAAAATAGAAATTATTTCATTTTTTCTACTTTCTAACTTTTCCAAACTCTGTCCAGCTAAAGTATTAGAAAATGTTAATTCCTCCGATTTATTTTGATACAAAATCAGCTGTTCTTTTAATAAATAGACATCTTGGTAATTTTCTTGATTTATATTATTTTGAATTTGTCCTATTAAATCTGCTTTAATGTCTTCAACTTTTGCCTTATCATCTAATATAATTTTAGTCTCATTTTGAGTTTTTTTCAAAGCTTCAATTGAATTTTTTATCAATTCCAGTTCTTTATAAAGGTATGAATTATCATTATTTGAACTAATTATAGCTATTTCTTTTCCTGCTGGTAGCCTTTCACCTTCAGATGCTAACTTCTGAAGTTTTCCAGCATTTTTTGATTTTATCACAGTTTCGTTTTTTATGAAAAATCCTTGAACAGTAATAGTATCTATTAAAATGCCTTTTTCGGGCAAAACAGTTTTTGCGTTATTGGCAAGAATGGAAGGAACAGACCTAAAAATGTATAATACCAATATTAAAGCAATGATTACTCTTCGCAATAATTTATTTTTTTTCTTTCGTTTTTCTTTTTTATCATATGACATCTATTTCACCTTTCCAAAAGGCTTTACTTAAAAGAAATTACCGTATCTATGAATCAACTTAAACTTTTGAATATTATCTATTTTAAACTTCAAAACTTTATAATCATAAGTAACTAATAAAATAGTCTTTTCTTTTAATTTTGCACCTAATAAAATCCCATTATATTTTTTCTTTTCTTTTGTTACAACCTTTATTTCATCTCCTGCCCTTACTCTTAATCCATCCAATATGAATTCCTTTAAATCAACTTCATTTAAATGTTCTTCAGTAACTACTTTATTATCGATGAAAATTATATTGTTTTTTAGATAGAATTTTTCTTTCAGCACTGTAAGTATATAACCAAAAATACTAGCTATGAATAATAATACTAAAATTGAAATTATAAAATCTAACAACTCTTCACCTCCATTATTCTATAGTCATAGTATAACACAATTTAACAGTATTTGGTATAACTTTAAACAACTAAAAAATAGTGATTTAGTACTTTTTTATAAAAAAAAGGCTGATTAAAAATCAGCCATAATGAAAATCGGGATGACAGGATTTGAACCTGCGACCCCAAGTCCCCCAGACTTGTGCGCTAACCAAACTGCGCCACATCCCGAAAATCAAAAATATACACTATTAATCTAAAATCACTTCGTTATTAACAAGCAAGAAATATTATATCAAATAACCTTGCTTTTATCAAGAATATTTATAATACCAACTATTTATATGATTTTAATATATTAATTTATTCAATAATTTTGGGTATATATAATTCGCCTTATAGATGATGAAATTAATTTCAATTTACATAGATAATAATACCCAAACACAACAGGAGGAGAAAAAATGAAGTGGTTTAGTAAAATTCAAAAAGATACCAGGATTGTATTGATAATTGCAACAATTGTCATTCTGTTAAGCGGTTTATTTGCAGTATATTCAAATTTCACAGCAAAGGATAGATTAAGCAAATTAAGGAAAGATTCAAGTTTATATTTTGTTTCTCTAAATGAATTTAATAATTATATTAATGAAAAAGAAATAACCGTATTAAATTATGATTTAGAAAAAGACATTATTACTGGTATCTTAAAAGAAGAAGCAAAAATTAAACATGGGATAACTGACTATAGTCTAATCGCTTTAGGAAATATTTCAAAATTAGTTAGTGAAAACCAAATAACAAATGAAGCAATATTAAAAACAATTAGTAATGCAGAAAAAACATATATGGAAAAACCAGTTAAGTATTTTATATCTACGATAATAATCACCATATTATCATCATTAGTATATTTGGTAATTGTAAGACCAGTTATGATTAACTTCAACTCAAACAATTCCTTTACCAAGGAAACCAAAGTTAAAATTGAAGAAGCAAAAGAAAAGAAAAAAGAAAATGCTGTAAAATTGAGCGATATAAAGGGCCATGATGAAATAATGGAAGACCTAATATTTCTAATTAAGTTTCTAAAAAATCCAAAGAAATACGAAAAATTAGGCGCTAAAATGCCAAAAGGAGTACTCCTTTTTGGCCCACCTGGTACAGGTAAAACAATGATTGCTAAGGCTCTTGCCAATGAGGCAGGTATTCCATTCATAGCGACCGGTGGCAGTGATTTCGTGGAAAAATATGTTGGAGTAGGTGCAAAAAGGGTTAGAGAAATTTTTGCAGAGGCTAAGAAGCATGAAAAGGCCATTATCTATATCGATGAAATAGATGCAATTGGAAAGAAAAGAAGTGGTGAATATGATAATGATGAAAGAACTAATACTTTAAATGCCTTGCTGATTGAGATGGATGGATTTAAGGACTCCAGTGGTATATTGGTAATTGCTTCTACTAATAGGCTTGATATACTTGATGAAGCATTATTACGCCCCGGACGTTTTGATAAACACATTGCTGTCAACCCACCAGATTACAGAGGAAGATTAGAAATTCTAAAATTTTATGCTAAAGATAAAAGGCTAGATAAAAGTGTAAATTTAGAAAAAATAGCAGCTATAACAAGGGGATTTAGCGGTGCAGATTTGGCAAATCTACTAAATGAAGCAGCAATTCTTACAGCTTTCAGGGATAAAGATAAAACAACTATGCAAGAAATAGACGATGCACTATTCAGGATACTAACAAAAGGAGATAAGAAAAAATCCTATGAGAGAACACAGGACGATACAGAATTAACTGCTTGGCATGAAGCAGGCCATGCAATAGTTTCAAAACTAGTGGCAAAACAAAAGGTAAATAAAGTAACAATAGTGCCTTCAACAAGTGGAGCTGGTGGAATAACTTTCATGGAACCAAAGGAAGGGAACTATTATTCAAAAGAAGATTTAGAGAATATAATTAAAGTATGCTATGCAGGCAGAGCAGCAGAATATATATTATTAAAAGATGAAAATAAAGTAACAACCGGAGCTTCCAATGATATTGAAAGGGCTACAAGCATAATAATGGCCATGATTGGAAGTTATGGAATGAGTGAAAAATTTGGATTATTGAATTTGCAAAATATAAAAGGTTTTAATCAAGAACATCTATTATCAGAAGCAAAGGAAATATCTAATAAGTTATATAGGGAAACAATAGATTTTTTGGAAGAAAATTATGATCTACTAAAAGAAATGGCAGAAATGTTAATTGAAAAAGAAACATTAGATGAAGACGAAGTTGATTCTTTAATCAATAAATATACTGGTAATAAAATTATTGGAAATAAAATAAATATTCCAGTATTCTCAGATGAAAATGACGAATTAAAAGAAAAGAAAAAATTAAGCCTTAATAAACTGATACCTGAAAAATTTGTTCCTGACAAATCAAAAAAAGAAAACCTAGCAAGTGAGGAAAAAGAAGTGTAAAAGGTAGAGATTATCTCTACCTTTTTTAATTTTATATGATAATGAATATTATTCCTCCGCTGCCATCATTAACTATTCTTTCAAGGGCTCTTCTTATTTTTTGCCTTGCATCTTCAGGCATTGTACTTAACTTTGATTGCAACTGTTCATTGACTAAATCATATAATGATTTACCGAAAAGATTTGATTGCCATATCTTCGATGGTTCTTCTTTAAACTCAGATAATAGATATTCTATTAATTCTTCAGATTGCTTTTCTGTTCCTATTAGAGGACTAACTTCAGTATCTATGTTAACTTTCATAATGTGGAGAGATGGTGCACGGGCCTTTAGTTTTACTCCATATCTGCTGCCATGTTTGTATATTTCTGGTTCAGCTAATTCTAATTCCTCTAAACTTGGACTAACCAATCCATAACCGAATTCCTTAGCTTCTATTAAAGCTTTT
>DATCJO010000046.1:0-4255 GCA_036562765.1 Tissierellaceae bacterium | reverse complement strand
CTTCCATCCTCCTGCTTTACCGGAATATTAGCAAATAAATGAGTTTCGATAATACCAAATCGTATGCCGCTATCAGTTTCGTATTCTTTCTGAAGTTTAGCTGCAAATTCCTCATAGCTTTCATTAGCGATAACCGTCAATGTGTTTATAAAAGAACCATACTGGCGTTCTCCTTCCTGATTAACACAAAGACGCAGGCCACGACCAATCTCTTGACGCTTTTTAACCTCGCTCTGTGTTTCATTTAGGGTACATATCTGAAACACATTGGGGTTATCCCAACCTTCACGTAATGCTGAGTGTGAGAAAATAAATCTAAGTTTAGTATCAAAGGATAAAAGGCGCTCCTTGTCTTTCATAATCAAGTTATAAGTATCCTCATCATCTTGCGTAGAACCGCTGGTATCTTTTAAGACACCTTTCTTATCCGCTGAAAAATATCCATTATGTACTTCTTCGGCAGCGGTATCTAAATCAATATCTTTAAACAGCGTATTATACTTAGGCAGTCTTATGAGGTCTTTATAATGTTTTTCAAAGAGCTTTGCATAGATACCCTTTTGAGGATTCCCATTTTCATCATAGTAGCGATAATTTGCCACTCGGTCTATAAAGAACAGGCTCAGCACTTTTATTCCCAGCTTATTTAATACCAGTTCTTTATCTAAATGCTCCTCTATAGTCTTTCTAATCATCTGTTCTTTTATAGCCAGGTCGTCCACATCTCCTATAGGTGTACCTATACGTAAAATATCCGGCTTACTTGTAAAAGCGACATATTCATTCCCAACTTCACAATAAATCTCGCTGACAATATATCCTTCATAGACATCGCGTCCTCCGGATTTTTCATAAAGGTCATCTCCACGCTTGATTGTTACCGCCTTCCTTTTAACCACACCTCTTTTATCTTTGACATCCATCTCTATTTTGGCTGTTATAGGAGATTTTTTATTGTCTACAGATAAAAGCTTCAAGTAGGCTTTATTGTGGTAGTCTTTAGTTGTAAACCCGGCAACTTCTATCTGTTTAACCAGACCTAAATTATAGCTGTCTACTGCATCCAGCTTATAAACCAGATTGTGCCTTTCCACATGAGTAGCTGAGTAACGAAATATACATAATGGATTTAGGGACTTAATAGCCTCTTTGGCTTTAGGAGTCGTGTCTACCGATTGTGGCTCGTCTATAATAACGATGGGTTTTGTCTCCTGAATAAGCTCAATAGGCTTCATACCGTTTAATCTGTCATTTGTCCTATGAATAATATTAGCCTTAGTTTCCTTAGTAGGGTCTGTAAAACTCTTCCTAAAAGCATCAATATTTATAACCATAATCTCGATATTATCGCTTACCGCAAAACTTCTTACCTGTTCCAGTTTGCTACTATCATATATAAAGTAGTGGTAAATTGTATTATCATATAATTCCTTAAAATGTTCCTCTGTAATCTGTAAGGTCTTATACACACCTTCTTTAATGGCAATACTGGGAACAACAATAATAAACTTGGAAAACCCATAGTTTTTATGGAGTTCAAAAATTGTCCTTAAATAAACATAGGTCTTACCTGTACCGGTTTCCATCTCTATATCAAAATCATACTCGCCGGCTTTTAGATACTTTGTTTGTGGCAGGCCATTTCTAAGCTGGACTTCTTGCAAATTTTTAAGAATCTCTTCTTCATCCAGTTCAAGCCTGTTGCCTATACCGTTTTCTGTATCAAACAGGCCTATTTGTCCATTATAAGCTGATACGGTAAAATTAGTATGCATAGGCGTTTGGCCTCTAAACAAATCCACAACGGAAGCTATGGCCTGCTGTTGGTATTCTAGGTTTTTATCGAATTTCAGCTTCATATAGACCATACCTCCCTATATAGTTATAAATTCTTCAATTCAGCCAGATTTAAGAATTTCCTTGATATTGGTCTTGTTACTGTCTGACTTAAATCCATTATCCTTAAATACAACTCTGCTGCTTTCAGGTGATAATTCTTTTATTTTTCTAAAATACCCTTAGCAACCTCTGTTGTAATTTCATTATCAAGGCAAATCATCAGCATACCATAGCCAATAGAATAGACTTTCTTACCGGCAATTGTAAACTCCTCAACCGGATAAGTCAGGTCAAGACCATATTTAAGCATGATCTCATAAACAACATCAAATTCCGTCCTACCTTCCACAAAATTTTCTACATAATCCATTAAAGATTGCTCTAAATTATTATAGTCTGGCTGCCATTTTCGGATATTAGATGTGTCAAGCTTAAATACCTTAAAGCCAATATCAAGGTTTTCTATATTTTCTTTATCTTTATATTCTTCTTTGATTTTTTCACCTGCACGGCGGATACGCTCTTTGCCTATCTCACATATGTTTTTATAACCAGCCTTATATGCCTCGCTATTTTCATCCGTTGGCTCTGGGAGCTGTACCATAATAAATCTACGGTTGCCACCATCTTCAGCATTAAGCTGCATTACGGCATCAGCTGTGGTAGCTGAACCAGAGAAAAAATCAAGAACTATAAACGGTTCGCTCTCAAACAATGAGATTAATAACTTAAGATAACCGACATTCTTTGGAGCAGGAAAAGGTGACTCTGCAAGCTTAAATAAGTTTTTTAAATAAGTTCCTGCCCCTGTTGTTGTTAGTTCCATACTGTATTTCATTTTCTTTCCTCTGACTATAGCCTCATACTCTCGATTAACTAATTGACTTTTAATTCTAACAGTATCACTATAATTTTTTTCATATATTTTGTCTTGCGAAAATTCAAGTGCTCGTTTTTCAAACAATTCACGGAATTTACTCTCTGTATATGTGTTTTCCACCAAACGTCCGTTGTAATGTGAATAATATTTAACATACCCTTCAGCTATTAGTTGTTGGTCAACAGTACCATACTCTTCTCGCTTTATAACTAACTGCTTATCTTTTGCGCGATAATAAACAGAATAGTTTTTATCCGAATCGACTTTTGTCACATATTTGTTAAAACTGTTTTCTCCAACCAATACTCTTTTTCCGCTACTATGGACAAAATTTCCTTCTTCATCTTGAACCATATCACTTGCTCTTTTAGGTACATTTTCAATAAAGTATGCATTATTTTTATTCTTGGTATATATAACACAGTACTCTGAACTAACTGATACAAATGCCGAATTTTTCCTACCCTTCGGATTGTTTTCTACAGATAATATACTAATAAAGTTATCTTCTCCAAACACCTCATCACAAATCTTCCTTAAATTATGCACCTCATTATCATCTATACTAATAAAAATAACACCATCATCTGAAAGTAAATTCCTTGCAAGCCTAAGCCTTGGGTACATCATATTAAGCCAGTCAGTATGATATCGACCACTGGTTTCTGTATTTGTGCTTATCGGCTTGCCGTTGCCGTCTACTTGCCCTGTGATTCTTTTGTAGTTTTCAATGTTATCATGAAAATCGTCCTTATAGACAAAATCTTTCCCCGTGTTGTAGGGCGGGTCTATGTATATCATTTTAATTTTCCCATAGTAGCTTTTTTGCAAAAGCTTCAATACCTCGAGATTATCGCCTTCTATGTAAAGATTCTGAGTTGTATCCCAGTTTTTACTTTCTTCTTTACATGGTCTTAACGTTCCCAGTGAAGGTGTTTGGGATAAACGCAAAGCTCGTCCTTTACCGTTCCAAGTAAAGTTATAACGTTCGTTACTATCATCTACATATTCACCTAAAACCTGTTTCAGCTTTTCAAAATCGACCTTTCCCTCTGTAACAACTTCAGGAAATATGGTCATTAACTTCTTGATATTTTCTTCCCCTATGTCCGGGGTTTTGCCCGTAAGAGTTGTTTCTATCATTCGTTATCGCCTCCAAGCAATTTATTTTTACTCTGTTCTAATCTCTTAATCTCTATATTTAGCTCCATTTTGCGGTTAAACTGGCTTTCCTTCTTGAGCTTAGATCGCAGATTTGCAATTCTTTGCTCTATATCTTCTATCTTTGCTGAGAGTTCTCTTGCCTTGGCACCAGTTACAGTGTCATCTGTTGGCATTAAGCTGGACTTCTTGCAAATTTTTAAGAATCTCTTCTTCATCCAGTTCAAGCCTGTTGCCTATACCGTTTTCTGTATCAAACAGGCCTATTTGTCCATTATAAGCTGATACGGTAAAATTTGTATGCATAGGCGTTTGGCCTCTAAACAAATCCACAACGGAAGCTATGGCCTGCTGTTGGTATTCTAGGTTTTTATC
>DATCJO010000043.1:0-2166 GCA_036562765.1 Tissierellaceae bacterium | reverse complement strand
TTATGGATGAAGTTGTAAAAAATGAAGATTTAGAGTTTATATTCTTAACTTTAACTACTAGAAATTGTGAAGGTCAAGATTTATCAAATACTATTGACAATATATTTAATGCCTTCAATAAGATGACAAAAAGAGTAAAATTTAAAAAGTCAGTTAAGGGATATTTTAGGGCTTTAGAAGTTACACATAACTTGAATATTATGTCAGATTGGTTTGATACTTATCATCCTCATTTACATTGTATATTAGTAGTAAATAAAAGTTATTTTAAAAAGCCTGATATCTATATTACTCAAGAAGAATGGACAAGTCTTTGGAAAGATGTTTTAAAGGTTGATTATACACCCATAGTTGATGTTAGAAGGTTCAAGGATAGGAATGGTAAGGGTATTGAAAAAAGTATCGCAGAAACGGCGAAATACACTGTCAAAAGTGATGATTATATAATTAAAGATGATGTAACAGATGAAATTATAGAAACATTAACTGATGATGCAGTTTTAGTGTTAGATAAAGCCTTAGCTAATAGGAGATTAGTTGCATTTGGTGGAATATTAAAAGAATATCATAAGAAATTAAATTTAGATGATATGGAAGATGGGGACCTTGTAAATACAGATAATGAAGATTTAAGGGAAGATTTAGAGTTTATTATTGAAAGGTACAGTTGGAATATAGGATATAAGCAATATTATAAAGTAGATTAAGCTTTACAATTAAAGAATGGAGTTATAACTCATAGATAGAGTTTGTTCCTGCCTAGTTGTAAATTATGTTCTGCCAAAAGTGACCTGTCAAGGTGGAGATGCTTTGCATACTACCTTGACGGGTCACTTGGCAGGACTAGAATGACTTATGGCAGGAATAAACTCTTTTATTATTATAGGATTATAATATTTATTATAAAATTATAACTTTTGTTATGATAATATAATAAATATTATGTTTTTATGATAAAAGGTATAATAATTGTGTTGACTTTGTGCTTATACATGATATAATAAAATAAAAAACTTAAAAAAAGGTGATTATATGGATAATGTAAATTTGGAAAAACCTAAAAAAATGAGGTTAAACGTTTATTTGCCTGACTTTTTAGTTGAAACTTTAGATAATTATGCTAATAAAATTGGATTAAATAGAAGTGCAGCATTAACTACATTGATATATCCTTTATATGAAAAAGAACAATATAAAATTTATATGGATATTATGAAAGAATTATCTAATAAAACTGGTTCTATGACCGTTGATGATATGATGAAAGAGTTAAAATCTATTATAGATAATATGAAAGATGATTAGTTTAATTTTATACTATCACCAGCAAATGGAAGGGGTTAGGGGTTCCCTTCATTTGCTGGTATAGATATTAAAAACTATTTTAATAGGTTGATGTTTTTTAAGTTTCTTCTTATCTTGATACTATAGAAACAACTGGTCGAATTGAAATTGACCTCAAGCTATTGATATTACTGGCTTAAGTGCTGTTTTTGAAGGGGGATAGAATTTGAAAATTAATACTTTAAGTCAAAAAATAATATATGATATATTGATTGATAAAAAATTGGAAGATAAGGAATTAGTTTTTTGTTTAACTGTTATTAGAGACAATTGTTTATGTGATAATACTTGTAAATATTTAGATTTACTTATAAAAAATATAGAAAAAACCCTCTAATATCTCGCACATATTAGAGGGCATACCTCGAAAGGTGGTGTTAACTATTGATAATCTTAATTTAGAATATCAACCTCTTATTTATATTAATTCTAATGGAAAAGTGACAGATTGGCAAGGTAAAAAGTTAAGAACTATTGAATTGGCAGATAGTTACAGGAGATTAGGAGAAGAATTTAAGAGTAAACAGTATAGAGTTAGTGATTGTGGTACATTTTTGGAATTTAAAAGGTTTATTAATGATAATTCAATGAAACTTAATAAAGCCAATTTTTGTAAGGTTAGACTTTGTCCAATGTGTTCATGGAGAAGGTCCTTAAAAATTTATGGACAAGTATCTAAGATTATGGATGAAGTTGTAAAAAATGAAGATTTAGAGTTTATATTCTTAACTTTAACTACTAGAAATTGTGAAGGTCAAGATTTATCAAATACTATTGACAATATATTTAATGCCTTCAATAAGATGACAAAAAGAGTAAAAT
>DATCJO010000042.1:0-12581 GCA_036562765.1 Tissierellaceae bacterium | reverse complement strand
ATTCAGGGCTTTGAATTTATCAGGGAAGGCGATTATTTATATTTTATAAACTTTGACAGGCTGTTTGAAGAGAATTTCTTCAGTAAAGGCTTTGTTGACGAGCTGACACGCGGACTTTCAGGAAATCCCAGAGATTTCAACATTCGCGATGCCTTGAGAAGATACAACATAAATTATAAAAGTACGGCAAAGTATAAACTAAAGCTTGAAGGGGTTAAAAGGCTTTCAAAAGAGATTGTGCCGTTTGTCAAGAGCGCAGGCAGGTTTTATCTTCCAGGTTCATCCCTAAAAGGTGCGATAAGGTCTTTTTTGACAAAGGCACTCAACTCAAACCTCATAAAGCACTATGAAAATGCGCTGGACCAAAAGTATCAGAAGGTTATCAACACTCCACCTAACAAAAAAACCAATGTGGATCCAAAGTACGTTAGCAGCGACGCGGAGCAGAGAGTGTTCTCATCGCCGTACGAGTCGCCGTTTAAGTATCTTCAGATAAGCGACAGCAGTTTTGTGTCATCCGACGATGCTGCAGTTTTTGAAATAAAAGTTATGAACATCTGTGACGGTCAGGTGAAGTGGTTTGTAAAGGTGAATAACAATGTCGATACTCCAGATCCAGCCCTTTCAATTCTTGCAGAGGGGATAAAGGCAGGAGTCAAGATTTTTGGCAGTATAAAGGTTGAACCAGCCTTTGTTAATGGGAACGAGGTCATGAGGGGGCTTAAAGAAAGAATGGGTATAAATGTTTCAGCAGATACTTCTGTAGAGTTTTTGGCAGGGGTAGTGAGGGCTGTTGCCAAAGATTACATTCAAAGAGAGATAAACTTTTACAGCAAGTACAAGCAAGCTCAGATTGTGTCAGAGTACCAGAAGCTTTTGAACATTTTGAATTCTCTTGCACCTAACCAGTTTTTACTTCAGATAGGATTTTCAACAGGGTATTTGTCAAAGACTGTAGGCATGTTTTTTAAAAAGGCTCACTTTGATAAGTTAAAGATGATTGATCAAAGATCCAGGATATATCCTGATCTTTTTCCGAAGACAAAAAGGATAATTTTCAAAAACGGCCAGCCGTACACAGTCCCCGGCTGGATAAAGGTAACTATCAAATGATGGGGTGGGATGAAAAAGTGGCAAAATACTTTACATTTCATTTTTGGGCAAGGGAGGATGGTGTGTTTTTGCCATCCTCTTATTACTCTAGGATATACGAAACTTTAAGCTTTCTGCTTGCGTCAGAGCAATTTACCATCTCTCCCATTAGAGCAAAGAACAAAAAAGAAGTTGAGGACGGCATATGGGTGTTCGAAGACTTTAAGATATACCTTGCTACCCCTTTCTTGGAGCTTGTTATACAGAACATATTAAAGATTTACGAAAGGTTAAATGGCTTATTTGAGGGCATTTACTTGAAGAGAATTTCATGCAGGACGCAGCAGCCAAAGACCAGTGGAAGTTTAATTAGCGGCGTGTTTGCTCAAAAAGAGGGTGCTTGCGTGGAATATGACAGGCAGCCAGAGATTTTTTCTGAAGCCTTGAGAAGACAGCTTTTGAGCATCTACTACCAAAAATTTGGAGCATATCCCGAAGATCAGAGGTTTTTCTTTGTCATAAAAGACGGTTTGAAAAAGCAGCATATAATTCCTTCAAGAATAGAATATTTTGGTAAGTACGAAGTATTTGCCTCTGCAGAGCTACTTGACATGTTCTGCCAGATGTTCTGTGCAAAGTAAATTTCAAAGTTCTCATTCAGGGTTGTGTAGGTTAGGTTTGAAAATTTTTTCGCAGAAAAATTGAATTTTTAAGACTTTCCAAGAAGGTAAAATAATTAGGAAAAGGTCTGCAAGGTGAAAGAGGATGTCGCTGAGTGCACTTCTTGGCGCATCAATTATGATGCATGGTCTTGCTCAAGGGTTAAAAGTATTTGCGGCTGTTGTTGTTCTGTCGTTAGGTTGTAAAAGGACTTTGGCAGTGATTTAAAATGGCACTTGGTAAGAGCTAATAGTTTTGCTAATGTTAATGATAAAATATAAATGATGTACACGAAGTGGGAAAGAAGGATGTACAAAATTGTACAAAGAGAAATAAGAAGGTTCATATATCGGCTGTATCTCTCCTTAAATCTGGTGCAGAGATCGTGAAATTTTTCGGCAGCCTCATCAAACGAAGAAGAGAACTTTATTTTATTGAGTTCTTTATTGAATTCTGAGGCATCAGCTTTGGTCATATACTTACGGATATTTCTTTGAAGATGTACCAGGCAGAGCTGATGATCAGCATATGGGTACACAGCTTTAGCTGTTTCAATAATTCCTGGCAAATCATCACTAACAATGACCAAGTCTCGTTTAAGGCCGCGATTTACCAAACCCTCAAAGACTTTGTTCCAGTCTGCTCTGTTTTCTTTGCCAAAGAAGGTATAAACTCCAGACATATCTTTTTACCTTCCATGTCGATGCCAAGGACTATATAACATGCGGCTTTCTTTACCTTTGAACCATTTTTGACCTCACAGTGGTAGGCGTCAATTAGTAGTGCAAAGGCTGCTTCGGGTAATTTTCGTTGTTTGAAAAAAGTCTAACTTGCTTTTTAGGCCATCTTTGATTTTGTTGAGTTCATCATTTAGCTGTTAATAACGAGAGACATAAGAAGGTCTGTATACGATTCATCCACCCTTTTATACGCTTCAGGGAGGATGTGGGGGGTGAAATTACCTGTGCGAGTTCTTGGGGCAGAGATTTCCAGGTTATCAATAGGCGTACCAAGTTTTATATCATAAAAGCCATTACCTTTATCGTTCTCGTTTTTCAAGAGATAGATTTGGCGTTCAGACAACATAAACCAGTCGAGCAAATCCTCCAGCAACTTTTTGAGGGCAGGGCGTGATGGATCTGAATCAGAGCAATACTGGTTTAATACTTTTTCAACCGCCATATTTTTGACTGTTTCATAATAGGTATTTTTATCCATAATTACCAGCCTCCTTTGTGATTTTATTATACACCAGACACAATTTTATTTTAACACCCAGAGCCGAGATATACATATACTAATACCCGCGTTGATTGGGATAAAAGGGATAAGGAGATATTAGTTAAAGTAAAGACAGTAGTCGAGGAAATATTAAACTCCCCTGGAAAACCTGAGAGGATCACAGTGAGTCTAATAGGCAGTAAATTGGGTATGAGAGGTCTTCTTGAAAAACATTTGGATAAGTTACCACTTACGAAACAGCATATTGATCTAGTAAAAGAAAATAGAAGAGATTTTCAACTAAGAAGGATAAAATGGGCAATTCAGGAATTAAAAAAACAGGGCGAAATTCCTAAATTGTGGAAGGTGCTAAGAAAAGCGGGAATAAGAAAAGCATATTTAAAGAGTTTGGAAATGGAAATAAAAAGATTCCTTTCATGATCGCATATTTGGGTTTTGGCGATGTGAAAAGTAAGTAATTATAACAAAATTAAGCAAAAAAAAGAAGGATTTTTAAGGAAAATGTAGAATATAACTAATGAATAATAACCGAGTGAGGCGATTTTTATGAATTGAAAATGAACAAGTGGTATGATAATTTTTTTCGCTGGCTAATAGGGATGGACGGGTTTTAAAAAGAAATTAACTGAGAGTATTCTTTCTTAGGCTGGTACTAGTTACCAAACTAATTGAGAGTTTTATTGTATAAAGTGTGCTCAATAGTTCTACAGTTTATTGATTAACAAAGACTGAAATATTGGTTCTGTTTTACCCATATTATTTTGCATATGATGTGTCATTTTGCATATATAATTTTAATTATCATGTAGATTAGATTAATGTATAAGAGTAAGGGAGTATGTGCACTTATGTGGTCAGATAGCATATCTAAGATTGATATGTTGGCTTATGAACCTTATGCTGAATTAATTTATGAAATTTCAGTCAGTGAGAGACTAAATCCATTAACCATTGGATTATTTGGACGGTGGGGAAGTGGTAAATCTACTTTGCTTAAACTTATAGAAGACAAGATTGAATTAAATAAAGAAAAAGGTAGGAAGGTAGTTTCTATAAAAGTTAATGCTTGGATGTATGAGGGATACGATGATGCTAAAACTGCTTTAATGGAAGACATTCTAAGGACAATAAATGATAATATACCTATAAAAGATGAGTGTAAGAACAGATTAATTAGATTATTGCAACGAGTAGATTGGTTAAGGTTAGGTTCTGTCGTGGCCAAAAAAGGTATTCCATTTTTGATATCGGCCGTGAGTGGCAATCCTTTACCACTTATAAACACATTTAAAGAATTGGTGGAAATCGACTTTCAAAATCCAGAAAATATAAAAAAATTACAAGAAAAGATATTTCAGATAAATGATTTTATTAAAGAAGGAGACGAAAAAGATTATATTGTCGAAAATATAAGAACTTTTAGGAAAGAATTTGAGAAATTAATAAAGCAATCTGAAGTTGATAATTTGATAATAATGATTGATGATTTGGATAGATGTTCGCCTGAAAGGATAATTGAAACAATTGAAGCTGTAAAACTTTTTTTATCAGTTGAAAGAACAACATTTATTATTGCAATTGATGATGAGGTATTACGATATTCAATAAAGAAAAAATATCCTAAAATTGATGATGAAAGGATTATTGATATTTCAGAAGATTATATAGAAAAAATAATCCAATTACCTATTGAACTTCCTGAGTTATCAGAAATAGATATAAAAAATTATATGCTGTTGTTGATTTGCGAGATGTTTTTAAAGGAAAATACTTTGCTTAAGGTAATTGATGGACTAAAAAACAAAGATATCTTTACAAAGGGTGAAATTGTAAATCCGCAGGATATAGAAGATTTACTTAACGACGATGATAATACGGTTTATAAAGATTGTTCTACAAAAGAGCAATTCAATCATTATTTGTTATTGTTTAATAAGATCGGTGATATAGTTGCTTCTTCGCTAAAGGGTAACCCAAGACAGACTAAAAGATTTTTAAATACTTATTTTATGAGAAAACGCCTTGCAGAAATACAAAAAATAGATCTCAATGAGCAAATATTAGCAAAGTTAATGGTTTTGGAATATGTAAATAAAGACTTATTTAGGGAATTGTACAAATGGCAGTTTAATAACAAAGGAATAGCATCAGAATTAAAAAAGATAGAAACTTATGTATTAGAGGGGAAAATTGATGATGAGTTTGAAAACAAATATAAGAAATGGCTTGAACCAAAAATTAAAGATTGGTTATTGTTAGAACCGTGTAATTTATCTGAAGTAGATTTAAGGCAGTATTTCTATTTAGCTAAGGAATCTATTAAGGAGCAAAAATTAACTGCGCTAAATATTAAAGCAGAAGCAAGGAAAAAAGCCAATGAAATATGTGCTCCTGGGCTTGAAGATTCTGCAAGGACTAACTTGATAGAGCAGCTGAAGGAAGTTAGCCTTGATTATAGGAATGATGTTTTCAATGCAATAAGGGTTAAGTTTAGTCAAAACCACAATGAAATTAAAAAAGTTTTATTGGATTTTATTAAAGTATTTCCTGAATATACGGATGAAGCTATAGAAGAATTGAAAAAATTAGAAAAAAACGAAGTAGACCCTGGTTTCTTATTTAAGATAAAAACATATTTTGAGTCACAGCAAGCAGAAAAATTTGAGCAATTAGTTAATTTTTATATAGAACGCAGAATTGTTGATAGCAGAATCTTGGGAACACTAGATAAAATGGCGAGAAACTAAAGAAGGAAAACAAAAAAGGGGAGTAGCATAATGGGGACTTCAACAAGTTATAATCCGCCCAAAGGTGATGGGTGGAGAGAAGCTAAGCTAGCAGTCAATGATATTATAAGAAATAGTGGCAGTAGAGATTCAATCAAAAATGCAATTAAAGAATATTATAGGGTAGTTAGAGAGAAGGAAGAAAATATTTATAGAAATAGACAGCGAACTATAACTAATACAGCTATAAAAGCTGCAAGTTTTATAAATTTAGTACATGTACAAGGTTTAACAAATGCATTAAAATATAATAGGCTTGCTGATCTTGTCGACAAAAGTTTAGATGAGATTTTAATTGGGTTGATTGATTATTTTTCTGGAAACGGAAGTCTATTGGATGAAGCTGTTGTAAGGGATAGTATGTGTGAACTAATGACTGAAACATTTAAAGATGTTTCGGATATAGATGAAATGGAAAAAAAGTTTAAAGACATTGATCCACAAGACTTTATTATAGATTTCATTATTAAATGTATTCAAAAAGACTTTCTTACTTCATTTTCAGAAAAGATATTGTCAAAATGCAAAAATATTAAGCAGTATATTTCAATACAAAACAGTATAAAAGAGTTTATAAAAGTAGCTATTAAAAATAAGTTTACAACAAAGCAAATAATTTCTATTGATTGGAATGGGGATGAGGCAACAAGATTCATAACTCAATTGTATGATAATACAATTGATATATTTTTAGCTTGGAGTGATAGCCTTGATTAAAATATGGATCAATAAACAAGAAAAAAGTGAGATGCCCGAAGATTTTTCTGATGCCATTGTATTTAACTTATTGCGGAAAGACAAAGATTCAAACATAAAAACAAATATTGAAAGCATATGGGAAAGATTTAATTTGGATAATTTAAATCCTATTAATGAAGATCTTTTATTATTGTCGTTAGCCGTAATGGCTATTGATAAACAGATTCCAAGAGCATATTTCAATGACAGATGGACAAGAGAATTTCTTGTTTCTATACCTGTATATGAGCTTGATAAATGGAACTTGGTTAAATCTGATTTACAGGATATGCTTGATTTTTTGACAGGTGATAGGTGGGTTATATCATTTAGAAAAAGTGATTTGAGATTAAGAACTAAACCTGCTAAAAAGAAAAATATTGAATACATAAAAAATAAAAACTTTGATGGAGTTTGTTTATTTTCTGGAGGGTTAGATTCTTTTTGTGGAGCATTAAAACTTATGGATTTAGGTAAAAATATTATATTTGCTGGTTATAAAGAACATAACAAATTAGAGAGTAGGCAAAGATTATTATATAGCAAGATTAAGGATTATTATAAGGAAAATAACACTGAATTAATGCTTCTAAGGGTAAGGTTTAAGCGGGGAATTGGTGAAAACGAAAAATTATTTTCTTTAGATAAAGAAAACACCACTAGAAGTAGATCTTTTATGTTTATTTCAATTGGATTATCTATTGCTTCAATTTTAGGGGAAACTATACCAGTTTATATTCCAGAAAATGGATTTATAGGTATTAATGTTCCCCTCACTGATAGTAGAAGTGGAAGTTGTAGTACAAGAACTACGCATCCTTATTTTATTAATTTGTTTAGTAAAATACTGGAGAATATAGGAATTAAAAACAAAATTATTAATTTCTATTCAGGAATGACTAAAGGAGAAATAATCCAAGAATCCCAAAATAATCCAGTTTTTAAAAAGTGGTATTCTTTTACATTGTCTTGTGCACACCCGTATCGATATCCAGTACCGACGAATTGTGGTTATTGTTACCCATGCATTATTAGAAAGGCCGCACTTTCCATCTTAGGTTTTGATAATACTAATTATCGAAATGTGTTAGATGATACCTTATTAGGGAATGTTAATAAAGGAAGTCATTTGCGTGCTATATTATTAAGTCTAAATGAATATTTTAGTCATAATGATGAGGATAAGGATAAATTTTTGCAGTACAAATTGCTAAAAAACGGTATATTATCAATAGACGAGTTAGATAAATACAAAAGAATCTATGAAAAAACAATGGATGAGATATATAGTATGATAGAAAAAGAGGAACATAAAATGCATTTATTTAAATATCTGGGTAATGAGGGAGAATAAGAAATGAACTATATAGATTTCCATGTACATATAGATTGTTTTCATAATTATTCTCAAATATTTAGTAACTATGAAAAACAAAGAGTATATGCATTGTTTGTAACTAATCTTCCAGAAATTTACCAAAAAAGCATGAATGAATTTAGACAATCTAAGTATGTTAAGCTAGCTTTAGGATATAATCCGCAATTGACGAAAAAGTACAAATTTAATAAAGAACTCTTTCTAAAATATATCTATACTACAAAATATATTGGAGAAGTTGGATTGGATTTTTCTTCAGAGTATAAAGATTGTATTAATGAACAAATAGACAATTTTGCTTTTATATGCAATTGTGTTAGTAAACATCCAAAGATAATGTCTATTCATTCAAGAAAAGCCGAAAGAGATGTTTTAAAAATTCTTGATGAACACAATATAGAGTTTGCAGTATTTCATTGGTATTCTGGCTCAATAAATACTATTGATGAAATTAAAGAAAGAGGCTATTATTTTTCTGTTAATTATAATATGCTAAAAAATAAGAAGGGAAGAGAACTGTTAAAAAGAATTCCTCTTGATAGAATATTATTTGAAACCGATGGACCTTTTGGCTGTACTAAGGGAAAGGTGATGACGATAGGCAAACTTTCTGCTGCATACAAGGAGTTAGAAAATTTTTATTGTGTTGATGATATGAAAAAGATAGTATATAGCAATTTAAAAACTTTATTAAGATGTTATGAAGCAAAAACAAAGAGATAACTTTATACGTTAATTGAACTATTTTCTGTAACTAAGTCCATATAATTGTGTAAAAAGGGGGTGGCCACCCCATCACTCTAGTTAGTAGAATTAAGTTACCAAACAAAAACTCAACTGGAGAAATGATAAGTGTCTAAAATATAATACCGTTAATACTATCATTGATTTTGAAATTTTATACAACTTGCTTCTAAAATGGGCTAAAGATGAAGAAATAGCAAAACTATTGGGGGCTGTATTCAATGAAATACTCTAAGGCTACACCACCAAACAAATCAATACCGAACCTTACGAAAGTATCGATGAAAGGATCATCGCAATGGTTACTATTCGAGGGACTTTATTACTTGTATTGACACCCTTATATTGAGAGTTGCCAGGGTTCCGCAATGGTAAGTTAACTACCGAAATTTGAAATCTTCACCCGCTACCAGAGGAATGAACAGGTACTTTTGCTAGTATTAATGGAAATAGGTATTAATGGTGCGCCTACACGAAAAATTGAGGAAATGACCTATGAGCTTCGTGGTACTTAGTTTTCAAAATCTACAATTTTCTAACTTTGTAAGAACTTTGATCCTATTGTTCCAACATGGAATTCCAGGCCTCTTAGAGAAGAAAAAATTCCTTTTGTTATAGTGGATGCTATTAAGAGTTAGAGAAGATAGTCGTGTTAGGCAGCGGGGGCTGTTAATAGCTGTAGGAGTAAATGAAGAAGGCTATATATTAGGACTCCTGGTTGGTGACAGTGAATTGGGAAAAAGCTGGAGTGAATTTTTTTCTTGGCTTAAACAAAGGGGATTACATGGTGTAGATTTGGTAGTTTCTGACCATCACAGAGGGCTTATCCGTGCTATTCATAAGTATTTTCATGGTGCGGTCTGGTAGCGCTGTCAAACCCACTTTATGCGCAACATACTTAATAAAACTCCAAATACGTTACAAAAGAAATAGATGTAAAGGTAAAAGGTATATTTGAAGCTCCAGATACTAAAACAGCAAGGATGATGTTAAATGGAGTATTAGAGGAATATCAAACAAAAGCGCCGAAAGCCATGGATGTAATGAACGTGGTTTTGAAGATGCTATAGCGGTATTAGATTTCCTGAGAGATATAGAGGAGGCTTCGAACGACAAATGGTATAGAGCGACTTAACGAAGAGATACACCGATGGGAGAGGGTAATCAGAATATTTCACAATCGAAAATCAGCCATACGTCTAATCGGGGCATTAATCGTGAAACATGATGAAAAATGGATATCTGACGAAAATACTTAGATATGGCTGAATGCTTTGAGTGGCAAAAAGAAATTCGAAACAAGAAAATGAAAAGGTAGTATCGATAAATTAAACTGTGGTTACCTGATTCTAGCTAGAGGAAATTTTACACAAAAAATTGGGCTTGATCTAAATAGAAAAATTTGGTATGATACATAATAGTTGTAATAAACACTTATATATTTTTAAAGAGGTGTTGTAATGAAAAAAATAGTATATAAATTTTTTGCCAGTATTTTTATTATTGTGTTGCTATTAATATTTGTACTTATAAGAATACATGTAAGACTTTATCGGTATAAAGAAAAATTAGAAATCATGAAGTTAGTAAAGGATAACCTGGATTTTTTGAATCAATGTATTCAGGACGAAACCTATGATAAAATTTATGAACTAAAAAAAGTAAAGCAAATAAGAAAATATCGTTTAGATAACGATGATGTATATATTGAGTTCTATTGTACTGGGTGGGGAATTGTACCAAGTTCAGTATATATTGGTTTTTATTATGTAAGCGATGATAAACCAACACCGTATGAAGGCTCTTCTTATGAACTTGAATTAAAAGGGAAGGGATGGGAATGGAAACAACCATATGGTGACAATTGGTATTACACGGAAAAAATAGCAGACCACTGGTATTATTATGAAGCCGGATTTTAGTAATTAATATTTTTAGAAGGTGATGCTTTAAAACTGAGCTAACTAAAAACTGGATAAGGCTGTTTCCAAGTTAATTCCAGATACAGGCTAATCATGAAGTTATCCATGTCAATAGGAAACCTAATATTTATTTAGGCAAACGTTTATGGTAGATACCTAAATTTTGTGCAAACAAAATCTCAGGGAATGGTTAAAAAAGGAAACTCAACTGGACATACTTTGGCTTTGACAATGCTTCTATCAGTAGCTTGGCCAATTTACTAAGTGGAGGTATAATAACTTGCATTCCTTCTACTGTTCTTTCCACAAAACCTTTAATACGAGAACATTCTTTGACTAAAGTTTTTACCCCAGCTTTCTTGAACTCAGTGCTATCAAGTTTTATGACCTTAAACCACGTAATAAGATTGTGCGCCATAGCTACCATCCATAGAAAAGTATAAATGCCATAAAACTTGCTAGTCCTGAGATTCTTTATGCCGTATGTGTTCTTGGCCATTTTAAAAAATGCTTCAATGGTTTGCCTATCATTGTAAAAATGGAAAGCTTCCTCAGCAGATAACTTCTTCCTGCTGATGTTGGTATAAAGTAAGGTATAAGTTAAATCGCCATATTTCCCAAGAAACTGTACCAGCATAACCCTAACTCCTCCCTCCACTTGAGGAAGTTCATATACCCAGGCACCATCGCTAACTTGTGTATAAGCACTAAGCGGCACACCCCTCGCAATATTGGCAGCAGTTTTCGTGGAATACCCTTTAACAATAAACTTAAGTCCCTTGATACTTCTGAGTTTCTCAATGTTTTCTGCAGAGCCATAACCACTATCCAGTCGGACTATCAGTTTTCCTGCTTTAAGATGCTCTGTATATTTGGAGGTTATGGATGATAAAAGGTCTTCAAATCGATACTGACAATGGGTGTTCCCTGGATCAAGATATAAATCAACAATCTCCGAATGTTCGCCTGCAAAAGCCACCGACATCTGATAACCTTTTTTACCTGCTTTATTGGGAAAATAACCCTTGCTAGCAAACTCATAGGTCTTCCCGCTGGCCGACAAACCAGATTGATCAATATCTATTACCACTGGCTCAGGAGAATGTATAGAGTGACTATGCTCCGTAAACAGCTGGTTATGAATATCCCTAAGCTGGGTTACACTTTCTTCATCAGTACGAGTCAACAATCTGTTTATCTGCGATTGGTCAGGAAATCGCTCCATAGAAAGCATATTAGCAGCTAGGCTTTCGGGTCCTAATATTTCATTGATATCCTTGGCATATTCACATCCCATAATAATAGAAGCTATAAGGGTAAACAATTTCTGAGTAACGGTATAGCGAACCTTCTTAATGTTGAGTTTAAAAGTTTCAAAATGTTTGAAAAAGCCAATATTGAGAGCAAACTGTAGTACTAAAGCCAGCCAAACCGAAACAGTCTCATTGGTATTGCAATCAGTAGCTGAAAATGTTATTCTATCCATAGGGTAATACCACCTTTCTTTTTTGTGATAAGTAACTATTTCGACAAAGGTGGCTATTACCCTTTATGTAATTATTGATATATCAATCATTTGGAAAGTTTTTGCATCTCTGTCCCACTTGTTTGCACAAAATCTACGTACATAACATCAAAATTATTGTAAAATATATCTAATAAAATATTTGATTTGGATTTTTCTAAACTATTTTATTCTAATCCAAAGTCTATTTTAATTATACAGCCTATTACTTTTATTGTCAAGCTAAAATTCTATCGGAGCTTTTTGCTCTTTTTTATAGTTATACAGGGTTTTGGTACAAACCATGGGCTTATCTTTCCAATTGGGATCCTTTTTACAATAACCCACTATACTGTCTGGAGACCACTTTTTCTTTCTCTAGCATCTTCTTCTCCGCAAATCTAATGAAGTCCTTAACATGTGGGAGTTTGAGTTTAGCACCACAGTTTTTACGTCTCTTTTCATATACTGCCTGCCCTGCTTCGGGAAAGTACGCTTCATAAGTAGATAAATCA
>DATCJO010000036.1:0-2026 GCA_036562765.1 Tissierellaceae bacterium | reverse complement strand
ATGCTATGATAGAAGCTGGGCTCATTAATGAAGCTCAACTTCCTGATGATTTAAAGCAAAAAGTTGCAGAGTTTAGAGAGACGCTTGACAAAGAACAGTAAAGTTTTGTTTAATTGAATATTTTAAAAACCATGTTATGTCAAAAGAGTAACTTTTGACATAACATGGTTTCCTTTCATACTTCTTTTCATACTATCTACTATTGAATGTTTAAAGAAGGTGTGATTATGCTAAAATTTATGGCAGATGGAAGCAGTGGTATCAATTTACAAAAAAAAGCAGTATTTAAAATAATAATTGCAATGTTAGTATTTTTATTAGGTTTTGAATTCAGCATAGAAGCTTTTGCGGTAGAACAAGTAAAAAAGGCATATTCAGAATACATAAATGAGTATGCTCAATTTTTAAATGAAAATAATGAGGAAGTAATTTTATCTGCAATTCACTATAAAGATGCTATTGGTGCAAAGATTTTTGATGGAATTTTACTTTCAGGGGAAAATTCAACCGTATCTTATTCCTTTAATTTGTCCAAACCCGGTCTTTATTATATCATGATTAATTATAAAGCTGTTGCAGGTGGAGATGAAATTGCAAGGGGAATTCGTATCAATTCTGAGTATCCTTTTGAAGAAGCAAGGCATATAACATTTAGACGTTTTTATAAAGATCAACATCAGGAATATAAAAAAGAAGAGGGTAACCAAACATTTCCTCCGCAAATTGAAGCAGAAGTTTGGCATGAATTTATTTTATCTAATTCAAAAGGAGAGCCTTTTGAGTTCTTTTTTGAAGCCGGGGAAAACATATTGACTATAGAGGCTGTAGATGGAGAAATTTGGTTGGATAAAATTAAACTTATTCCGGCAATACCGCTTCCTGATTATAAAAGCTACATATCCAAGCTTTCAAAAAGTGGTTATGAATTTTATGATGGAGAACCTATTAAAATACAAGCTGAAGATGCTGCGTTAAAAACCAGTCCAAGCCTTTACCCTATTAATGATCGTACGTCGTCGTTAACTGAACCCTACCATCCATATTATGTGGTCTTAAATTCTATTGGTGGTTATGCGTGGAGATTCCCTGGGCAGATGATAGTTTGGGAGGTAGACATTCCTAAAGAGGGCTTATATAAGATAGCATTTAGGTATAAGCAGTCCTATAATCGTGGCAGATTTTCTGTGCGAAAGTTGGCTATAAATGGAGAAATACCTTTTGCTGAAGCAAGTGAAATAAAGTTTCCTTATGATACTAAATTTAATCTTAATTATTTGGCTGATGAAGACTCCGGTGAGGAATTTTACTTTTACTTTAAAGAGGGGAAAAATACAATTTCTTTAGAGGTGTGCCTTGGAGTATTTGGTGAACTCATTGAACGGGTAGAGAATTCTTTGAGAGAACTTAATAAAATTTATCAAGATATAGTAGTTGTTACGGGAACTTCACCTGATAGATATAGGGATTATAACTTAACTTTATTAATCCCCGATTTAAGAGAACGTTTAATTTTACAGCGCAATAATCTAAAGGATATTATACAAGAAATAAATAGCATAACAGGAGATTTTACAGAGGCTAATACTGTCATTGAAATGTTGGTTATAACTTTAGAAAAAATAATACAAAGGCCAAACGAAATTGGAAGATATTTAGCAGACTTTAAAAATAATATATCCGCTTTGGGATACTGGATAGATTCTATGATAAAGCAACCTTTACTTTTAGATTATATTATTATTGCACCAGCAGATTATAAATTACCCAAAGGAGAAGCTAATTTAGTTGAAAATTTTATACATAAGGTACGAGCTTTTATTGGTTCGTTTAAAGTAAATTTTGATGAAGTTTTAGCTAGTGGGACTGGACAAAGGAGGGGTATTATTGAGGTTTGGGTATCTACTGGTAGGGACCAATATAATGTTTTGCGCCGTTTAATTAATGAGTCTTTTTCTAAGGAACATAATATAGATGTAAATTTAAGATTGGTAACCCCTGAAGCTATAATTCCAGCCACTTTGACTGG
>DATCJO010000032.1:0-2414 GCA_036562765.1 Tissierellaceae bacterium | reverse complement strand
GACCATAAAAGCAACAGGCTGCACCGAAACACCGGCACCACTGCCACCACCAAAAGGCATTTTCTGTAATTCCTGGTTTTTCTCTTTATCTTGAGAAGTCCTGACGAAAAACTCACTTCCTCCGGCAGCGAACCCAAAGGTAACCCGCGATACCGGAATAATTACGCTGCCGTCTGGCGTCTCGACAGCATCCCCTATTATGGTATTGACATTTACCATGTCTTTTATGCTTTCCATAGCCGTTTTCATGAGGCTTTCAATTGGATGTCCTTCCATCTGGCTTTCGCTCCCTCACTTTTTTGCAACCTCGATTTTAACAATAATAGTCCTGCGATAATAATATGACCTATTCGCATGTTTATTATACTCTCAAAATGAAGCTCTGCTGGCTTATTTCCAGAAAAATCCGGTATTATATCCAACGAAAAATATGAACTGCTAAGATCAACATAACGGCCTAATATCCCTAGAATAAAAAAGGCCACTCCCCAGACTGTTCCTGTTAATATTCCGGTAACGGCTGGATCGTTGAACCCAAATTTTATGCTAAGTGATAACTTTTTAATCTTAACAAATTTATAAATAGAAACCAAATTCAAAAGCGATGGTCTAGTACTTTTATCGCCGGTAAGAGGCGAAAAAGGCAAAGTCCTTTTTAATAACGTCAATCCAATTATCGATACTTTTACATGGATATTTCCTTTTTTTGGTCCTTCCCAGCACAAATTAATATGATATGACACAGGAGTTAGTAAAATAAGTATAGCGGTTATTCCGATGACAAATAATATAAACACTTTAATCCCCTTGTTCGTTTAATTTTAAATTAGCCAATTCTTCAATGGAACTCAGCCCAAAATATTCTAAACAGTATTGAGTAGTACCATATAAAATAGGTCGACCAGGAGTTTCCAGTCGTCCCACTTCACAGATTAGATTTTTTTCCAATAAGCTGTTTAATGTTTTTTCTACATTAACGCCTCTTATAGATTCTATTTCAGCTTTCGTAATAGGTTGTTTAAACATTATTATTGCCAAGGTTTCAAGGGCAGCTCTAGAGAGTTGACTTCTAATTTGAGGTTTAAACAATTTCTCAATATAAGGGTAAACATCAGGCTTGGTAGTTAGCCTAATCTTTCTACCCACCTCAGATATCATGATTCCTCTATTTGCTGAATTATATTCCTGTTTCATATCAGTTATAATGTCTAGAATTTCTTCTTTTGAAATTTCCAGGACATTTGCCAAATCATCCAGAAACACTGGATCACCCGCTGCAAACAATATACCCTCCAAAATCCCCTTCATTCGTTCTTTCTCCACTAGGCTTCCTCCCTTAGGACTATTGTTATATCACCGAAAGGCTGATCTTGATATACCTTTACCTTGTTCAATTTTATCAACTCCAGTATTGCAAGAAACGTAATTATCAGTTCTGATTTAGTAGCACTTTTTGAGAAAAAATCCTTAAAATTTACCTTTTTCATATTAACCACGATGTCGTACACTTGTTCAATTCTTTTAAATAACGGCAAAGGCTCCTTTAATATTGTTTTTGTATTTGCTTTTTCTCTTATATCCTTTTTCCTTATAATATCAGTAAAAATAGACATGAGATCATCAAAGCTCACTTCAGGAAGGCAAAGATCATCGTATAAAAACGAAAGATCTTCCGGTTTGCGCTTAAAAATCTTGCTCTCATATTCTTCTTTTTCCTTAAGAATCATTGCTATTTTTTTATACTTTTTATATTCAATTAACCTCTCTACCAACTCACTTCTCGGGTCTTCCTCATCTATAACAGCGCATTCCTCCTGCTGAACATCGTTGCTTTTTACGCCGGGCAGCAGCATTCTAGATTTTATGCTAAGTAAAGTTGCAGCCATTAATAAAAACTCGCTGGCTAAATTTATATCTAACTCTTCAAGTCCTTCTAAGTAACTTAAATATTGATCCGTCAGTTCTGATATAGGTATATCGTAAATATTAATTTGGTTTTTTTCTATAAGATGGAGAAGAAGGTCCAGCGGACCTTCAAAAGCTTCGAGTTTTACGTTTAGTGCCACGTATTAGTCACCCTTTGTATATTAAAAAATCAACACGTTGGTTAAAGTATCCAAAATATACAAAGCTAATGATATGAGAGGATCAAGGAGAATATCAACAAAATCGAAGTACACTAGAAATATCAGAATTAATGGACCGTATGTTTCAAGCTGGAAAAATACATCGCTCAAATTTAAAGGTAAAAAAACTGAAAGAATCTTATAACCATCAAGACTCACGGTAATATGTCAATACCCTAAAACTGGAAAATAAAATTATCAGGGCAAAAAAAGACAATAATATCCCTCGCCAATTAGTATGGGAAAAATTGGCACAGAAGAGGTCAAATAAGTTTTAAAAACAAAATT
>DATCJO010000007.1:0-8167 GCA_036562765.1 Tissierellaceae bacterium | reverse complement strand
GGATGATTGTTTGGTCTACGCAAGGCCCGGTAAGAGGAATACAGAGCCTGGCGTCCTAAGATTGGATTATGTAAAAAATGAAAGCTTCAAAGAGCACGCAAAACAAATAGCCGGAAAGTTTGAAGTGCTTAGGATAGAACTTGGAGCTGTGACCACACCCCCGGGACATAATTTTAAAGAGGGAGATTGAAAAGGACCTTCAAAGAAGGGGTATAGATTTTACTTCCTGAAATCAACCAGATAACGAATAACAAACAAGCCTTGATGGAGATGATGGAGAAATTAAAGGATGGGAAAATTGAAGTTATACCAGAAAGGCAGAAGTACCTTTTATACGACGCCATGATAGCCTTTCATATACAAAGAGGTTTGAGCATACCTATGGGTGCTGCGGAATTTTACAGAGGATTAGAAGAACGGTTTGTCGAAAGGGACAGAATGTATTTTCTGCCAAATCAGGTGAGTAATACGATGCAAAACGAATGGAACTGGAATGGGAAGAAGAGCAGATTTCTCTGATAATAGACGAAAAAAGCGCGATTCAATGGCTCAGATTGGAACTCGAGAAAAAGCCGCAAACATATCAAGAAATCCAGCTAAAATTTTTACAGATAAAGCATGAATTAAAACACGAGAAATTGCCGGAGCTTATGGATATCTTAAAAGAAAACTTTTTGCAGGATGAAGAGGGAAGATGGTATGTTCCTGATCCCAATAAGCAGTCGGATATAGAAAAGCTGAAGGGAAGCTTAAAGTATTTAGGACCGAAGCCGTAAGGGCGGGATTCAAAGATCTCTGGCAAAAAAAGGATTATAAGACTATAGTAAGGGTGGCGGAAAGGCTTCCGGAAACCGTGCTTCAGGAAGATACCACTTTGCTCATGTACTATGACAATGCGCTGAGCAAATTGGGAGATTGATGTAGTGACCCCGATGTAGATGAAAGGCGCCGCATTATGAATATGAATTTAAATACGTTTTGAATGCATCACCGATGTAGCACGGTACAGGTTGGGAAAGGCTCTGTCTTCGTCGGTGCCTACTTACCGCTATCAATATGAGACTAGTTTCAGGGGAAAAACGGAAAAGCTTTTTTTGCTTGCTAATGAAGAATGTTACATTCCCTGGGATATAAAACAGGATTACTTTATCGTTTTTCAAGTTGATGTAACTTTAATAAATTCGCTTAAAGATTTGATAAAAAATCTGTTGAAGCTTTATTACAGAGGAATCGAGCTTCCAAATGTATTGCGGCTCTATATTAAAAAGAGTTTAAATTTTGAGGCAGGTTCTTTTTTCGGGAGAGATACCGGTCAACTTTAAATAAAGATACGCTGTTTTCGACCGATCACGATGAAAAGCGGTTTAAGAAATTTTACGTCGAGCATGGATATAAAGAAAGTGAAATCGCTTATTTAAGGGGTGTAAAGACATTTAAGGAAGGGGCATTGCTGGAAAGTGTAAGAAGCATTATCGAATAGGATTGCGGTTTATCAAACTAAATACGGTGATTTTGGTGATTTGTTGAGGGAAAAAAAGGTTATAGAATGGAAGGGAGACGGACTGCCTGTGGAGTTTAAGTATCTGATATGTGACGGAAACTACTCTTTTATAAAAGAAGGCGAAAGTGCCATAAGCCACGGAGGAATTGCTCTGGAAGAAGTAGTAGTTCCTTTTGCCAGAATAATAAATTGGGGAAGGAATGAAGCTATGAAATTTGTAGGCTTTTTGAAACCTGTCAAACTAGAATGGCTGAATATAACGGCAGATGAATTAAAGAATGGCAATTTAAGTTCTAAAGAAATCAAAAAAAATATTGAAAGAGTATGTTTCTAATTTTTACAAAAGCACGGTCACTATAAGAAAATCCGTTTCCGTTCTTTTAAAAACGTGGGTAGATGTAGATGAGAGGACAAAATTTGTAAGGGATTTTGCCCTTGATTTATATGAAAGAGCAAATGCCGAAGAAAAAGTAGCATTGTACTATGGTTTGATGATGCTAAGCTTTCCTATTTTTAACGAATCATCTATCTAATCGGCAAAAGCCTGTATTTGGATGAAAAATTCAAGCTGGAGAACATAAGGAGAAAAATTTTCGAGAAGTGGGGAGAAAGGCAAACAATTTTGTATTCGATTAACTTTTTGATTTTATGCTATTTAAAGGCATCGAATAGAAGTTACCTGGATTTTACCGAAATAGATAAACTTTATTCGCTTTTTCCCTTTGAATTTGATTTGAATTTGAACGAAATCATATCCTCAAAAATGGTGAGCATTAACAGAATCGGAACAAATATAGTGGTAGGTGTTATGTGACTAAATAAAAATCGTTTTAAAGGGGGATAATCCTTGAAAAACAAAGAGAGGGTATTTAATTTATTGAGGGATTTGTCAAGGGAGATAAACATTAAAGAGAAAAAAGGATTGACTGCTCAGGAAATTGCTGAAAAATTAAATATAAAAAGAAACGTTGCCAGTCATTTACTAAATGAGCTTCATAAAGAAGGTAAAATAATAAAGATAAATACAAGACCTGTCTATTTTTTAGACAAAGAAGTTTATGAAAAGAAGTGCAAAGAATTCAGAGAAGTGTTCAAGAGTTCAGATTCAACTATGAAAGTTTCAGGTGATGACCCTTTTACAAAGCTAATAGGGTATAATGGCAGCCTTAAAACACAGGTAAAGTTATGCAAATCTGCGGCTTCTTATCCCCCAAATGGACTACCTATTTTGCTTGTTGGGAATACAGGCGTGGGGAAAAGCTATATTGCACAGCTAATCTATGAATATGCGAAAACAATTAATGCTATAGATGAGAATGCTCCATATGTAATATTTAATTGTGCTGAATATGCCAACAATCCCGAATTATTGTCGGCTAATCTTTTTGGGTATGTAAAAGGAGCATTTACCGGTGCAGACAAGGACAAGCCCGGCCTTTTAGAGGAGGCCGACGGAGGGTATTTGTTTTTAGATGAGGTTCATAGACTCCCTCCGGAAGGACAGGAGAAACTCTTCCTATTTATGGACAAGGGAATATTTAGAAGGTTGGGGGAGACTGGCAACTGGCGTACAGCAAAAGTAAGGTTTATTTTTGCCACAACAGAAGACCCTGAGCAAAGCCTTATAAAAACTTTTTTAAGGAGAATACCGCTAATTGTAAACATTCCCTCTCTTCACGATAGGCCTTTGCATGAGAGGCTACAACTAATATACAATTTTTATAAAAAGGAAGCCAAAAATCTGGGAATGGATATTTTAATAAGCAAACAAGTATTAAATGTGCTTCTTAAGAGCAAAATATCAGGCAACATTGGCGAACTTATAAATGTAATAAAATACAGTTGCGCTCAAGCTTACAACTCTGTTATGGTAGATAAAACAAATGTATTGAGAATTCACTTGTATGACTTACCAAAGAAAATGCAGACTGAATTGGATATAATAAAAAGTAATTTTCATTTTAGCGCAATGTTAATTTCCCACAACAAAAAAGACGAGGGTTTAATATGGGATGGAGAAGAAGACAATAAAGAAGTTTATAATACAGTAAGCAAAATATTCGAATTATTCGAAAAATATAACAGCAGGGAAATAAGTGCAGATACCTTTAAAAAAGATGCTTTAATTTACTTGAATGAATTTGCAGATAAGATAATCTTCAAAAATGACAATACCTATATTGATTCCGTAGTTTTCAATGTCATCAAGAGTATAGTAGAAAATGTTTTAAATGTGATACAAAATATGTACGGAGTTAAGTATTATGGCAATTCAGCTTTGGTGTTAACTCATTTTGTTAATCATTTATTAAGCGATGTAGCTTACGAAAAATATTCCAAGAGTATATCGATGGCATTGAAGGTTCTAAAAAAAGTTTTTCCTAAAGAATTTATAATAGCTAAAAAAATGGTTGAATTGATTGAAGTTAATCTCGACATCAAACTTAACCAAGCTGCTGTGATTTATTTTACGCTTTATATTAAAAGCCTAAATAAAAGTGATAATGCAAATTTTATAAATTCCATAATAATAGCGCATGGCTATTCAACTGCAAGCAGCATAGCAAGCGTTGCAAATAGGCTTTTGGGACAGTTTGTCTTTGAAGCTTTTGATATGCCTATTGAAATGTCAACACAAGAAATTATGATAAAAGTTCGGGACTATTTAAAAAATATAGATACCTCTAAAGGAATTATAATATTGGTTGATATGGGTTCTCTTGAGGAGATATACAAGTCTTTAACTGACATTGTGGATGGGGAAATAGCAATTATTAATAATATTACTACCCAGTTAGCTTTGGATGTCGGTAATAGAATATTACAAAATCAGCCACTAGAGCAGATTGTAACAGAAGCAATCCAGAAAAACAGTATTAGTTATAAATTTATCAAGCCCCAGCAAAATAAAAAGAGTGCTATTCTTACAACATGTATAACGGGAATTGGTACCGCTATAAAAATAAAAGATCTTTTGAATGAGTGTTTTACAAATGAAGATATTGAAATTATTCCATATGATTATACTCGGTTAAAAGGTAATGGTATAAAGGACGCAATTTTTAAAAATTTTAATGTTAAGTTGATCATAGGTACCGCAGATCCTGGAATAAAAGAAATACCGTACTTATCTTTGGAAGACTTAATAGCTGGCAAAGGAGATGCCTTATTAAGGAAGGTATTAATAGGTATTGTTGATGATGAAACTATACACCAGATTAATCAAACAATAGTTAGACTTTTCTCGTTGCAAAATGTATTACATCATTTGACCATATTAAATCCCGATAAAATAATTGTCCAAGTTGAAAGAGCTATCTCGGATTTAGAAAGATTCATGGGCGTTAGATTTTCAAATGATTTAAAAATAAGTTTATATATACACATTAGTGTAATGATTGAAAGATTAGTGATGAAGGAACCTATAATGTCTTACAGTAATCTAAAAGAATTCGAGCAGTGTCATAGACAGTTTATAGATTTCGTCAAAGCTTCGTTTAGTGTCATAGAGGAAACTTATAAAGTAACCATACCGACATCTGAAATAGCCTTTATGTATGATCTTATCACTACTAAAATAAAAGACTTAGCTATATGAAAATCTAATAATTACACTCATTGGCATTCTTTTTGCTAATGTATTGTTGTTGAAAATATATTTTTCGTTACTAAATTCATTACAAAAAACACATTATAAAAAATAGCAGAGGAAAGGGGAGTAGCCTTGGCAATTCCTAATATTCTACTTACACGTATAGATAATCGTTTAGTTCATGGTCAAGTAGGGGTCACATGGGTAAAATCTTTAGGAGCAAATTTGATTGTTGTTGTCGACGATGAAGTGGCTAATGATCCTTTACAGCAACAGTTAATGAAAATGGTAGCAGAAATGGCAGGTGTAGGGATTCGGTTTTTTACTATACAGCACACTATAGAAATAATCCATAAAGCTTCTCCTACTCAAAAAATTTTTATAGTATGCAAAACTCCGCAAGTTGTTAGAAAGCTAATAGATGGAGGGGTACCTATAAAAGAAGTTAATGTTGGTAACATGCATTTTTCACCAGGTAAAAAACAGCTCAGTAAAAAGGTATATGTAGATGAAAAAGATTTAGAAGATTTACACTATATTAGCTCGAAGGGGGTGGAAGTGTTTATACAAGACGTTCCTGATGATAAAAAAGAGTATTTACATTAAGGAGGTTTGGTTAGAATGGAGAGTATTACGTTAACACAAGCGCTGCTGTTGACTTTAATGGCGATCATAGTAGGTATAGATTTTTGGCTTGAAGCCTTCTTCCTTTTTAGGCCAATAATTGTAGGGACTTTAACGGGACTAATACTTGGCGATGTACACACGGGCTTAATTGCTGGTGGTTTAACTGAATTAGCCTTTGCAGGGTTAACGCCTGCAGGAGGAACACAACCGCCTAATCCAGTTTTAGCAGGATTGATGACGACAGTTATTGCATTTACAACTGGGACAGATCCTAAGACGGCTATAGGGTTAGCATTGCCATTTAGTTTTTTAATGCAGTATATACTTCTCTTCTATTACTCTAGCTTTTCGCTTTTCATGGCAAGGGCGGATAAGTATGCAGAAGAAGCTAACGTAAAGGGGCTTGTTAAAATAAATGTTATAACTACCTTAATTGTGGCTATAAGCTATGGAATAGTTGTTTTTTTGAGCGTATATGTTGCACAGGATTTAATGAAAACTATTGTGCAATCAATGCCTGCTTGGTTAGCTCATGGCTTTGAAGTAGCCGGTGGAATATTGCCAGCAGTAGGATTTGGTATGTTACTTAGAGTTATGATGAAAGCAGAATACATCCCATATTTTATAATAGGGTTCTTTATAGCTACTTTCCTGCCATTTTCAAATTTATTACCTGTTGCAGTAATAGGTGTCGCTTTAGCACTTTATGAGTATTTTCGTAGTAAAGAACACCCCGCATTGTATAATAATGTAATAGCGTCGAAGGGAGATGGTTATGATGACGGAATCTAATAAGGTGTTGACAAAGAAGGATATAACTAAACTAGCGATTTATTCCTCCCTATTACAAGCTAGTTTCAACTATGAAAGAATGCAGGCAGGAGGATTCACGTTAGCGCAATTACCGTTTTTGAAAAAGATATATAAAGATGATAAAAAAGGCCTTTCAGAAGCTATGAAAGACAACCTGGAATTTATAAACACCCATCCAAATTTAGTAGGGTTCTTAATGGGATTGTTGCTTTCTTTGGAAGAAAATCGCGAAAGTAGGGAAGTAATAAGAGGTTTAAAGATAGCTTTATTTGGGCCTTTAGCAGGTATTGGTGATGCGATATTTTGGTTTACTTTGCTTCCGATTATGGTTGGTATTAGTGCTTCTTTTGCTATGCAAGGAAGCTTAATTGGACCGATTTTATTTTTCGCAGTATATCTAGGTATCTGGTTATTACGCATTCCTTTAACTCATCTTGGCTATACTTTAGGGGTAAGTGCCATAGACTTTATTAAAGAACAATCAAAAGTATTTTCTAAAGCGGCTTCTATACTTGGTGTTACTGTAATTGGGGGGTTAATAGCCAAGTATGTCCATATTGAAGTGTTAACTAAGATTCCAGTAAGTGAAGGACATGTTATCTCATTGCAAACAGATTTCTTTGATAAAATTTTTCCTAATATTTTACCGTTAGGATATACGTTGTTGATGTTTTATCTCCTGAAAGAGAAGAGAGTAAGCCCTGTCATATTGATATTGATAACGTTTATTATGGCGATATTCTTCTCCTACTTAGGGGTTTTGTGATATGCATAATGTAATAATTATTATGGGACATGGAAATTATGCAACTGGGCTGAAAAGTTCAATTGAGCTTATAACTGGGATTGTTGATAATGTGTATGCAATAGATTTTGTAGAAAATGATTCGGATATAACCCTAAAACATAAAATTAAAGAAATATTTGATAAACATCCTAAATCATCAATTTTAATTGTCTGTGATATCGTTGGAGGAACACCTTTTAAAGTTGCTGCTGAATTTGTAATTAATAGTGATAAAGATGTTGTTTTAATAGGTGGCTGTAATCTAAGTGGCATATTGGAGATAATTTTGCAAAAAGATAATGTATCGATTAACCGGTTAGCTGAATTAGCTGTTGAAACTACTAAAAATACTGTGTTACATTTTGAGAAAAGTAAAGTACAAAAGAGCAGTAACGAAAGGAGTAAAACAACTGAGGGTATTTAAATTCAAAATCGCAACGAAATTTTAGGTTTTGGGAAAAAGATAGTAAGCGAGCTGTACTCGATTGTTTTAGAAAACAATCGAGTACAGCGACTCTTTATATTTGGGATGAAGAATTAGTTTCAGATGATAGAAGGTGAGCGAATGCTATTGGTTAATACAAAGAAAATGCTCGAAGATGCGAGGAAAAATAAATATGCCATTGGAGGTTTTAACATACACAACCTTGAAACCTTAAAAGCCGTTGTAAAAGCTGCGTATGATATGAGAGCGCCTCTAATCCTGCAAACCACACCAGGTACAATAAACCATGCAGGTGAAGACTATATAGCTGCGATGGCAAAAGTTGCTTCCGAAAAATATGATATACCAATAGCACTGCATTTAGATCACGGCAATTCCTTTGAACTTGTTATGAGATGTATA
>DATCJO010000201.1:0-4027 GCA_036562765.1 Tissierellaceae bacterium | reverse complement strand
TCATACGCAACCCCCCTTGTTCTTATGATTTAATTATACTATATTTGTAAATAATTAGATATTACAATCTAGTTACATATTATTTTCTTTTCATTGACATATATTTTTAGTTGATATAAAATACTATAGTTAAATGTAGATTCGAGGAGGGTAAAAATTGGCTACCAAATATATATTCGTTACCGGTGGTGTAGTTTCGTCCCTGGGAAAAGGTATCACCGCTGCAAGTTTGGGAGTTCTATTAAAGAGCAGAGGTCTTAAGGTTACTATTCAAAAATTCGATCCATATATTAACGTAGATACTGGATATATGAGCCCTTACCAACATGGGGAAGTTTTCGTAACAGATGACGGTGCTGAAACTGATTTGGATTTAGGCCACTATGAGAGATTTATCGATGTAAACTTGACAAAGAATAATTCAGTAACTACTGGGAAAATCTATTTATCTGTCATTAACAAGGAAAGAAAAGGTGAATATAACGGCAGAACTGTACAGGTAATACCCCATATTACAAACGAAATAAAGGAAAGAATCATCAGGGCGTCTAAGGAAAGAGAAGTAGATGTTGTAATTACTGAAATCGGAGGCACAGTTGGTGATATTGAATCTTTGCCATTTTTAGAAGCCATTAGGCAGATAAAATATGATGTAGGGAAAGAAAATGTTTTGTACATTCATGTTACATTGGTTCCATATCTATCTAGGGCAGGAGAGTTGAAAACAAAGCCTACTCAACACAGTGTAAAAGAATTAAGGAGTATCGGTATTCAACCTGATATTTTAATATGTAGGACTGAAGTTCCATTATCTAAGGATATTAAGGAAAAGATTGCCCTTTTCTGCGATTTGGATCCTACTGAAGTTATCGAAAATATTGATGCAGGCTCTATTTACGAAGTGCCATTATTGCTTGAAAAGGAAGGCTTGCCCCAATTGGTAATAGACCACTTGAATCTAAAGTGCGGAGAATCAGATTTATCAGAATGGATTGACCTTGTTGAAAAAGTAAAGAATCCTAAGGGAAAAGTTCGTATTGCTTTAGTAGGAAAGTATATAGAATTGAAGGATGCATACCTTTCTGTAGCTGAGGCTTTAAGGCATGGGGCATTAGCCAACAATATGGATGTAGATATTAAGTGGGTTCAATCTGAAGATATTACTGATGATAATGTTAAGGAACTATTAGGCGACGCAGAAGGAATATTAATACCTGGCGGTTTTGGAGATAGGGGCACAGAAGGAAAGATTACAGCAATTAAATATGCAAGGGAAAATAAAGTCCCATTTTTGGGAATCTGCTATGGAATGCAGCTTGCAGTAGTAGAATTTGCTAGAAATGTAGCTAAATTTGAAGGGGCTAACAGCTCTGAAATAGATCCAAATACTCCATATCCTGTAATTGATTTGTTGCCAGAACAAAAGAATGGCGAAGTTATAAATGGGAAAATGAGATTAGGAGCATATCCTTGTAAAGTTAAGGAAAATACATTGGCTCGTAAAATTTATAATGATGAAATTGTATATGAAAGACACAGGCATAGATATGAATTTAATAATGAATTCAGGGATAAATTGATGGAAAAGGGACTTGTGATTTCTGCAGTTACTCCAGATGACAAGCTAGTTGAAATTATTGAATTGAAGGATCATCCTTGGTTTATAGGTGTTCAATTCCATCCAGAGTTTAAGTCAAGACCAACAAAGGCTCATCCATTGTTCAGGGAATTTATTAGTGCTGCAATAGAATATAAAAAGGCTAATTGCTAATTTAATAATTATGACTTTATAATAAAAGCAGGTGATGGTCATCATCACCTGCTTTTATTGTATTTTATTATTCTGTTCTTATGGCTTCTAAAGCTGATAAGTTCATAGCACGTCTTGCTGGGAAGTATCCGGAAATTACGCCTATCAATGTGGAGAAAGCTATTGCTATAAAGACTAGCCATACTGGAATGATAGATATTTTAGTTGCGCCATAGGCACCTAGGGCTTCGCCAAATTGATAGCTGAATTTATTAACAATGTAGGATAGAAGATAGGAGAATCCAATTCCTATTATTCCTCCAAATAACCCTATAAGGGCAGATTCAAATAGGAATAGCCTTTTTATATCCTTAAGGGATGCGCCTATAACTTTCATTATTCCTATTTCCTTAGTTCTTTCGTATATGCTCATTACCATTGTGTTTGTAATTCCAATGGCAGCAACTAACAATGAAACCCCACCAATTCCGCCTAGTACAGCTTGAATGATTGCTGCTTGTTTTTTAGTATATTCCAATTGGTCATTTAGGCTGTATGCTTCGTGCCCCATGTCTTTTATTTTTTGCTGTACTTCTTGGACATTGTTTATATTGTTTACCTTTACATAAACCCTGCTGTATTCGTTTACATTGGTTTTGTTTTGAGGTTTTACATTTTCCGCTTTTTCTTTATCTATTATCATCTTTTTGACTTCCGCCAAAGGCATGTAAATGGCATAGCTTGTTTCCCAATCCCCTTCAGCAAGGATTCCAACAGTTTTTATCTTGTATTCCTTGTAATTAGGCTTCTTTTCACCAGGTATAGACCATCCGTAGTTGGGATCTAGAGTTAGGGACAATTTATCTTTCATAAGGTCAATTTTTGGTTCACGCCATACCCTTGCTTTTGGGTCATAAAAACTGTATTGCATTTGGCTTCCGAATACTACTGCAAGGGTATCTGAACTGTTTAAAAGCCTTCCTTGAGCTACTTCATACCCAAAAGCTTCCATGGATTCAGGGTCTATTCCTCTGATGGGAGCATAGGATATATATCGTCCGCAGATTACAGTACCTGATGTTTCAAGTACTGGACTTACAGCAACGACATTTTGGATTGCTCTAAAAGTTTCTACTGCCTTATCATCTAGGGATGTTTGTTTTTTTCCTGGTATTTCGCTCCAGCCTTTGTAAACGTTTATGACAGTTAAGTCTCCCCATTGGGATATTTGCTCTTCAAAGAAGTTGCTTAAACCAAAGCCAAGGCTGAGCATTACTATAATTGAGCTGGCTCCTATGACAACGCCTAAGATTGTGAGAAAGGTCCTTAGCTTTCTTCTCCACAGGTTTTTTATTCCCATTCTAATTAGGTCTATGCTACTCATCTAATCCCATTTCCTTTGCTCTCTTTTTCTTCCTATAGAAGACTACTCCACCTACTGCAGCAGCTATTACAACCAATGTTATCCATAGCCATTTAGATTTTAGGATATTTTTAATTCCTCCGCCATTTGGATTGTAGTCATCTATTGGAGGAACATCTGATGGGAATTCTTCCATAGGAGGCATATCCATTACATTAAGAGTAAATTCTTTTCTAACTTCTTGGATTTCACCTGTGGAGTCTTCGTAGGTGAATACGACTGCTCCTTTTACTTCACCTGGTTGATTTGGTATGACCATGCCTTCGAAATAGTCGCTGCTTCCACTTGGGAAATTGCCTACATAGTAGCTGCCATTTTCAGTTTGGAAATCTCCTTCTAGTTTTACCATCAAGTTGTATAGAGTTACTTTGCCTGTATTGTAAAATTCTAATGATACAGGAGTTGGCTGGCCAACCATTGTATCTGGATATACGGTTAATTCGCTTGTGTCTAGTTTTGATTGCTGTACTACTGGGACTCCAATTCTTTCTTGGTCTTCCAATGGATTGCCTTCATTGTCTTCATATTCAAAATTAGCTATTATTGTATGGGTTTTGGCAAGGGCATCTGGTACTGTAAACATGGTAATAGTTTTTTCTACTCTTCCTTTAGGTGGAATGCTGTCAATATAAAAAGTATTGGAACTATCCACAGGTGTAAATACTGAACCTCCAGCATTTGGGCTGTCACCACTGGTTCCGCCAGGTTCTGCTGTAAGGAATATCTTTATATTTTTTACAGTTTTTGTGCTGGATGTATTATAGAATGAAAGCTTCATTTGGAAATTTTCCCCAGCTCGTACTAGCTGTGGTTCGAAGCTGTATTTGTCTATAATAAGCCTTGGTTTGCTTTTA